>JBBQAI010000089.1:0-17783 GCA_038316205.1 Burkholderiales bacterium
TTGGTGGACTCGTCGAGCATGCGGGCCTTGGATTTGCCGAAACTGAAGGCGCCGCCCTTGCCGCCGCCCTGCATCTGGCGCATGAAATAGATCCACACGCCGATCAGCAGCAACATCGGGCCCCAGCTGAGCAGGATGGTCATCAGCACCGACGGCTCTTCACGTGGCTTGACGTCGAACTTCACGCCGTTGTTGATGAGGTCGCCCACCAAGCCACGGTCGAGGTAGGTGGCGGTGCTGCGCAGGCGCTTGTCGTCGCTGGTGGTGGCAACGATCTCGGTGCCGCCAGCCGGGCTTTCCTGCAGCAGCACCGACTTGATGCGCTTGCCGCGTACTTCTTCCAGAAAATCGGAATAACCGATCTGGTTGCCTTGCGCCGCGCCACGGTCAAACTGCTTGAACACGGTGAACAGCACCAGTGCTATCACCAGCCAAACAGCGACCTTTGAAAACCATTGATTGTTCACCGCGGCTCCTTCTTCAATTCAGCGGTACGGCACATCGGGCCCGACGTGTCGCATTCCACGGTATGTCGAGTCGATTCTAGATTAGTCAAGGGTGCGCAGGCCCGCATCAAGGGGGGATTACCACCCCATGAAACCGTGTTGCCTGCACGCCCTGTTGTTCGCACGGCGCGACCTTAGCGCGACTTGAGGCCCACACCGACCAGAAAGGTCTCTGAGGACTTGTCACGCGAGGCCTTGGGCTTGATGGCCTTGACGACACGAAAGGTTTGCTTGAACAGCACTGCCATCGGCGCGTAGGCGCCGCCGTGGAAGATCTTGCAGACCAGTGCGCCGTCGGGGCGCAAGTGGCTGACGGAAAACTCGACCGCCAGCTCG
Organism: Burkholderiales bacterium; assembly: GCA_038316205.1. Taxonomy (GTDB): domain Bacteria; phylum Pseudomonadota; class Gammaproteobacteria; order Burkholderiales; family Burkholderiaceae_C; genus Rubrivivax. The sequence goes on from JBBQAI010000089.1 coordinate 843, forward strand.
ATCAAGTGCGAGATGCGCGCAGCGTCGGTGGCTGCGATGCCCGAAAGGTTAGGAGCCATGTCTGACACCACCACGTCCACAGGCCGGCCGTCGAGCTCCTTCACCAAGGCCTGCAGCACTTCATCTTCGCGGAAGTCACCCTTGATGAACGTGACGCCTTCGATGGGCTCGAAGTCCAGCAGGTCCAGCGCGATGATGCTGCCGTTGAGCTGGCCAACGGCCGCGCCACCCTGGGCGAACTTGCGCCGCAGATACTGGCTCCAGGCCCCGGGCGTGGCGCCCAGATCGACCACCACCTGACCCGGCCGCAGCAGCTTCAGGTCTTCGTCGATTTCCTTCAACTTATAGGCCGCGCGGGCCCGGTAGCCCTCAATCTTGGCCTGCTTGACGTAAGTGTCATTGACGTGGTCGTGCAACCAAGCCTTGTTGATTTTCTTGCTTTGACTGATAACTTTCATGAGCGGTCGATAATACGGCGATGACCGCCATTCAGCTTTCCCCCGCACAGCGCAAAGAGCACCGCTCCGAAGCCCACCACCTGGACCCCGTCGTGATGATCGGCGGCGATGGCCTGACGCCTGGCGTCGAAAAGGAAGTCGATCACGCGCTGAACGCCCACGGGCTGATCAAGATCCGCGTGCTCTCCGACGACCGCCCGGGCCGCGAAGCCATGCTGGCCAATCTGGCCGACAAGCTGGGTGCCGCGCCCATCCAGCACATCGGCAAGCTGCTGGTGCTGTGGCGGCCGATGCCGCCTAAGGAAAAGGTCGACCGCGACGACCGACTGCCGGGCCCGCGCACCGTGAAGGTGGTCAGTTTTTCCAAGAGTGGCAACCACCGCGCCACGGTGAAAAAGATCAAGGTCTTCGGCAACGAACGCGTCACCCCCGGCGGCCAGATCAAGCGCGTGCGTCAGCGCGTGACCAGCGTCAAGAAGAAGCAGCAGGACTGAGGCTGAGCGGCGCCGCAGCGCGCCACGCCAGGGCCAGCACGAGCAGGCCCTTGACGCCAAAGAACAATGCGCTGACCGCATGCAACTGGCCGAAGCTCAAGGCGCCCTGCCCCAGGCGCGCGGCCGGTAGCTGCGTCTGCACGGCGAAGTAGCCCAGCACGGTGCAGAACACGGCACCGAGAGCCAACACCATGCCGGTTGAAAACTGGCTGCCCTGTCCCACTTCAGCATCACGTCGTGCCACGGCGCGTTCCAGCACCAGCAACACGGCGCCCAGGATCAGGCTGACGTAGGCTTCTTGCAACAGGATGCGCGCCGCAACGCGCCCCGCTTCGGCCGGGACGAGCACGGCAAACGCGGCAGGCGTGGCGACGGCTGCCACGCACAACAGAAAACCGGCCCACAGGCCCGGCAGCAGGCGCCGGGCGCGCTCGAGAAGCAGCGCCATCCGCGAAGCTACTGCCATCAGGCGTAGCGCACGCCCATGATTTCCCAGCGGCGCACGCCACCGGGGGCTTGCACCTCGGCCACGTCGCCGGCTTCCTTGCCGATGAGGGCTCGGGCGATCGGGCTGCTGATCGAGACCAGCCCCAGCTTCAGGTCGGCCTCGTCGTCGCCGACGATCTGGTAGGTGACTTTGCTGCCGCTGTCCTCATCTTCCAAGTCCACCGTGGAGCCGAAAACGATCTTGCCGTTGGCGTCCAGCCTGGACGGTTCGATGACCTGGGCCGCCGCCAGCTTGCTTTCCACTTCCTTGATGCGGCCTTCGATGAAACCCTGCTTGTCCTTGGCCGCTTCGTACTCGGCGTTCTCGGACAAATCACCCTGGGCACGCGCCTCGGAGATGGCCTGGATCACCGCATGGCGTTCGACGGTCTTGAGCTGGTGCAGTTCGTTCTTGAGCAATTCGGCGCCGCGCACGGTGAGGGGGATGGTGAACATGGCTGAGGCTGGATGAGGCTGGCTGACGTTGGGATCAGCAGGTGCAAAGTAAATCCGCCGCAGGGACCCGTGGGGGGCCTGCGGCGGACAGCGTGGAGCCGGAGTTTAGCGCTGACGCTGCGCCTTGAGCGGTGGGATCAGCCCTGAACCCGCTGGTGTTTCAGCGCAACTCGGCGTGCAGGTCTTGCAGCGAGGTGACGGCCAAGTCGGCGCGGTGCTTCAATGCCTCGGTGGCAGCCTCGGCACCGGCCATCGTCGTGTAGTAGGTGACGCGGTTCGCCAAGGCCGCCGTGCGGATGTAGCGTGAATCGGCGATGGCCGTACGGGTCTCGTCCACCGTCGTGTAGACCAGTTGGATTTCGCCGCCCTTGACCATGTCGACGATGTGCGGCCGGCCGTCCTTGACCTTGTTGACCACCTTCACCGGCAGGCCCGCCGCAGCGATGGCCGCCGCCGTGCCTTTGGTCGCGACCACCGTGAAGCCCAGTGCCACCAGGTCCTGGGCCACGGCCACCGCGCGCACCTTGTCGCTGTTCTTCACGGTGATGACGACCGTACCCTTGCCCGGCAGGCGCGAGCCGGCACCGAGCTGGCTCTTCAACATGGCTTCGCCGAAGCTGCGGCCGACGCCCATCACCTCACCGGTGCTGCGCATCTCGGGCCCCAGGATGGGGTCCACGCCAGGGAATTTGTTGAAGGGGAAAACCGCTTCCTTGATGCTGAAATAAGGCGGTATCACTTCACGCGGCGGCAGGCCGTCGGCGCTGCGCTGCGAGGCCAGCGTCTGCCCGGCCATGCAACGCGCGGCGATCTTGGCCAGCGCCTGGCCTGTCGCCTTGCTCACGTACGGCACCGTGCGCGACGCGCGCGGGTTGACTTCCAGCACGTAAACGACAGCCTGCTCGCCTTCGCCCTGAATGGCGAACTGCGTGTTCATCAGCCCCACCACATTCAGGGCCTGGGCCATCAACGTGGCCTGCCGGCGCATCTCGTCCTGCAGCGCGGCGCTGAGCGTGTAGGGCGGCAGCGAGCAGGCCGAATCGCCGCTGTGGATGCCAGCCGCTTCCACGTGTTCCATGATGCCGCCGATCATCACCTCACCGGTGTGGTCGGCGATGCAATCGACATCCACCTCGATGGCGTCGTCCAAGAAACGGTCCAGCAGCACCGGGCTCTTCTCGCTTACTTTGACCGCCTCGCGCATGTAGCGCTCCAAGTCCTTGTCGCCGTGCACGATTTCCATCGCGCGCCCGCCCAGCACATAGCTGGGGCGCACGACCAGCGGGTAGCCGATCTCTTGGGCCAGCACCAGCGCCTGCTCTTCGGTGCGTGCGGTGCGGTTGGGCGGCTGCTTCAGACCCAGTTCGTGCAACAGCTTCTGGAAGCGCTCGCGGTCTTCGGCGATGTCGATGCTGTCGGGCGATGTGCCGATGATGGGCACGCCCGCGCGTTCCAGGTCCAGCGCCAGCTTCAAAGGCGTCTGTCCGCCGTACTGCACGATGACGCCCAGCGGCTGTTCCTTGGCGACGATTTCCAGCACGTCTTCCAGCGTCACCGGCTCGAAGTAGAGGCGGTCGGACGTGTCGTAGTCGGTGGACACCGTCTCGGGGTTGCAGTTGACCATGATGGTCTCGTAGCCGTCTTCGCGCAGGGCCAACGCGGCGTGGACGCAGCAATAGTCGAACTCGATGCCCTGGCCGATGCGGTTGGGCCCGCCACCCAGCACCATGATCTTCTTGCGTGTCGTTGGCTCGGCTTCGCACTCGTCCTCGTAGGTGCTGTAAAGGTAGGCCGTCTGCGTCGCGAATTCGGCGGCGCAGGTGTCCACCCGCTTGTAGACCGGGCGCACGCCCAGCGCGTGCCGGTGTTCGCGCACCGCGTGCTGGTGGGTGGCCATCAGCTTGGCCAGGCGGCGGTCCGAAAAACCCTTTTGTTTGACGAAGCGCATTTCGGCCGCGCTGAGGTCAGCCACGCTGCAGCCCGTCAACTTCTTTTCGATGCTGACCAGCTCTTCGATCTGCGCCAGAAACCAGGGGTCCACAGCGGTCTCTTCGAAGACCTCGTCCAAGCTCATGCCGATGCGGAAAGCGTCGGCCAGGAAAAGGATGCGCTCGGGACCGGCGTTGCCGATCTCGTCGATGATTTCATCGCGGTCCGATTCTTTGCACGACGTGCGTTCCGTCAAGCCGTCAATGCCTGTCTCCAGGCCGCGCAGCGCTTTCTGAAAACTTTCCTGGAAGGTGCGGCCGATGGCCATCACCTCGCCCACGCTCTTCATCTGCGTCGTCAAATGCGGGTCGGCAGCGGGGAATTTTTCGAATGCGAAGCGCGGAATCTTCGTCACCACGTAGTCGATGCTGGGCTCGAAACTGGCCGGTGTCGCACCGCCCGTGATGTCGTTGCGCAGTTCGTCCAACGTGTAGCCCACAGCCAGCTTGGCGGCCACCTTGGCGATCGGAAAACCGGTAGCCTTGGAGGCCAGCGCCGATGAGCGCGACACGCGCGGGTTCATCTCGATGACGATCAGCCGGCCGTTCTGCGGGTTCACCGAAAACTGCACATTGCTGCCGCCAGTGTCCACGCCGATCTCGCGCAGGATGGCGATGCTGGCATTGCGCATCACCTGGTATTCCTTGTCGGTCAGCGTCTGTGCGGGGGCCACCGTGATGCTGTCGCCGGTGTGGATGCCCATCGGGTCCACGTTCTCGATGCTGCAGACGATGATGCAGTTGTCAGCGCGGTCGCGCACGACTTCCATCTCGAACTCTTTCCAGCCGATCAGGCTTTCCTCGATCAGCAGTTCCTTGGTCGGCGACAGGTCCAAGCCGCGCTTGCAGATCTCTTCAAATTCTTCGGGGTTGTAGGCGATGCCGCCACCCGTGCCGCCCATCGTGAAGCTGGGGCGGATCACCATGGGGAAGCCGGTGCCACCGATCAGCGCCTGAATCTGCTTCTGGACGACCAGCGCTTCTTCCATCGAATGCGCCACGCCGCTCTTGGCCGAATCCAGCCCGATGGACGTCATCGCGTCCTTGAACTTCATCCGGTCTTCGGCCTTTTCGATAGCCGTTTCGTTGGCACCGATCATCTCCACGCCGTACTTGGCCAGCACGCCGTGTTTGTGCAGGTCCAGCGCGCAGTTCAATGCGGTCTGGCCGCCCATCGTGTGCAGCACAGCATCGGGGCGCTCCTTGGCGATGATGGTCTCGACGACTTGCCAGGTGATGGGCTCGATGTAGGTCACATCGGCCATGTCCGGGTCGGTCATGATCGTCGCCGGATTGCTGTTGACGAGGATGACCTTGTAGCCCTCTTCGCGAAGCGCCTTGCAGGCCTGAGCACCGGAATAGTCGAACTCGCAAGCCTGGCCGATGACGATGGGGCCAGCGCCGATGATGAGGATGGTCTTGAGGTCTGAACGCTTGGGCATTACTTCTTCTCCATCAGGGCCACGAAGCGGTCGAACAGGTAGCCGATGTCGTGCGGGCCCGGGCTGGCTTCAGGGTGTCCCTGGAAGCAGAAAGCTGGCTTGTCGGTGCGCGCCATGCCTTGCAGCGTGTTGTCGAACAGGCTGATGTGGGTGGGGCGCAAGTTCGCAGGCAACGTCTTCTCGTCCACCGCGAAACCGTGGTTCTGGCTGGTGATGCTGACGCGGCCGCTGTCCAGGTCCTTCACCGGGTGGTTGGCGCCGTGGTGGCCGAACTTCATCTTGAAGGTCTTCGCACCACTGGCCAGCGCAAGGATCTGGTGGCCCAGGCAGATGCCGAAGGTCGGTACACCGGCCTCGACGAGCTCGCGCGTGGCGGCGATGGCGTAGTCGCAAGGCTCCGGGTCACCGGGGCCGTTGCTGAGGAAGACCCCGTCGGGCTTGAGCTTCAAGGCTTCCGCAGCCGAGGTCTGGGCCGACACCACGGTGACGCGGCAGCCGCGGCTGGCCAGCATGCGCAAGATGTTGCGCTTGATGCCGAAGTCGAATGCCACGACATGGCGCTTGGGGTTGGCGAGCTGGCCGTAGCCGCCCTCCAGCGTCCATTCGGTTTCGGTCCAGGCGTAGGGTTCGGTGGTCGACACGACCTTCGCCAGGTCCAACCCGGACATCGACGGTGCAGCTTGCGCAGCCGCAACCGCCGCTGCGATGTGCGCCGCCGTCACTGGGGTGCCGGCGGCAAAACTGACGATGCAGCCGTTCTGCGCGCCTGTCGTGCGCAGCACGCGGGTCAGGCGGCGCGTGTCGATGCCGACGATGGCCACCGTCCCTTCGCGCTGCAGGTACTCGGGCAACGTCATGGTCGAGCGGAAGTTCGATACCCGCAGCGACACGTCCTTGACGATCAAACCGGCGGCGTGGACGCGGCCGGCTTCCACGTCTTCCGGGTTCACGCCGACGTTGCCGATGTGCGGGTAGGTCAGCGTGACGATCTGCCGGCAATAGCTGGGGTCGGTCAGGATTTCCTGGTAGCCGGTCATCGCGGTGTTGAACACCACTTCACCGACGGTGTGCCCCGTCGCGCCGACGCTGTTGCCGAGGAAGGTGGTGCCGTCGGCCAAAGCCAGCAGCGCGGGTGGCAGGACGGGCAGCAAGGCAGCAATCGTCACAAAAAGACTCCGGAGTTCGCGCGCTCATCGGCTCCGACCTTGATGGGTGACTGTTGCAGTCACTTCAGGGTTTTCAGAGGCTTCCGAGGGAATCCAAAGACGGAGTTTTTAAGCGCTGCGCTGTTAGCGGGTAAACCGCCGGATTATAGACGGCGGCGGGGGCCAGACACGTAGTTAGACGACCAGCGCCGCGATCCCGGCGCGCGCGATTTGCGCGTCTTCAGCCGACTTGACGCCGCTGACACCGATGGCGCCCACGCACTGCCCGCCCACCAGGATGGGCACGCCGCCTTCGAGCAGGCCGGTGAGCGTGGGCGCGCTGAGGAAGGAAACGCGGCCCTGGTTGATCATGTCCTCGTAGATCTTGCTTTCGCGGCGGCCGACGGCGGCGGTGCGCGCCTTGGCAGGGGCGATTTCCGATGAGATGGGCGCCGCGCCGTCCAACCGCTGCAGCCACAGCAGGTGTCCGCCGTCATCGACAATCGCGATGGTGACGGCCCAGCTATTCTGGGTGGCTTCGGCCTCGGCCGCGGCGGCCATGGTGCGAAGGTCGGACAGGGCAAGGGTGGGTTTGGTGTTCATCTTGCGACGATAACGCTGGCCTGCAGCGATCGGCCAAACACGAAGCCGTTTCATTGGGTAAGGCCTTGATTTGGCGCAGCGCGGCCGCACCTAGAATCCGGTCGCTCGCTGTTCGAGCGTCATCGCATCTGCGGAGGTTTCATGGAACAAGTTGTGCAGCAATACCCTGGCCTGGTTGGCGGCGCAGACCTGGTCGCGCAACGCAACCGGGTACTTCGAAATACGTACTGGCTTCTAGCCTTGTCGATGGTGCCGACGGTGCTGGGTGCTTGGCTCGGCGTTCAGTTCGGGATGACCCGCGCCCTCAGCGGCGGCACCGGCCTGATCGTTTTCCTGGTCGGTGCCTTCGGCTTCATGTACGCCATTGAGAAGACCAAGAACTCGGCCGCAGGCGTGCCCGTTCTGCTGGCCTTCACCTTCTTCATGGGCTTGATGCTGGCGCGCCTGGTTGGCAGCGTGCTGGGCCTGAAAAACGGCGGCAGCTTGATCATGATGGCCTTCGCCGGCACCGGCGCCATCTTCTTCGGCATGGCCTCGCTGTCCACGATCATCAAGCGTGACCTGGGTTCGATGGGCAAGTTTCTGTTCATCGGGATGATCATGCTGCTGGTCGCTGGCATCGCCAACATCTTCATCCAGAGCAGCGCGCTGATGATCACCGTTTCGGTACTGGCCATCGGCATCTTCTCGGCCTTCATCCTGCACGACCTGAAGCGCGTGAAAGACGGCGAAGAAACCAACTACATCAGCGCCACGCTGGGCGTCTACCTGAGCCTGTACAACGTTTTCAGCAACCTGCTGGCGCTGTTGGGCATCTTCGGCGGTGACCGCGACTGATCAAGCGACCAAACTTGACCTGCAAAACGGAGCCTGCGGGCTCCGTTTTTTCATGTCTCGACGAGATCGAAGACCGCCATGCTTTCGACGTGCGCTGTGTGCGGGAACATGTTCACCACGCCCGCCAGGCTGCAGCGGTAACCGGCTTGGTGCACCAGCAGGCCGGCGTCACGCGCCAGGGTGGACGGGTTACAGCTGACGTAGACGATGCGCTTTGGCGGCTTCCAGCCCTCAGTGCCGTGGTTCGTGCCGTGATCAGCGCCCTGCAAGTCGGCCACCGCCTTGGCCAACGCGAACGCGCCTTCACGCGGCGGGTCGATCAGCCAGCGCTGCGAAGGACCGAGCGCCTTCAGATCATCTGCTGTCAGGTCGAAAAGATTGCGCGCAGCGAACGCGGTCTTGACCGTCAGGCCGTTGAGCGCCGCATTCGCGCGCGCGCGGGCGACCAGCGACTCGCTGCCCTCGATGCCCAGCACCTCACGGGCGCGCGCAGCCAGCGGCAGCGTGAAGTTGCCGAGACCGCAGAACCAGTCGATGACGCGCTCGTCGGCCTGCGGGTCGAGCAGGCGTATCGCGCGGTCGACCAGCACGCGGTTGATGTGCGGGTTGACCTGCGTGAAGTCGGTCGGTTTGAAGGGCATGGTGATGCCGAATTCGGGCAGACCGTAGCCCAGCACCTCAGCGCCTTCGTCCAGCAAATGCGCGGTGTCCGGGCCCTTCGGCTGGAGCCACCACTGCACGCCGTGGGCGGCGCCGAAGTCGCGCAGCAACTGCAGGTCGCGGGCGCTCAGCGGCTCCAGGTGGCGCAGCACCAGCGCGGTCACGCTGTCACCGGCGGCCAGCTCGATTTGCGGCAGGCGTTCGCGCTGGTCCATCGCGCCTATCAGGTCGCGCAGTGGCAGCAGCAGGGCACTCACTTTGACCGGCAGCACCGGGCAGACTTCCATGTCGGCCACATAGCGCGACTTGCGCTCGTGGAAGCCGATCAGCACCTTGCCCTTCTTGGCCACGTAGCGCACCGAAAAGCGCGCGCGGTTGCGGTAGCCCCAGGCCGGGCCTTCAATGGGTCGCAGCAGCGTGTCGGCCTTGACCTTGGCCAGATGCCACAGGTTGTCTTCCATCACCCGCTGCTTCACGGCCACCTGCGCGGCCGGGTGCAGATGCTGCATCTTGCAACCGCCGCAGGCACCGGCGTGCAGGCCGAAGTTGGGGCAGCCCGGGCGCACGCGCTGCGCGCTTTCGCGGGCGATCAAACCCACCTGTCCGGCTTCCCAATTGTTCTTTTTGCGCGAGACGTTGACCCGCACGCGCTCGCCGGGCAAAGCGCCTTCAATGAAGACCACCTTGCCCTGCCCTTCGGTCTGACCCTCTTCCAAGGGACGGTGCGCCACGCCCTGCGCTTCCAGGTCGAGTGACTCGACCTCCAACCAATCGAAACCGGATGTCATGCGCGGGATCAGCGTGGAGGCAGCAGTTTCGCGGGGTCTATCGGCTTGCCCTGGCGGCGTATCTCGAAGTGCAGTTGCACCCGCTCGGCGTCGCTGGCGCCCATCTCGGCAATCTTCTGGCCTCTGCGCACAGCCTGTTCTTCCTTCACCAAAAGGGTCTGGTTGTGGGCGTAGGCCGTCAGATAAGTGGCGTTGTGCTTGACGATGATCAGGTTACCGTAGCCGCGCAGGCCGGCGCCAGCGTAAACGACGCGGCCGTCAGCGGCCGCGAACACCGGGTCGCCGGCCTTGCCGGAGATGGCCAGGCCCTTGCTCTTGACGTCGTCGAAAGCCGTCGCCACCGGGCCGTTGGCGGGCCACATCCAATCCAGGCCTTCGTCGCCATCGCGGGACGCCGCAGGGGGTGCTGCAGCGGTGGTTGCAGGCATTGCAGCAGGCGGCGCGTTGGACCCTGCTGCTGAGGGGGCTGCAGCGACGGGTTTGCCGTCCAGCGTGCGGCTCTCGACGCGGCCGGCGGCCGTCACCGGTTTCACCGTGGCCACCGTCGGGTCGACATTCGGCGGCACCACGCGCAGCACCTGGCCCACTTCGATCAGGTTGGGGTTGTCCAGGCCGTTCCAGCGCCCTACGTCGCGCCAGGGCTGGCCGTTGTCCAGCGCAATGCGGATCAGCGTGTCGCCTGCCTTCACCGTGTAATAGCCCGGCTTGCCGGCGTTCTCGATGCCCGGCTGCGGCTTGACGGGCGAGGCCTCGGTGATGACCGATCCGGGCACGACGATCGTCGCGGATGCGGTTGGCGCAGGTTTGGCGGGCGGGTTGCGCCGGTCTTCAACAGGTGCGCGGGTGTTGGGCGACGCACAGCCCGCGAGCACGGCCACAGCTGCCATCAACATCAGCGCCGACCAGCGCGGGCTGCGGGGCGAAAAAGAACTGAAAGTGCGGTCTTGCTGCTTCATGCGGCGCCCGATTTGAGAGGGACGAAATGCACGGCGTCGTGCCACTGGCGCACCACGCCTTCGGGTGTTTTGTCGATGACCAGCAGCACCTGGCCGCCACGCTCGGCGTCGTGCGTGGGCGCTATCAGGCGCCCACCCACGGCCAACTGGTCCAGCCAGGCGGCCGGCACGTCGTCACCGCCAGCGGCGGCCACGATGCTGGTGTACGGCGCCTGCGGCGCGTGGCCCAGGCGGCCGTCGCCGTAGACCAGGCGCAGGTCGCCGGCGCGGTGCTCGGCCAAGTTTTCGCGGGCCTTGTCGTGCAGGCCCCTCAGGCGCTCGATCGACACAACGCTGCGCGACAACAGCGCCAGCAGAGCAGCCTGGTAGCCGCAGCCGGTGCCGATTTCCAGCACCCGGCCCAGATGGCCTTGCTGGCGTGCCTGCTCGCCTTCGAACAGCAACGCCAGCATGCGCGCCACCACCGAGGGCTTGGAGATCGTCTGCTGCAAGCCGATCGGCAGGCTGGTGTCTTCGTAAGCCTGGGTGGCCAGCGCGGTATCGACGAAACGGTGCCGCTCAACCTGCGCGAAAGCCTGCAGCAGCGGCTCGCAGCGCACGCCATCGGCACGCAGGCGCTGCACCATGCGCGCCCGCACGGCCACACTGTCCAGGCCAAGGCCGGTGAGCGCGTGGCGCACGCTGGCCTGCTGCTGTTGCTGGGCGTCTTGGGCGGCGTGGTGCAGATGGCGCTGGGGGCGCAGCACATCGGTGGTCGCAGCGCGGGCGGCGCCTTGCACGCGGCCCAGGTCCAGCGGGAAGCGGGTCGGAGGGCGGGGCGGGGACGGCGGACGGGTCATCCGGCGCGGCCGCTCACATTGGCGAAGCGGTCGGACCAGGCCGCGCTGCGCGCATGGTCGGTCAAGTCCACTTGCAACGGTGTGATCGAGATGCAGCCGCTGGCCACAGCGTGGAAGTCGGTGCCCTCGCCGCATTCGCGGGCGTCACCGGCCGGGCCTATCCAGTAGATGGCTTCGCCGCGCGGGCTCATCTGGCGGATCACCGGCTCGCTGGCGTGGCGACGCCCGAGGCGCGTGACGACGCGTGGCAGGTTGGCCGCATCGGCGCGGTTGGGGATGTTCACGTTCAATAGCCACGGAGTCTGCCCGGCAACCAGCGGGGCCTGGGCCAGCACCTGGTCGATCACAGCCCGCGCGGCTGCGGCTGCTGCGTCCAGTTCGCCCCAGCCCTTGCGTTCTTGCGAAAACGCGATGGCCGGCACGCCGAACAAGAAGCCTTCCATCGCGGCGGCCACGGTGCCCGAATACAGCGTGTCGTCGCCCATGTTGGCGCCGTTATTGATGCCCGACAACACCAGATCGGGCTTGTAGCCGAGCAGCCCAGTCAAAGCGACGTGGACACAGTCCGACGGCGTGCCGTTGACGACGCGGAAACCCTGCACGTGCTCGCCACGCGCTTCGAAAACCGACAGCGGCCGGGTCAGCGTCAAGGCGTTGGACGTGCCGCTGGCGTTTTGCTCGGGCGCGATCACGTCGATCTGGCCCAGACCCTGGCAAGCGCGCACCAGCGCAGCCAGCCCGGGGGCGAGGTAACCGTCGTCGTTGGCAATCAAGATTCGCATGGCGCGCATTGTAAGGAGCGCTGCTGGCGGCGCTGACCCCGGTTCAGCCCGCAGGCGCGCCCAGCTTCGTCGCCAAGCTGAGCAGGCCCGTCACCAGCAACAGCCCCAGCGCGATGCCCACGGCATCGGCCAGCAGATCGGCCCATTCGCCCGAGCGGTTGGGGATGAAGGCCTGCAGCGCTTCGATCAGGCCGCCGTAGGCCAACAGCGCCCCGGCGATGCGGCTGTACGGGCCGCAGCGGCCTAGCACCGCCACCACCGCCAGCGCGGAGAAGGCCGCCAGGTGGTTCAGTTTGTCCCAGCCCAGATCGGCCTGGCGCGGCGGCGCGGGAGTCAAGGCCAGCCAGGTGATGACGCACAGCAGCAGCGCGAGCAGAGCGCGCCACCCGCGCGTCATTTGCGGGTGGCGGGTCAAAGTTGAGCACAGGGCTTTCAACATGGGTGGTCGGCGAAGGTGAGTAAAGTTTTCGGACAAATGCGGATGACGGCGCATTGGGGCGGAGCCCGACTTCGGGGCACACTGCGCGCCTTGCGAACAAAGCGCCACCCATGCACTTGAACCCTCAACCTTACGGCGTCGGCGTGGTCGGCACCGGCATCATGGGCCGGCGCATGCTGGCCGCGCTGCAACAGCACCCTCGTTTTCGGGCCACGGTTCTTTGGGACCCGCAGCCCGACTCGCTGCAAACCGCCCTGCAAGCCACGCCCGGAGCCCGCGCCGCCAGCAGTCTGAGCGCGCTGGTCAGCGACTCCGACGTGGCCCTGGTCTACGTCGCCTCGCCACCGGCCAGCCACCTGCAGGTCGTACAAGCAGTGGTCGCCGCCGGCCGTGCCTGCCTTTGCGAAAAGCCCTTGGCGGCGACCATCGAACAGGCCCAGACCTTGCGCGACGCCGTGACGCAAGCCGGCCAGCCCTTTGCCGTGAACTTCCCCTTCGCGCGGTCGCCCGCCAGCCTGGGCTTGCAGGACGCCGTGCGCAGCGGGCGGCTGGGCCCGATCGATCAGGTCACGATCACGCTGCGCTTCGCGCAATGGCCACGTCCCTGGCAGACTGGCGCCAGCGCCTGGCTGGCCGGTGGCACCGAGGGCGGGTTCACACGCGAAGTGCTGTCGCATTTCGCCTTCCTGGCCTTGCGGATGTTCGGGCCGGCCGAGGTGCAGGATGTGCAACTGCAACGCGCGCCAGGGCTGGCCGAAACCGCCTTGCAGGCGACGCTGAAGCATGCCGACCTGCGCGTGCGCATCAACGCCGCCTTGGCCGGCACCACTGCCGACGACAACCGCTTCGAGCTGACCGGCCGCACCAGCACGATGGCACTGGTCAATTGGGCTCAGCTGGAACAGGACGGCGCGCTGCTGATGCCGCGCAGCGATTCCACACCCAACACGCTGGACAGCCTGGCCCGCCTGCTGGACGGCCACGCCGACCACGGCCTGGCCACGGCCGATGAGGCCCTGGCGGTGGTGCGTTGCATCGAAACGATGCTCCACGATTGATGTCGACCTGAGCCTGTTCAACCCGCTGGCGATGGCCCTGGGCGCGGTGATCGGGCTGATCCCGCCGCTGGCCTGCGCTGGCCAGCGCAGGCGGTGGCATGCTGGCCGTGCCCCTGCTGGTCTTTGGCCTGCATCTGACCATCGTGCAAGCCGCGCCAGTCGGCCTGATCGCCGTGGCGTGGCGTCGACGATCGGGGCGCTGCTGGGCCTGCATGAGGGCTAGGTGCGCTTCCGCGCGGCAGCGCTGGTCGGCGGCATGTTCGCCTAGAGCCGGCTGTATTCGCTGGGCTGTAGGCCAGGCATTGCCTTGCTGGGCAAAGGAAAAAGGGCCTGGCAAGCAGCCAGGCTCTTTTCAGAACCGCTTTTTCTGGTGCCCGAGACCGGAATCGAACTGGTGACCTTCGCATTACGAATGCGCATGAAATGGTGTTTGCCCGTATGCATCGGCGTTGATAGGCTCTCCCCGTTACCTATACAAATCAACGGTTTAGGACGCATCCAAGGATGGCCGGCGTTGATTGAAATGCAGGCAAATTCGGGGAAATTGGCTACGCGGTGGCTACATGACGCGGGGGCATCGTGGCAAGACGCAGGAAAGACGCACCGGTAGAACTGACGGACAGGCACGACCTGACGGCCGGGCTGATTGACGCCCTGGCCTGCCCGGGTGGCAAGACACAAGCCTTTCTCCGCGACACCGAGGCGCCAGGCCTGCGCGTGCGTGTGACCGCTGCCGGCGCGAAGTCCTACGTCTTCGAGTCCAAGCTGAACCGGCAAACCATCCGCCGCACCATCGGCGACGTTCGCAACTGGACGATTGAAAAGGCCCGCGCCGAGGCTCGACGCATGGCGGTGCTGGTTGATTCAGGCACCGACCCCCGCGACCTGGAGCGCCAGCAACGCGCCGCGAAGGATGCCGAAACCGCGACCCTCACTCTGACGGTGGCCGGGGTGTGGCCCCGCTACATGGCCGAGGGCAAGCCCAAGCGCAAGGCGGCATGGAAGCCCCGCTATGTGGCCGACCTGAACGCCGCCGCTTCGTTGGGTGGCGAGCCGAAAAAGCGCGGCAAGGGCAAGACCAAGCCGGGGCACCTCGCCGCCTTGATGGCGCTGCCGCTGGCGTCGATAGACCAAGACACCATCCGCGATTGGTACGCCCGCGAGGCCAAGACCGCCCCAATACAAGCGGCCCGCGCCGTGGCGATGTTCTCCGGCTTCCTGGGCTGGTGCGCGACGAAGAAAGACCTTCGCGCCCTGGTGCTGACGGGCGCCCGCCGCGAGGAACTGGCCGGCCTGCGCTGGGCTGACGTGGATTTCCAGTGGCAAAAGCTGACCATCGCCGACAAGGTGGAAGCGACCCGCGTTATCCCGCTGACGCCCTACATGGCGCAACTGCTGGCGGGTTTGCCGCGTGCGATGCTGAAGGACGGCACGCCGAACCCGTACATCTTTGCCTCGTCCATGAGTGCATCTGGACGCCTTGCCGAGCCCCGCGCTCCGCACGCGAATGTGCTGGCCGACGCAGGCATCCCTCACGTTTCAATCCACGGGCTCCGCCGCACGTTCTCGCTGCTGGGCGAGGCTGCAGGCGCACCGGCCGGCGCCATCGCGCAGGTGATGGGCCACAAGCCGAGCGCCATCGCTGAAGGCTACCGGCCGCGCTCGATTGACGCCCTGCGCCCATACCTCGCGCAGATAGAGTGTTTCATCCTCGACAAGGCGGGCATAGCCTTCGACCCGACGAGCGCGAGCACGGGTGGCCTACGGCTGGTGGCCGCTGCTGGATGACAACGCTCCGCCCGTAGATGCTCAACAGATATCCCCTTGCCAATCAAACTGTTAGTGTGTACGATACACATCAATGACCAGCGCCGCCCTGATACGCGAGATGCAGCAAGCCGGATGGGTGCTGAACCGGGTGAATGGCTCGCACCACGTCTTCAAGCATTCGCAGCGCCCCGGCATCGTGGTGGTGCCGCACCCCAAGAAGGAATTGGGCGTGGGTCTGGTCAAAGCCATACGGCGGCAAGCCGGCATCTGAGAGGTAAACCATGCGCTACCCCATCGCCATCGAACCCGGCACCGACGCCACCGCGTGGGGCGTGGTCGTGCCGGACCTACTCGGTTGCTTTTCGGCCGGCGACACGCTGGAAGACGCGCTGATTCAGGCTGAAGCCGGCGTGAAGGCCTGGATAGAGACGGCCCTGGATGCCGGGGAAGCCATCCCCGAGCCCAGCCGTATTGAGGCCCTGCGCGCTGAGCATCCTGAATTCGAAGGCTGGCTTTGGGCGCTGGTGAAGGTGGACGCCGCGATGCTGGACGACACCTTGGAGCGGGTGAACATCAGCCTGCCGCGCCGCGTGCTGCACCGCCTGGATGCCCGCGCCCGCAGTGCTGGCGAAACCCGTTCCGGCTTCATTGCGCGCATGGCCATTGAAGGGCACGAACCGATGACCGCCGCCTGACGGGATCAGGCAAGCGGCACCGCTGTGGGCCAGCGGTAGACGGCTGACGAAGCGCTGGAACGCCTCGACAGCCTGACCACAAAGCACACAACTCGAAAGGACTGTGCAACATGGCTGCCTCGAATTCTGCTCTCGCTGAGCTCAACGTCACGCCCGCCTTTCATCCGTCTGTCAGCGTGGAACGCTGGCTGCATGAATGGCATCTGTTCGGCACCAAGGCCGGGCTCATGCATCACGCGGAATGCCCTGCCGGCATCTTCGATGGCGAAGGGCTCGCATGGAAAGCGCAGCGCACGATCACCACGCTCGACGGCCGTTGGGCACAAGTGCGCCGCACCGGCAGGGCCTACGAAGTGACCTTACTGGACACCGCTGCCGAGATTGCGGCCACAGAAGCCGCCGAAGCTGATCGTCGGCACGAGGACAGAAGGAAGTTCCTTGCAGCCGGCGATATGGCAGCAAGGGAAATCGTCCTCAGAACCGTACTCGCCGACCTCGCACAAGGCCGATTTGGCGCGCTGCTGGCTGGCGCTGAACACACGGAGTTGGAAGGCCACTTGAAGGCAGCGCACCGGATCATCGCGGCAGCCTGTGGCGACTTCATGGCGGCGGACGCGCAGCAACTGCACCGACTGCAGACGGCAAATGCCAGTCGGCACGCTGTCCAGCAAGTGGCAACGTTTCGACGCACCGAGTCGGGACCGGATAGCAGCACCATGCGCGTGTTCGGCGTGGCCTGCTGCCGCGACGACTGAGTTCAGCCCAAGCTAGGCCCGGTCGCAAGCCGAGCCGAAAGCCACGGCCCCCGACGTGGCTCGCTGGGGCTCCTTCATCCGGGGAGTGCATCGGGGGGATGGACTTACCCTGATCTCACGGATGGCCGGCGTCAACTATCCCGGCGGGACGCATTGACTCATCAGAATTGCTACCCGTGCTGACCTGTTGCCTCACGTAAGTTGCTACCCGTCGGATTGTCCGGCGGGGGCGGCGCAACGTGACGAGGCAAATCAGCATGACGACACGCAAGGAGTTGGTCGAGGCACTT
>JBBQAI010000085.1:0-18285 GCA_038316205.1 Burkholderiales bacterium
GGGTGCGACTGCGCTGTCGGAGAAGGCCACGATGACTTCCACCTGCCGGGTGGTGGCGTTGGCTGCGGCGTCGATGCGCTTGACCTTGCCGTTGAAGTCGCTCTGGCTGTAGCCGTTGACGCGGAAGCGCACGGCCTGCCCGATCTGCAATTCGCTCATGCGGTCGGCCGACACCAGGCCTTCGAAACGCATGCTGCTGGGCGCGATGACCTTCAGCAGTTCCTTGCCGATCTGCACCGTGTCGCCAGCGGAGGCCTTGCGTTCACTGACCACGCCGTCGAAGGGCGCGCGCACGCCGGTGCGCTGCATTTGCTGGCGCGCCGAAACGACGCGTGACTTCGCGGCCACCAGGTCGCTCTGCGCGTTGTTGCGCCGCACCTCGGCGTCTTCCAGCGCCTGCGTGCTGGTCATGCCCTGGGCTTGCAGCGTCTTCAGCCGCGCCACCTGGCGCTCGCTCTGTTCGAAAGCCTGCGACGAGGCGCGCACAGCCTCTTCGGCCGAAGCCAGGCTGTCGCGGATGGCGGTGTCGTCCAGGCGCACCAGCAAGTCGCCGGCCTTCACCGCTTCGCCGTTGTCTTTCAGGATCTGCAGCACCACAGCGGCCACTTCGGCGCGCAGGTCGGCGCGGCGTTCGGGCTGCACCGAGCCGCTGATGACGGGGCCGCTGGCCAAGGTGCTGGCCGCCACGGTGAGCAAGTCTTCGGGTGCCAGCAAGAGCTTGACGGCAGCCTTGGCGGCGGCGGCTGCCGAAGCAGCGGCGTCTGAAGCGGGCTTGTCGGACTTGCCACAGGCGGCCAGCAAAGCCACAGCGAAAAGGGCGGGTATCAAGTAGCGCATGGGAGTGGCTTCAGCACGGTTCGAGGAAAGTGCTGGCAAATGTAAAGGCGAGAGGTTAATACCCCGGCGGCCTGGCCATATCAGCGGCTGCGACGAAACGACCGACTGACGGCGCGAAGCGCCTGGCGACGCGGCCAAAGGCGGTGCCGTGTGCCGCCGCACGACCCCGTCAAGCTCCTGGGACGATGCGCCAGCGGGCCACCTGAGCCTCGTCCACATCCACACCCAGGCCCGGTCCTGTGGGCACGGCGGCGTGGCCTGCCACCACCTGCAGGGGCTGGTGCACCACCTCGGCGGCCAGGTAGGGGCTGGACAGGCTGACGCCCCAGTCCAGCGCCGGCAGCGCCGCCGCCAGGTGCAGCACGGCCGCGCTGGCGATGCTGGACTCGGCCACCTTGCAGGCCAGGTTGACCTTCATCTCCAGCGACTGGCACAGCAGCGCCGCGCGGTAGACGGCCTGCAGGCCGCCCAGCTTGATCAGCTTCAGGCTGCAGCCGGCAGCGGCGCGCCCTTCGTGGTGACGCCGCAGGTCGGCCAGGCTGTGCACGCCTTCGTCGCAGCCGATGGCCACCGTGCTGGTGGCGGCCAGGCGGCGCATGCCGTCCAGGTCATCGCCCGCCAGCGGCTGTTCCAGAAAGTCCAGCGGCGCGCCGTCCAATGCGGCCAGGTAAGCCGACGCTTGTGCGTAGGTCCAGCCCTGGTTGGCATCGGCGCAGATCAGCGGTCGGGCGGGGCCACCGCCGGATGCCGAGTCGCCTGCCGGGGTGAGTGCCGCGCAGATCGCCCGCGTGCGCTGCGCGTCGGCCAGCGGGTCGCCCACGCCGACCTTGATCTTGAAGGCCACGCAACCGTCGGCCTGGCGTTCGCGGGCTTCGGCCAGGTCGCTGTCGAGCTGGCCCGTGCCCAGCAGCCACAACGCCGGCACGCGGCTGCGGCGCTGCAGGCCCAGCAGCGCGTGCACCGGCTGGTTCAGGGTCTTGCCCAGCAGGTCGTGCAAGGCCATGTCGATGGCCGCTTTGCCTGACGCATTGCCGTACAACGCGCGGTCCATCAGCGTTTCGATGGCAGTCAGATCGTCGAAAGCCTGGCCGATCAAGGCCGGCGCCAGGTAGCGCACCGCCGCCGCCATGCCTTCCAGCAATTCGCCGGTCATCGTCGGTGCCGAGGCGGCTTCGCCCCAACCCACCAGCCCGCCGTCAGACTCGATGCGGACCAGCAGGTTTTCGGCCGCCGCGACCACCACGCCAGCCATTTTCATCGGCCGGCGCATCGGCAGGCGTACGGGTATGGCTTCGATGGCGGCGATTTTCATGGCGCTGGCTGGGCTGAAGGGTGTCAGGAACCGCTGCCGAGCTTGATGCCCGATGACTTGATCACGCGAGCCCATTTGGCAATGTCGGCGCGGTAGTAGGCGTCGAACTCGGCTTGCGTGCTGCGCAGGATCTGCACGCCGGCCGTCGTCATCTTTTCCTTCATGTCGGCGCTGTCGAGCAGGGTGTTGACGTCGTGGGTGATCTTGTTGACGACCTCCTTGGGCGTGCCGGCCGGCACGAAGACGCCCTGCCACAGCACGGCCTCGTACTCGGGCATGCCGGCCTCGGCCACGGTGGGCACATCGGGCGCGCCCGGAAAACGCTGCTTGCTGGTGACGGCGAGCGCCCGCGCGCGCCCCGACTTGGCTTGCGGCAAGCCCACCGGCATGCCGGCGAAGTAGTAATCGACCTGGCCGCTCAGCGTGTCGGTGGCCGCCAGCGAACCGCCGCGGTAGGGGATGTGGATGGCCTTCAGGTCGGCCATGTTGTTGAACAACTCACCGGCCATGTGGTCGGAATTGCCGATGCCCGACGAGGCGAACGACAAGATGCCCGGCTTGGCCTTGGCCGCCGCCACCAGCTCTTTCACCGTCTTGTAGGGCGATGTGGCAGCCACGATCAGGATGTGCGGCGTGGCGGCCACCGACACCACCGGGATCAGGTCTTTCTCGCCATTGAAAGGCAGGCTGGGGTTGCCGCCCACGCTGATGGCCAGGCCGTTCTGCGCGAAGAGCACGGTGTAGCCGTCGGGCGCACTTTTGGCCACGGCATCTGCTGCCAGATTGCCGGCCGCGCCGCCGCGGTTTTCAACGATGACCGTCTGCTTCCACATCTCGCTCAGCTTGGTGGCGACCAGGCGGCCGACGATGTCGGTGGAACTGCCGGGCGCGTAGCCGACCAGTATCTTCACCGGCTTGCTCGGATAGGCCTGGGCCAGCGCGGCGCTGGCGGTGAGCAGGGCGGCGCAGAACACCGTGGCGGTGCGGCAGGAAATGGAACGGCTTTGCTTCATGTCGTGTCTCCTCTAGTTGTCTTCAGACGGATGATTTCAGGCGACGGAAACGGCCAAAGCCGCTATACCCAGATCAGCCGCCAGCTTGTCCAGCGTGGCACGCAATTCGGCCGTTAGCGGTATGCCGCTGGCTGCGCGTTCACGCCGTGTTTCATTGCGTCCTTCGCCCGGCACGCGGATGCGGTCCACGCCGGGCAGCCTGGCTGCGGCCTGCAGTTCATCGACGATGCGGTCCACCTCGTCGCGGAAGGCTTCGGCGTCGCAGAACGCGGCCGGGTCCAGCACGGCGATGGTGTGGCCGGTGTTGGTCAAGGTGGTGTCGTCGGCGTTGAAGTCCACCACCTGGCTGCCCATGGCCGCGCCGTTCAAGGTGCCGGCCAGCAGGCCGATCATCAAAGACAGGCCGTAGCCCTTGTAGCCGCCGATGGGCAGCAAGGTGCCTTCCTTGGCCCGCGCCGGGTCGGTCAGGGGCAGTCCCTGGCCATCGATCATCCAGCCCTCGGGCATGGCCTGCCCGCGCTGCGCGGCCAGCTTGACCTTGCCGTAGGCGGCCACCGTGGTGGCCATGTCCAACAGCACCGTGCCGTGGCGGCGACCGCGCACGGCAATGGCGATCGGGTTGGTGGACAGCAGCGGCTCGATGGAACCCCAAGGCGCCATGTGGTTGGCACTGCCCACGGCCAGGTAGATGCCGACCAGCCCCGCCTCGGCCGCCAGGTCGGCATACAGCGCCGCCGGCCCGGCGTGGTTGCTGTGATGGGCACCAACCCAGCCGATGCCGTGCGCCTTCGCCTTGGCGATAGCCAATTCGGTGGCCCGGCGCATCACCAGATGGCCCATGCCGTTGTCGCCGTCGATGACGGCACTGGCCGTGCTTTCGCGCACCGCACGGATGTCGGGCTTCACGTTCATGCCACCGGCGTGGATGCGGCGCAGGTACTGCGGCAGGCGGAACACGCCGTGCCCGTCGGCACCGGTCAGGTCAGCCTGCGTCATCAGCTCGGCCACCTGCGCGGCGTCGCTTTCCGGCAGGCCGACAGCGACCAGCATGTCGGTGATGAAGCGCTGCAGCGCGGCGGCGCTGACCTTCACTTGATCACGGTCCAGGCGTGCCCACCCGCGCTGTATTTCGTCACCGCCGCTTCGTCGAAGCCGAAGCCCAGACCCGGCGTCTGGTGCAACATCAAGCGGCCGTCTTTCGGTGTCAGTTGCTTGTCCAGCAGGCGGCGGAAATTCAGCACTTGGTCGTCGGGGAAAAACTCGACGAAGCGGGCGTTCGGCGTGGCCGCCACCAGGGGCGCGTGCAGGTCGTGGAACCAGTGCGGGCTGACCGTAATGCCTCGGCTGTCGGCGTGGGCCGCAATGCGACGCCATTCGCTGATGCCGCCGCAAACGGCAGCGTCGGTTTGCAAGATTTCAGCGCCACCCGCATCGATCAATTCGCGAAAGCGCCAACGCCCGACTTCGATCTCACCGGTGGCGATGGTCACGCCGGTGCGCTGTGCCAGCCGGCCGTGCAGATCATTCGCATCGGGCGTGAACGGCTCTTCGATCCAGTACGGGTCGTGTTCTTCAAACCGCCGCACGTATTCCATCGCGGTGGGCAGGTCCTTCCAGCCGTTGTTGACGTCCAGCATCAACAGCACATCGGGTCCGATGGCGTCGCGCGCGGCGGCCACGCGTTCGGCCTCGGCGGCCGGTGAAAAGCGGCCGACCTTCATCTTCACGGCCTTGAAACCGGCCTCGATGTAACCGGCCATCTCTGCGCCCAGCATGGCCGGTGTCTTGCCATCGACGTAGTAACCGCCGCTGGCGTAAGCCGGCACGCTGGTGCGTTCGATGCAGCCGAGGTAGTCGTGCAGCGGCAGGCCGACGGAGCGCGCGTTCAAGTCCCAGATGGCAGTGTCCAGGATCGAGATGCCGCGCATCACCGCACCGGCGCGGCCTTGCAGCAGCGCTTCCTGGTACATGGCCTGCCACAGCCCTTCGCTGCGGTGGCTGTTCTCACCGATCAGCACCGGCGCCAGCAGTTCTTCAACGGCCACTTTCAGCACCGAGCCGCCGCGGCTGCCGATGTAGCAAAAGCCGATGCCCTCGATGCCGTCGGTGCTGCGCACCTTGACCAGGCCATAGAAACGCTCGCTGACCGTGCGCGTGGCGAAAGAGGTGATCTGGTCCAGCGGCACGCGGGACACGGCAACGCTGACGGATTCGATGATGGGCATGGGCAGTCCTTGAAAGAAATGGGGCGTTGAGCGTGGTCTTCAGGCGCGCGCGCTGCGGCGGAATTCCATGCTGTAGACGAAACGTTTTTCGGGATGGCGGGTGACGGTGGCTTCGAAGAGATCGCCGCCGTGGTCGTGGTAGCGCCGCACGATGACCAGGGCGGGCGAACCGGCCTCGACCTTCAGCAGCCGCGCATGCCGAGCCGACAAGCGCTCGGGAAAGATGTCCACGGCCGCGCGGTCGATGGCCACGCCGTGCGCGGCCTCGATCTGCTCGTAGACCATGGTTCTGGCGTGGTCGCGGCGGCGCACCACATCGGCGTAACGCGGCAGCACGTAGATGTCGGTCCAGGCCACCGGCAGGTCGGAATCCTGCTCACGCCGCACCGCGCCGATGTGGAACCAACTGGACGCCAACGGCGCGTGGATCAGGCTTTGCAAGTCGGCATCGCATTCGATGATTTCGCCGACCTGCGCTTCGCGGTAGGTGCTTTTCGGATACCGCAGGATCTCGTCCATCGAGTTCACGGTCTGCGTGTAGCGGCGGGACCGCTGGCGCGAAATGACGCGCGTGCCAGCGCCGCGCCGGCGCACGATCAGGCCGTGCTCGGACAAGGCCAGCATGGCGTGGCGCATGGTCTGGCGGCTGACGCCGAATTCGGCACACAAGTGCACCTCGGCCGGCAGCGTCACACCCACGGCCCAGTGGCCTTCGTGGATGCGCGCGGCCAGCATCTCGGCCAGACGCGCATGCAGCGTTCCCTCGCCAGTGGCGAGGGCTTGTTTCGCTGGTTGCGATGCGTTTGGCGACGTTCTTTGCGCCGTTCTTTGCGCTGCCTTCAACGATGTCGTAGCCGACACGCTCGGTGCCACGGTCGCGACCGTTCAGCTCAGGCCGAACATCGTCTTGCCGGCCACCGGAAGCGGCGCGGTCAGGATGTCACCCGACATCGACTCGGTGATGAACAGCGTGCGTTTGTCGGCACCACCGACGGCGATGTTGGCCAGGTGGTGGTGGTGATGGTTCTCGGAATAGATCAGGTGCGTCGGCAGCATGTTGCTGTCGAAGCGCCACACGCCCACACCCAGCTGGCAGACCAGCAAGCCGTTTTCCGAGTCCATCTCGATGCCGTCAGGCCCAGCCGCGCCGCCCGACATCTGGATGGCCACACCGGTCTTGGACACCGAGCCGTCGACCATCAGGGGCAGGCGCCAGATTTGCTGCGAACGAGTCACCGCCACGTAGCAGTGCTTCTCGGTGGTGGACAGCGTGATGCCGTTGGGGCTGGGCACGTTCAGCGCCAAGCGGTCGAGCGCGCCATTCGAACGCAGGCGGAAGACGCGGCCGGTCGGGTCG
This sequence comes from Burkholderiales bacterium, assembly GCA_038316205.1. Classification (GTDB taxonomy): domain Bacteria; phylum Pseudomonadota; class Gammaproteobacteria; order Burkholderiales; family Burkholderiaceae_C; genus Rubrivivax. Next base: position 6,745 of record JBBQAI010000085.1, read on the forward strand.
GCAATGCCGGTCTGGCCCTGGTCGGTGAAATACAGGTCACCGTTGCTCGCGAAATGCAGGTCGTTCAGGCCCTTGAAGCCTTCGCTGTACATCGACCCGAGGATGGTTTCGATGTTGCCGGTTTTCGTGTCCAGCTTCAGCAGGCCCTTTTTGTAGCAGCAGATCCAGGCGCTGCCGTCCTTGTGGAACTTCAGGCCGTTGGGCCAACCGTCGTATTGCGTGACCAGTTCCCATTCACCGGGCACACCACCCTTCATGCTGATGCGGAAGATGCGGCCGTAGGGGATGTCCACGAACCACAAATTGCCTTCGCGGTCGAACGACGGGCCCTCCAGGAAGCACTCGATTTCGGCGCCCTGCCGATTGGGATTGGCCCAGTCGCTGCGCTGCTTCTTGCGGAACTTGGCCGGCATCGTTGTCAAGACCGCAGTCTTGATCATCTCCAACGGTTTGAAGGGGTTGTACATGGGGTTTCCCTGGTGCTTATGGGCAGGTTTGACAAAATCGGTACGGTTTTTCATGTCCGTACATTCGATAAATTCAAGGCTGTGACCGGCTGCGGATCCGTGCGCGCCGGTGCGCTGTGGCGATTGATCTTTGGCGGCCTGGCGGCGATGATAGGCAACCCGCAGACGGGGGTCAAACAAGAAAGATCAAATGTCCGAACATTCAAGCCTGCGCGCCGTCATTGTCGGCACCGGCATCATGGCCCACGGCATCGCCGCCGGCTTCCTGGCGCAAGGGGCCCGCGTCGTGATGCTGGGTCGTTCGGCGGCGCGCAGCGAGGCCTGCCGTGAACCGACTTTGCAACTGGCGCGCACGCTGCTGCCGCAGCCCCCGGCCGATGCTTCTGACGCTGTTTCTGACGATCTGTCTGCCCGCTTGGAATGCGGCGCGCTTGACGGTTGGAGCGACTGGGCGGGCGTCAGCCTGGTCATCGAAACGGTCGCCGAAAACATGGCCTTGAAGCAGGCGCTGTTCGCCGATCTGGACGCCCGCGTGCCGGCTGGCGTGCCCATCGGCAGCAACAGTTCGGGCTTTCCCATTTCGCAAATTGCCGCCGGCCTGGCGGGTGCGAGCCGCATGTTCAACGTCCATTACTTCATGCCCGCGCAGGTGGTGCCGCTGGTCGAAGTGGTGCTGGGTGCGGCCTCAGACCCGGCGCTGGGCCAGAAGGTCTGTGATCTGTACACCGCACTCGGCAAGAAGCCGGTGCTGGTGCGCCGCGACATCCCTGGCTTTCTGGCCAACCGCATCCAGCACGCGATGATGCGCGAGGCCCTGTCGCTGATCGACGCGGGTGTGGCCACGCCCGAAGACGTGGACTTGGCGGTGCGCTACAGCTTTGGCTTCCGCTACGCCGCCGTCGGGCCCATCCTGCAAAAAGAGATCTCGGGCTGGGACTCGGTGTGCAGCGCGGCGCGGGCCATCTACCCCTCGTTGTCGAACGTCACCGAAGTGCCGGCCTGTCTGAGTGACATGGTGGCGCGTGGCGACACCGGCATGAAATCGGGCCAGGGCTTCATCGCCTGGACGCCCGAGACCATCGCCGCGACGAAAGCCAGCTACGAACGCAAGCTGCAGGCGGCTTTCGACATCTTGAAGAGCGACGGCTGAAGGCCCTTCAAGACATCGCGAGCGCTCAGGCGCCGACGCGCGTCACAAACCCATCAGCCGCTGGGCGTTGCCGCCCAGGATGGCGATGCGGTCGGCGTCGCTCAAACCGGGCGTGGCCAGGATGTGTTCCACCGGGAATTCCTGCCACGGTATCGGGTGGTCGGTGCCGATGACGACCTGGCTGGCGCCGGCTTCGGCCACCAGATGGCGCAGCGCTTCGGGCGTGAAGACCAGGCTGTCGAAAGTGATCTGCTTCAGGTATTCGCTGGGCTTCTTTTTCAGCACGATGTTGGGGTCGCAGTTCTGCGGCGACACCGAACACGACACGTCGGAACGCGGCGCGTAGGAACCGAAATAGCCACCGCCGTGCGCGGCCAGAATCTTCAGGCCGGGGAATTTGTCCAACGTGCCTTCGAAGATCAGGTGCTGCAGCGCGATGGTGGTGTCCAGCGGGTTGCCGATGGTGTTGGACAACCAGCCGTTGCCCTTGAAACGGCTGGCCAGTTGGGGCGTGCTTTGCGGGTGGATGAACAGCACTGCGCCCAGCTCTTGCGCCTTGGCCCACACTGGGTGGAATTTGGGGTCGGCGAAGTCGGTACCCACGACGCTGCCGCCAATGGCCGCGCCCTTCAGCCCCTGCTTCTTCACCGCCATCTCCAATTGCTGCACAGCCAGTTCGGGCGCCTGCAGCGTCAACGAAGCGAAGGCCGCGAAGCGCTGCGGTTGCTGCCCGCACAACTCGGAAAGCTTCTCGTTGTGGATGCGGCAAATCTCGGCGGCCAGGTCGCGTTCGTAGCTGTACCAAAAAGGGTTGATGCTGAGCACCTCCATGTCGATGCCCATCTGGTCCATCGCGGCCAGGCGCCCTTCGACTCCGAAGAAATGCTCAGGCACGCCCTTCACGGGCGGCAGCACCGCTTTCGGCCCGCCGATGGCCAGCGCCAGGCCCTCGTTGAAGTAGCAGTGTGCGTGCATGTCGATGGTCTTGACGCGCTTGCCGCCCACCAGGGCCACCGAGCGCTTGCGCGCTGGTGTTTGCGCGTACGCGGCTGGCAGCATCGCGCAGCCACAGAACATCACGCCGCCCAAAACACCCGCGCCACGGCGCAAAAACTGCCTGCGTTCGCTCATCGCTGTCTCCTTGGTTTTTGAAGTTCAACTCACAGAAAAGCTGAGGCTAGCCCTAACGCAAACGCCGTTCGCGCTGGAAGCCGATTTCGCAGTGGTAGTGGTCGTCGGCGTGGAAGCTGACGGTCACCTCGAAAGGCGTACCCGACTCGTCGCAATAGCGGCGCACGATCATCAAGGCTGCACTGCCGGCGGCCTTGGACAAACGCTCGGCCTGCTGCTCGTTCAGGCGCACCAGCGAGATGTCCACCTCGGCGCTTTGCACGCGCTGGCCATCCAGCTGCTCGATCTGGTCGTAAACCGGTATCTTCAGGTGGTCCTTGTGCTTGACCACGCCGGCGTGGCGCGGCAGCAGGTAGAAGTCGGTCCAGCAGATCGGCATCAGCGTGCGCGCGTCGCGGCGTATGGCGCCGATGTGGAACCAGGGTGTTTTGACCGGGCACTTCAGGCGTGCGGCCAGGGCCGCGTCGGCCACGGTGTAGGCCTCGACCTGGTTCTCGCGCAGCGCCTCGGCCGGGTAGCTGAAGACATGGCGCAGGTCGGCCGCGATGTGTGCGAAGACAGTGGGTTCCTGCGTCGCGATCACCCGCGTGCCGCTGCCGGCGCGGCGCACCACCAGGCCGCGTTCGATCAGCAATTTCAATGCGTCGCGCAGCGTGTGGTGGCTGACCCCGAACTCTTCGCACAGCTTGCCTTCAACGGGCAGGAATTCGCCGATCGGGTAGCGCCCGGCCGCAATCCGCCCAGCGATTTCGTCGCTGATCTGGCGGTAGAGCGGCGTGCGGGCGGTCACGCTACCGTCACTGTTCGAGCTGGATGTTGTTGTCGCGGATGACCTTGGCCCAGCGCGCCGAATCCAGCGCCAGGAAGGCACCGAACTGTTCGGGTGAACTGGCCACGATCTCGTTGCCGTCTTCGGCCATCTTGGCCATCACCGCCGGGTTTTTCAACGCCGCCGTGAAGGCCTGGTGCACGCGGGCGATGATGGGCGCGGGCGTGCCGGCGGGCACCAGCAGGCCGATCCAGGAACTGACGTCGATATTGGTCAAACCCTGCTCGGCAGCCGTGGCCACCAGCGGCAGCGGCGTGGCGCGCTTGCGGCCCAGCACGGCCAGCGCCTTCATGTTGCCGGCCTTGATTTGCGGCACCGTCACCAGCGTGCCCAGGATGGTCATGTCAGTCTCGCCCGACACCGCCGCCATCAGCGCCGGGCCACCGCCTTTGTAGGGGATGTGGGTCATCGGGATGCCCATCGCGCTCTTCAGAAGCTCGGCCGCCAGGTGGCCCGAGCTGCCGGCGCCACCGCTGGAAAAGTTGATGCCGTTGGGCCGCGACTTGGCCAGTTCGGCCAGTTCTTTCAAGTTGTTGGCGGGCAGCTTGGCCGGTGCCGCCAGCACCAGCGGAATCTTCACCAGTTCCATCACCGGCGCCAGGTCCTTGAAGGAGTCGAAGCTCATCTTCTTGTAGACGTGCGGGTTGACGGCGAAGGTGTCGTAGACCATCAACAGCGTGTAGCCATCGGGCGGCGCCTTGGCCACCACGCCGGCACCGATGGTGCCGCCGGCGCCCGACACGTTGTCGATGATGACCGGCTGCCCCAGGTTTTCTTTCAGCAGCTGCGACAACATGCGGCCCAGTGTGTCCACGGTGCCGCCCGGCGGCAACGGGACGACGATGCGGATGGGGTGGTTCGGGTAGGGCCCGGTCTGGGCCTGCGCGGTGCTGGCCAAGCTGGCGGCGGCAATGGCGAGTGCGGTTGCCAACACATTCAGGATTGCTCGACGGGGGTGGGGCATGGTGGTCTCCGTGGGCCCTGAAGGGGCCGTGTTGCTTTCACTCGGCCTTGATCGCGTTGTCACGCGCAATCTTGGTCAGCCGGGTACGTTCCTTGTTGAAAAATGCCAGGCTGTCGGCCTGGGTCAGCACCGCCAACGGCTCGGCGCCTTCGTCAGCCAGCTTGTCGCGGAAAGCTGCACTGCCCACCACCTGCCGCAGCGCCTTGGCCAGCGTCGCCAGCACCTCGGGCTTCAGGCCGGCGGGGCCCCAGACGGCGTAGGTGATGGCCATTTCGTAACCACGCAGGCCACCGGCTTCTTCGATGGTCGGCACGTCCGGCAACTGCCGCGCGCGCTTGTCGCTGGTGATGCCCAGCGCCACCAGCTTGCCGGCCTGCACCTGCGGCAAAGCCAGGCCGAAGGCCGAGAAGTAGAGCGGCACCTGGCCGCCCAAGGTGTCGGTCATCGCCGGGCCACCGCCCCGGTAGGGAATGTGGTTCAGCTTCAGACCGGCCTGGTTGGCGAACAGCGCGCCGGCCAGATGGCTGGCGCTGCCGTTGCCAAAGCTGGCGTAGGCGATGGTGTCGGGTTGCCGCTTCGCCAGGTCCACCAATTGCGGCAACGTCTTCGCGGCGAAGCCCGGATGGCCAACCAGCAACAGCGGCACCGACGCGATGACGGCCAGCGGCACCAGGTCGCTGTCGGTGTTGTAGGGCAGCTTGGTGTAGATGGCCGGGTTGATGGCGTGCGAGGTGATCGACTGGAACATCAGCGTGTAGCCGTCGGCAGGGGCCTTGGCCACGGCGGCGGCACCGATGACGCCGTTGGCACCGCCCTTGTTGTCCACCACCACGGCCTGGCCCAGCGCTTGGCTGAGTTGCGTTGCCACCGTGCGGCCCAACAGGTCGGCAAAGCCACCGACCGGCCAGGTGACGACCAGGGTGACCGGCTTGCTGGGGTAGCCGTCGCTGCCTTGCGCGTGGGCGGGGTTGCTGGCCGTGAGCGCGGCCATGGCGGCGATGGCGGCCATGGCGGCCGTTGCGGACGTTGTGGACGTTGCTGGAGCGGCTTTGCGGCGGCTCGTGGGGTGCAGTCGGTTCATGGTGTTGTCTCTTCGCTGGCAGGCAGACCGGCAACGACGCCGGCCCGCATCAAGGCATCGACTTCGGCGGCCGGCAGTCCCAGTTCGTCTTGCAGGATTTGCCGCGTGTGTTCGCCCAGGCGCGGTGGCGGGCGGCGCACGCGGGTGGGTGTGTCGGCCAGGCTCAATGGCACGGCCAGGGTCTTGAAGGTGCCGGCGCTGGGGTGCTGAACGTCCAGCACCAGGCCGCGCGCCTGCGTGTGTTCATCGGCCAGCGCCTGGGCCACGCTGCGCACGGGCGCGGCTGGCACGCCCTGGGCTTGCAGTTCATCCACCAGCGCCTGCGTGCTGCGGGTGATGAAGGCCGTGGCGATCAACGCCTCGATGGCCTTGCGGTTTTGCACGCGCGCCACATTGCGCGCAAAGCGCGGGTCTTGTGTCCAGTCCGGGTGGCCGCACAAGGCCGCCAGTTTGGCGAATTGGCCGTCGTTGCCCACGGCCAGTGCCACCACGCCGTCGGCGGTGGGAAAGGTGGTGTACGGCACGATGGTCGGATGGCCGTTGCCGAAGCGGCGCGCGTCTTTGCCCGTGGCGAGGTGGCTGTTGCCCACGTTGGCCAGCAGCGCGATGCCGCTGTCGTACAAGCTGGCCGCCACCTTCTGCCCGCGCCCGGTGCGGAAGCGCGCGATCAGGGCCGCCTGGATGGCGTTGACGGCCATCATGCCGGTGGCCAGGTCGACGATGGCCACCCCGTATTTCGAGGCCGCGCCGTCGGCTGGCCCGCACAGGCTCATCAGCCCCGATTCAGCCTGCAGGATGAAGTCGTAGCCCGGCAGGTCAGACTTCGGTCCGCCTGCGCCGTAGCCGGTGATCGAGCAGTGCACCAGCGTGGGCGCCTGCGCCGCCAGCCAGGCTGCATCGAAGCCCCAGCGGTCCAGCGTGCCGGGCTTGAAGTTCTCGATCAGCACGTCGGACTGGGCTATCAGTTTTGCCAGCAAGGCCTTGCCTTCGGGCCGCGCCAGGTCGATGGCCATGCCGCGCTTGTTGCGGTTGCAACCCAGGAAGTAGACAGACTCCCCCGCGCCCTCACCCGCCGGCTCGCCCGCCGGTTCGCCCGGTTCGCCGCCCTGCTCCGCCGCCACGCCGCCGCCCAAGAAGGGCGGACCCCAGCCGCGCGTGTCATCGCCCAGACCTGGCAGTTCCACCTTGATGACCTCAGCGCCCAGATCGCCCAGCAGCATGGCCGCCCACGGCCCTGCCAGGATGCGCGAGAGGTCGAGCACGCGGATGCCTTCGAGGGCGCCACCCAAGGGCGTGCTGGCAGGAACGTCAGCCATCAGCGCATGCTCGGCGGCGCGTTCAGGTTCTTGTTGAAACCGTCGACGTAATTCGCCAGTTCGGCCTGGGCGCGCAGGCGGAATTTCTGGAAGTCGGGCTTGCGGCCTTCCAGGAAGGCGTTCATACCTTCCAGGCTCTCTTCAGAACCCCACACCATGGCCAGCAATTCCATGCCCTGCTGCCACGAAGCGTAGAGCTGGTCGCTCTCGAAGTTCAGGCTCTTCTTGGTCATGCGCAGGGTCTGCGCGCTGTGGCTCTTGATGGTGTCGCACCAGGCCAGCGTCTCTGCCATCAGCCGGTCTTCGGGCACGCATTTGTTGATCAGGCCGATGGACTCGGCCTCGGCGGCCGTGAAACGGCGGGCCAGGAAAATCATCTCGCGCGCCAGGCGCTCGCCGATGATGCGCGGCAGGTATTGCGTGGCGCCGACGGTCGGGCAAGCGCCGACCTTGGCGCCGGTCTGACCCAGCATGGACTTCTCGCTGGCGATGACCAGGTCGCACCACAAAGCCAGTTCATGCCCGCCGCCCATGCACCAGCCGTTGACCATCGCGATCACTGGGATCGGCACGCCGCGGATGGCCATCGCCAAGCCCTGCATGCGGTCGTTCCACATCGACGCGTTGGTGAAGTTCAGCCGTTTCATGGCGTAGAAATCGCCACCGGCCGAGAACGATTCGGTACCCGCCCCGCGGAACACGATGCACGCAATGGCCGGGTCTTCGCGGGTGCGTTTGACGGCGTCGATCATCTCGTCAAGCGTCTGCTCGCGAAAGGCGTTCATCACCCGCGGGCGGTTGATGGTGATCCAGGTCACCTGGTCGGTGGTCTCGACCAGGATGTCGGTGTAGGTGGGGGCTTGCGGTGTGCTCATGCGGGGCGCCTGATGGTGGAAGGAATGGAAGCGTCGGACGCTTCCGATCACTATCCGGACAAAGGACCCTGCCCTGCTCGGTATAAACCAGAGAAGCGTTGCATATATCCGGATATTTACTGTCAAGCGCTGCCACCCGACCGGCAACAAAAAGCCCCGGCCTGCTGCGGCAGACCGGGGCTCTTGGCTAACGAGCCGTCGCGATGCGCTCAGGCCTTGGGCATGCGGTACAGACCGCAAAGCTTGTTGCCATCGGGGTCACGCAAATAGGCCAGGTAGAGCGTGGCGCTGGGGCCTTGGCGCAAGCCGGGCGGGTCTTCACAGGCGGTGCCGCCGTGTGCCAGCCCGGCCGCGTGCCAGGCGTCGGCTTGTTCGGCGGACTGGCAGGCAAAGCCGATGGTGCTGCCGTTGCCCATGGTGGCCGGCTGGCCGTCGATGGGCAGGCTCACCGAAAACACGCCGGTCGGTGTGCGCCAGAAGACCCGGTGGCGGTCCACCCCGCCGGGCGGCACGCCCAGCGCGCCCAGTGCGGCGTCGTAGAAAGCCTTGGCTTTTTCCAAGTTGTTGGTGCCGATCATGATGTGCGAAAACATGTTGCGGGGGTCTCCGATTGGGGCGCAAAGCGCCGGGTTGCAGGGACGCGGGTTTGTTGCGCCGGTGGCGATGATGGACCAGGCTGCAGCCAACGCTGCGGCAACAGCCGAACTGCCTGGCGTGCCGCAGCGCACAGACCGCTCGCCACACGCCGCGCAAAGTGCGAAGACTGCAGCCGTGGGTACGCGCGAGGGATTTTCGATGGAGGTGATCGGTCTGGTGCTGGCTTCGCTGCTGGCTGTGGTGGTCAGCAGTTTCCTGGCCCGCGCCACGCGCCTGCCGACGCCGCTGGTGCAGATGGCGCTGGGCGCATTGATCTTCCAGAGCCACTTGACCTCGGCGGTGCTGGACCCACAGGTCTTCTTTCTGTTGTTCCTGCCGCCCCTGCTGTTTCTGGACGGCTGGCGCATACCCAAGGACGCCCTGCGGCAAGACGCCGACGCCATCCTGCGGCTGGCCCTGGGTCTGGTGCTGTTCACGGTGCTGGGCATGGGCTTGTTTATCCACAGCCTGATCCCGGCCATACCGCTGGGCGTGGCTTTTGCGCTTGCGGCGGTGTTGTCGCCGACCGACCCGGTGGCGGTGTCCAGCATTGCCGCCCACGCGCCGCTGCCCAAGCGGCTGATGCACATCCTGCAGGGAGAAGCGCTGCTCAACGACGCCACCGGCCTGGTCTGCATGCGCTTCGCCGTGGCGGCGGTGCTGGCGGGCAGTTTCTCGCTGCCGCAGGCGGTGGGCAGTTTCGTCTGGGTGGCGCTGGCCGGCGTCGGCATCGGCGTCGGGATCACAGCCTCGATCGCCTGGCTGTCGGCACGGACCATCGCACGCTTCGGCCACGACGCCGACGAGCAGATCCTGATCACGCTGCTGATTCCCTTCGGCGTCTACCTGCTGGCCGACCACCTGGGCTGCTCGGGCATCCTGGCAGCAGCGGCGGCCGGCATCACGATGAGCTTCATGAACGTCTGGCCCTGGCAGGCCACCACGCGCTTGCGCCGCACTGCCGTCTGGGACACGCTGCAACTGGCCGCCAACGGCAGCGTCTTCGTGCTGCTGGGCGAACAACTCCCGGCGCTGATCACTGCTGTGCCGCGCACCCTGCAAAGGCCGGCGCCACAGGCCGCGTTGCAGCTGGGTTTGTGGATCGCCGCCATCGTGGTGGCCCTGGTGGCGCTGCGCTTTGTGTGGGTGTGGGTGGCGCTGGCGCTGGTCCGTCTGCACAACCCCGCAGGCACCGAGCCCCCCGTGGCCAGCGGCTGGCGCATGGTGCTGGTGATGGCCCTGGCGGGTGTGCGCGGCGCCGTCACGCTGGCCGGCGTGTTCACGCTGCCGGTGCTGTTGGCCGATGGCAGCGCCTTCCCGGCGCGTGATCTCAGCATCTTGCTGGCGGCGGGTGTGATCGTGTTGTCTTTGGTGCTGGCGGCGGTGGCCTTGCCCATCGCGTTGCGAGGCCATTCGCTGCCGGTGGAACCGTCACACCAGCCCGCCCGCGACGCGGCGCTGCTCGCGGCGGCACAGGCTGCCGTACGTGCTGTCGAAGGCGAACTGGCCAGCCCTTCAGCCGGCCCCGCCGATGCCCGGCGCTTCGAGCGCGCGGTGCAGCGCGTGCTGGAACCCTACCGGCAGCGCATCGCGCGCCACGAGCGCGGTGCGGTAGTGCCCGAGGGCGCCGGCGTCAGCGAACTCGAACGCGGTCTGCGCCTGGTTGCTCTGCGTGCCGAACGCGAGGAGATCCGCGTCCACGGCAGCGAATACGGCCTCGACGACACCGTGTTGCGCAACATGGTCAGCGAACTCGACCATCAAGAGGCCCGATACGGCGAGTGAGCGCATCGGCCCGCTCGATGTCGGGACTGTTGCTGCTGTCACCCAGGGATCCTTCGATGACGGTACGGATCTTTCACGTCGCGCTGCTGTCCACTTTTGAGTATGATTACGAATCATTCTCATTAAGATCTCAGTCCGCGTCGGCCTGGGTACGGCACAGGAGGCATAGCGTTGATGGCAAGTGGCACTTCATGGCGGGGCGGTGCGGCGCTGCTCGCAACAGTCTGCGCGCTGGCAACCAGCGGTTGCGGCGGTGGTGGTGGCAGCGCCGCGTCTACGGCCAGTCTGTCGAGCGCGGCACCCCTCACCGCGCAGGCTGCGCTGGGCGAGCAGATGTTTGCGGACATGGCCCTGTCGGCCTCCGGCCGGCAGTCGTGTGCCAGCTGCCACAGCGAGGTTCATGCCCACGCGCCGCCCAACAACCTGGCTGTGCAACTCGGCGGTGCGCTGTCAGACCAGCAAGGCCGGCGCAGCTCGCCGTCGATCAACTACCTGTCGTTCAGCCCCGCCTTTCATTTCGAAGCGGATGGCACGCCGACAGGCGGCTTCTTTTGGGACGGTCGCGCCGTTTCACTGCAGGACCAGGCTGGTCAGCCCTTGCTGGGCGCCGTCGAAATGGCCAATGCCAGCAAGGCCGAGGTCATTGCCAAACTGTCGCGCGCCAGCTATGCCGGCGAATTCAAGCGCGTGTTTGGCACCGACATCTTCAGCCGGCCCGACGACGCCTTCGACCGCATGACCCTGGCCTTGCAGCAATACCAGCGCGAGGACATGGGCTTCCGGCCCTTCTCCAGCCAATACGACGAGTTCCTGCGCGGCAATGCGCAGCTGTCGACTCAAGCGCTCCAGGGGCTGGCGCTGTTCAACAACCCGGGCAAAGGCAACTGTGCGGCCTGCCACCCGTCGGGCAAGGCTGCCGACGGCAGCTTGCCGTTGTTCACCGACTTCAGCTACGACAACCTCGGCGTGCCGCGCAATCCGGCCATTGCACGCAACGCCGACCCGAGCTACTTCGACCTGGGCCTGTGCGAACGCACCGAACTGGCCAGCCGCACCGAGTTGTGCGGCGCCTTCAAGGTGCCGTCGCTGCGCAATGTGGCGCGGCGCCAGGTCTTCTTCCACAACGGGCGCTTCACCACGCTGAAGGACGCGTTGACGTTCTATGTGCAGCGCGACACGGATCCCGAGAAGTGGTACCCGCTGAACGCTGACCGCACGGTGCGCAAGTTCGACGATCTGCCAGCGCCCTACCGGTCCAATGTCAACACGACCGAGGCGCCCTACAACCGCCGGCCCGGTGACGCACC
>JBBQAI010000065.1:0-21759 GCA_038316205.1 Burkholderiales bacterium
CAGCGCCAAAAGCATCACCAGCGCAATGAACATCATGAAACCGCGCGTGGCCGGGAAAGGCGAACAGACGATGCGCACGGCGGCGTCGGCGCTGCTGCACAACTCCAACGGCACCGCGCCCCAGTTCAGGCGCAGCCCGGCTATGGACGAATTCACCAGCGTGAACATCGGCCCGCGCAGTATTTCGGGCGGCTGGAATTCCACCGCCGTGCGGCCCCAGATCAGTTGCACCAGTTCCAGCAAGACGTAGCTCAGGCCGAAGGTGATCAGCAATTCAGGCACGTGGCCGAATTTGTGCACCCGGCGCAGGCAGTATTTTTCGAAGACCGCACCGAGCGCGGCCACCACCAGCGGCGCCACGACCAGCGCCGGCCAGAAACCCACCACGCGGGCGATGCTGTAAGCCACGTAGGCGCCCACCATGTAAAAGCTGGCGTGGGCAAAGTTCAACACGCCCATCATGCTGAGGATCAGCGTCAGGCCCGAGCTGAGCATGAACAGCAACAGCCCGTAGCTCAGGCCGTTGAGCATCGAGATCGTGAAGAACTCCATCGTGGGCGGTCTTGTCCGGTGGTTACATCGGGCCTGCGCCCGTGCTGGTCAAAAACAGGGCCCGCCAGGTTGCCCCGGTCGGGCCCACTCAAACAGGAAAAGTACCGGTCGTGCGGCGGTCGAAGACGCGGTCAGCGACGCGGTCAGGACGCCGGACGCGTCATCTGGCAGCTCGTCGGCGTGCTGGAAACATAAGGCTCGTAGGTGGCAACGGGCGCCAAAGTCATGCCGGTGTTCTCGGGCGAATAGGGGTGCTTGGCGTCGGCCTTCTGCCACATCGTCATGTACAGAGTCTGCTGCAGTTGGTGGTCGGTCTTGCGCATTTCGGTCTCACCACCAAAGGCGCTCTTGACCTTCATGCCTTCCATCGCAAAGGCGACCTTCACCGGATCTGTGCTCTTGGCCTTGGCCATCGCAGCACCCAGGAATTCAAACTGGCGAACGACGGCGCCGGTGTACATGTCGTCGTTGAACTTGGCCTTGAACTCCTTCATGTAAGTGTCCATCTGGCCGCCCATGTTGTAGTGGGCATAGCCGACCTGGAAGACTTTGCCCGCCCCGTTGGTGCCCAGTGCGGACGGCGTGCCAGTGACGCCGGTGTAGTAAGTCAGGAACTTGCCGGTGTAGCCGCCTTCGTTGGCGGCCTTGATCAGCAGCGACAGGTCAGAGCCCCAGTTGCCAGTGATGACGGTGTCAGCGCCGCTGGCTTTGATCTTGGCGATGTAGGGCGCAAAGTCGCGCACCTGGGCCAGGGGGTGCAGGTCGTCGCCGACGATGGTGATGTCGGGGCGCTTGCGGGCCAGGTATTCCTTGGCGTATTTCGCCACCTGCTGGCCATGCGAATAGTTCTGGCCCAGGATGAAGACCTTCTTGATGTCTTTCTGGTCCTTGATGAAGGTGGTCATGGCTTCCATCTTCATCGTCGTGTCGGCGTCGAAGCGGAAATGCCAGAAGCTGCACTTGCTGTTGGTCAGGTCAGGGTCCACAGCAGCTTCATTCAGGAAGATGATTTCCTTGCCCGGGTTGCGTTCGTTGTGCTTGTTGATGGCGTCGATCAGCGGTATCGCCACCGAAGAGCCGTTGCCCTGGATGACGTAGCGGATGCCCTGGTCGATGGCCGACTTCAGCGCGTTCAGGCTTTCCGTCGGGCTGAGCTTGTTGTCCACGCCAATGACCTCGAACTTCACGCCGGCCGGGTTGGACGCGCTGAACTTCTCGGCCAGGAACTGCTGGGTCTTGAGCTGGTTGGTGCCAACCGGGCCCATCAGGCCGGTGAGCGGATCTATCCACATCAACTTGACGGTCTGGCCGGCCAGCGGCTTGCCTTGGGCCAGCGCGGCACCGGTGCTGAGGGCCAGTGTGGCTGCAACGGTCAGGGCGAGCAGGCTGAGGGCGGGGGTCGTCTTCGCAGTTTTCAAGTGTGTCTCCAGGGGGAACAAAGTGGCGCCCGCTAAGGTATCGGAAGACCCGGGTCCAGGGTTACAGGGACTACCCCAAACACCGTGTCGCGGCAGGGACAGTGCGTGCTGGCTAGACTGCGTCGCATGCATGCTCTTGAACCGCCCTGGCCAGTCTCTGGATATCCGACCGAACCGGCTGCATTGCGCTGGACCAATCGCTTCCACAAGCTGGGTGCCGACCACCACACCGAACTGGGGTCGCAGCCCTTGCCGCAACCGCATTGGGTGGCCATCAGCCCGGCTTGCGCCGAATGGTTGGGCTTGCCGCCCGACTGGGCCACCAACCCCGCATGGGACAGCCTGGCCGCGCTGGCCGGCAACCGACTGTGGCCCGGCATGCAGCCGCTGGCCAGCGTCTACAGCGGCCACCAGTTTGGTGTGTGGGCCGGCCAGTTGGGTGACGGCCGCGCCTTGATGCTGGGCGAGTTGCAGACCCCCAACGGCCCTGTCGAGTTGCAACTGAAAGGTGCTGGCATGACGCCCTATTCGCGCAGCGCCGACGGCCGCGCGGTGCTGCGTTCGTCGATCCGCGAATTTCTGTGCTCGGAAGCGATGCACGCGCTGGGCATCCCCACCACGCGGGCACTGGCCGTCGTGGGCTCGCCATTGAAGGTGCGGCGCGAAACGGTGGAAACCGCTGCCGTCGTCAGCCGCGCCGCGCCCAGCTTCCTGCGCTTTGGCCACTTCGAACACTTCACGCACACGGCCGAAAACCTGCCCGCCTTGCAGCGCTTGGCCGACATGGCGATCAATGATCATTACCCCGAACTGGTGGGCCAGCCGCATCCGGTGGTGGCGCTGCTGGCCGCCGTCACACAACGCACCGCGAAACTGATGGCGCAGTGGCAAACCGTGGGTTTCTGCCATGGTGTGATGAATACCGACAACATGTCGATGCTGGGCTTGACGCTGGACTACGGTCCCTTCGGTTTCCTGGACGCCTTCGACCCCAACCACATCTGCAACCACACCGACCAGCAGGGCCGCTACGCCTGGTCGCGCCAGCCCGGTGTGGCGCTGTGGAACCTGCATGCACTGGCCCAGGCGCTGATGCCGCTGATCAAAGACAGCGACGCCGCCCTGGCTGCACTGGAGCCCTACAAGACGCAGTTCCCGCAGATGCTGCTGGCCACCTGGCGCGCCAAGCTGGGCCTGCGTTTCGACGCGGCCCATGAAAGCGCCGCCGACCGCGAAGCCGATCGCGTGCTGGCCGACGGCCTGCTGCGCCTGATGGCCGAGCACCGCACCGACTTCACCATCACCTTCCGCCGCCTGGCCCGCTTCAGCACCGCACCGGGGGCCAGCAACGAAGCCTTGCGCGACCTTTTCATCGATCGAAACGCCTTCGACGCCTGGGGCCTGCGCTACGCCGAACGTCTGCGCGCCGAGAGCAGCATCGACGCCGAACGCGCGGTGCGCATGAACCGCGTCAACCCCAAGTTCGTGCTGCGCAACCATCTGGCCGAAACCGCGATCGAACAAGCCCGCAACGGTGAATTCGGCGAGGTGCAGCGCCTGCTGAAAGTTCTGCAGCGGCCCTTCGACGAACAGCCTGAATTCGAAGCCGACGCCGGCTTTCCGCCCGATTGGGCCATCCACCTGGAAGTGTCCTGTTCATCATGAGCACCAACAAGCCTCACGCCCACGACGACCCCAAGTACGCCGTCCACAAGACCGACACTGAATGGCGTGCGGAACTCGACGCCATGCAGTACCAGGTGGCGCGTCACGCCGCCACCGAGCGCGCCTTCAGCGGCCAATATTGGGACGAGTTCAAGCCCGGTCAGTACGACTGCGTGGGCTGCGGCACGCCGCTGTTCACGTCCGACACCAAGTTCGACGCCGGCTGCGGCTGGCCCAGCTACAGCCAGCCCATCAACAGCAGCGTGGTCGAGCGCGTGAGCGATGCCAGCCACGGCATGGTGCGCGTGGAAGTGCGCTGCAACGTCTGCGGCAGCCACCTCGGCCACGTCTTCAACGACGGCCCCACACCCACCGGCGAACGCTTCTGCATCAACTCCGCCTCGATTGCCTTCAAACCCGAAACCGAGGCCGATGGGGCTCGCAAACCTGAGTCGAAAGCATGACGGCAGATGACATCCAGGGCCTGCTGCAGGCCGCGCTGGCGCCCACCAGCCTGCAGGTGCAGGACGACAGCCACCTGCACGCCGGCCACGCCGGGGCTCGCGAGGGCGGACACTTTTCGGTGCAGATCAGCAGCAGCCGCTTCACCGGCCTGAGCCGGGTGGCCCGACATCGCCTTGTGTATGATTCTTTGGGTTCACTGGCCGCCCATGGCGTGCATGCCCTGGTCATCGTGGCGCGGGCTCCGGGTGAACTCTGATCACACGGCTGCGCATCCCTTTCTCGCCCAACGCAGCAGCCCCATCCCGAGCCGCCCCCCAACCGGGCCACGCGGCTCTCACCCCAGAAAGTCCCCTTTTCATGAAGCTGATGACCCCTGCCACTCGCTCGGCCCTGGC
The DNA here is from genome assembly GCA_038316205.1 of Burkholderiales bacterium. GTDB lineage: Bacteria > Pseudomonadota > Gammaproteobacteria > Burkholderiales > Burkholderiaceae_C > Rubrivivax. The sequence continues at coordinate 4,496 of JBBQAI010000065.1, forward strand.
TGCTGCCCTCACCGTGGTGCTGATGCCTCTGTCGGCCTCGGCCCAGAACCTGGCCTCCGTCAACGGCAAGCCCATTCCCAAGGCCCGCGTTGACGCGCTGCTGGCACAAGCCGCGCGCGGCGGCCAGCCCGTCACGCCCGAGATGCAGGCGCAGGCCCGCGACCAGGTCGTGCTGCGCGAAATCTTCGTGCAAGAAGCCACCAAGCGCGGCATGGCCGCCAGCAAGGACTACGCCGACCAGATGGAGTTGGCCAAGCAAAGCATCCTGATCCGCGAATTGTTCGAGGACTTCAAGAAGAAGAACCCGGTCGGCGACGCTGAAGCCAAGGTCGAGTACGACAAGTTCAAGGCCCAGGCCACTGGCACCGAATACCGCGCCCGCCACATCCTGGTGGACAAGGAAGACGACGCCAAGGCGATGATCGCGCAAATCAAGGCTGGCGCCAAGTTTGAAGAGTTGGCCACGAAGAACAGCAAGGACACCGGTTCGGCGCAGAACGGCGGCGACCTGGACTTCGCGAAGCCCGAGTCCTACGTACCTGAATTCGGCGGCGCACTGACCAAGCTGAAGAAAGGTGAGATGACCGACACCCCGGTGAAGAGCCAGTTCGGATATCACATCATCCGACTGGACGACACCCGCGAAGCCGCCTTCCCGGCCTTCGACGACGTGAAGGGCCAGATCAAGCAGCGCATCGAGCAGGTCAAGATGCAAGGCTTCCAGGAAGAGCTGCGCACCAAGGCCAAGACCGACTACAAATTTACCGCGAAGTAATTCTGGAGGCCCACGAGCCAACAAAAAAGGGGACCGAGAGGTCCCCTTTTTCATGGCCAAGTCGGTCGTCTTCTCAAAGCGTCAGCACCGTGCAGCCCGTGGTCTTGCGCGCTTCCAGGTCGCGGTGCGCCTGGGCCACGTCGGCCAGAGGGTAGCGCTGGTCGATGCGGATCTTCACCGCGCCGCTCAGCACCACGGCGAACAGGTCGTCGGCCATCTGCTGGTTGGTTTCACGCGTGGCGATGTGGGTGAACAGCGTCTGCCGCGTCAGGTAGAGCGAACCCTTGGGGCCCAGGATGCCGGGCGCGATCGGTGCGACAGGGCCTGAGGCGTTGCCGAAGCTGGCCATCAGGCCGAAGGGCCGCAGGCAGTTCAGGCTGCCTTCCCAGGTGTCCTTGCCGACCGAGTCGTACACCACCTTCACGCCCTTGCCGCCGGTGATTTCCTTCACCCGCGCAACGAAGTCTTCGTTCGAATAGTCGATGGCGTAGGCCGCGCCGTGTTCCAGCGCCAGCGCGCACTTGGCGGCGCTGCCGGCCGTGCCGATGAGCCGCAGGCCCAGCGCCTTCGCCCACTGGCAGGCGATCAGGCCGACACCACCGGCCGCCGCGTGGAAGAGCACGAAATCACCTGGCTCCAGGCCTTCCACGGGCCGGGTGCGCTTCAACAGGTATTGCGCGGTCAGGCCCTTCAACATCATGGCGGCACCGGTTTCGAAGGCAATGCCGTCGGGCAGCTTGCAGAGGTTCTTTGCCGGCATCACGCGTGCTGCGCTGTAGCTGCCCGGTGGGTTGCTGGCGTAGGCTGCACGGTCGCCGGCTTTCAGGTGGGTGACGCCCTCGCCAACCGCTTCAACGGTGCCTGCGCCTTCCATGCCCAGCGTCAGGGGCAAGGCATTCGGATAGAGGCCGGTGCGCTGGTAGACGTCGATGAAATTCAGGCCGCTGGCGCTGTGCCGGATGCGGATCTCGCCCGGTCCGGGGTCGCCCACGGGCAGGTCGACGAGCTTCATTTCTTCGGGGCCGCCAAAGGCGGTGATCTGGATGGCGCGGGGCATGGGCAGGCTCGAACGGGAGTGAAGGCCTGCGCAGATTAACAGCCCGAAAAGGATCAGCCCACGCCCCCCGCAGGCGCGGGAGTGCGCACGGAGTGCGACGTCGATAGCCTCGCACCTGTTTCAACCTCAAAGCAGTTAGCCATGAAGCTATTCAAACGTTGGGCACAGCCCCTCGCGCTGGCCCTCGGATGCTGGGCCGCAGCGCCCGCGCAGGCCGTGGACATCGCCTTCACGATCGTCGGCGTGCCAGCACCAGCCGGTTCGTCACAGTTTGGCCGCACCGGCCTGGTCGGCACGGTCACCGGTATCTTGCGCGGCTTCAATGCCGACCAGTTGGACCAGCGTCCGACCTCGATCGAGTTCCTCTCCGGTTACGAGCCGGTGAAGCTGTCGCAGACCGTTTTCCTGGCAAGCAACATCGGCTTCCTGGGCTCCGGCTTCGACCTCGTTGGCGGTACCGTGGTGGACGTCACCTCGCAGATGAATTTCTACGACCCGATCTGGGGTGGCCGCTTGGTGGTTTTCAACGTCGCAGTCTTCGGACCACCCGTCTACTACAACGGCCTGGCCTGGAACGGCCTGCCGGCCTCTGGCTTTGACGATGGCACCCGGGACGCCATCGCCAACCGTGGCGGCTTGGCCGGCACCAGCTTCTCGCTGGCGAGCCCGGTGCCCGAACCAGCGCCTGCCGCGTTGCTGCTGATCGGCGCCGCCGCTCTCGCTGCGGCCCGCCAGCGCCGCCGCACCGGCGTGCGCTGAGCGCATCCGCCCGCCGTGGCAGCATCGGGCACCACGCCCGATGCCATGAAACGACTGCTCCAAGCCCCCAACCTCGCCCTGGCGACGCTGTGGGTGGACCAATTGCAGGAAGCGGGCATCGCCGCAAATGTCCAGCGAGCCTACGCCAGCGGCATCGTCGGCGAGATCCCGCCCGATCAGGCCTTGCCCGAGGTCTGGGTCATCGACGCCGCCGACCACACGCGCGCCCAGGCGATGCTGCACGAGCTGCGCCACCGCCCCGCCCGTCATTGGCTGTGCCACGCCTGCGGTGAAAGCGTCGACGGCCCTTTCGACCAATGCTGGAACTGCGGCGGCATGGGCCCGGTTTCGACGCCGGCGCTGGCATGAAGTTGACTCCCCGCCTGCTCGTGCTGCTGACCGTGCCGCCGCTGCTGTGGGCCGGCAACGCCGTGGTGGGCCGTGCGATGGTGGGCCAGGTGCCGCCCATGACACTGAACTTCCTGCGCTGGGCGCTGGTCGCGCTGATCCTGCTGCCATTGGGCTGGCGCGCGCTGCGGCCGTGGTCGCGCATCGCCGAGCGTTGGCCCTACCTGATGGCCGTTGGCCTGTTCGGCGTGGGCCTGTACAACGCGCTGCAGTACCTGGCGCTGGTCACCTCGACGCCGCTGAACGTGACGCTGGTGGCGGCCAGCCTGCCGGTGTGGATGCTGGCCGTGGGCGCGCTGTTCTACCGCGAACACCCACGGCCGCAGCAGCTATTGGGCGCAGCGCTGGGCCTGTGCGGCGTTTGCGTGGTCATCGCGCGGGGCTCGGTGCACACGCTGTTGGGCGTGCACTTCGTGCCGGGCGATTTCTACATCCTGCTGGCCGTCATCGGCTGGTCCGTTTACAGCTGGTTGCTGGCCCGACCACCGGCCCACATGCAGGGTGCGCAGCGCCCGCGTACCGACGAAGGCTGGGACTGGGCCGGCGTGCTGCTGGTGCAGACCTTGTTCGGCCTGGTCGCCGCCAGCGTCTTCAGCGCTGGTGAACAGCTGGCTGGCGCGGCGCCGATACGCTGGAGCTGGCCGGTGGTGGGCGCCCTGCTCTACGTCTCGCTGGCCGCGTCCATTGTGGCCTACCGCTGCTGGGGCTTGGGCGTATCCGAGGGCGGCCCCGCGCTGGCCGCCTTTTTCAACCACCTGACGCCGCTGTTTGCCGCCCTGCTGTCAGCCGCGCTGCTGGGCGAAGCGCCGCAGCCTTTTCATGCGCTGGCGTTTGCGCTGATCGTCGGCGGCATCGCGGTCGGCATGTGGCGTCCGAAGGCTCAAAACGTCTCTGGGTGATCAGTTGACCAGGCACGTCAAAAAGTGCCTGGGTAAGCCCCGCCGTCCATCAAGAAGTTCTGCCCCGTGACGAAGCCGGCCTGCGCGCTGCAGACGAAGGCGCAGAAGGCGCCGAACTCTTCAGCGGTGCCGAAGCGCCGCGCCGGCGACAGCAGCTTGCGGGCTTCGGCGATGGCCTCGACAGGTTGGCCGCTTTTGGCCGCCGCGCCGGCCATCGTCACCTTCAAGCGGTCGGTGTCGAAGGCGCCGGGCAGCAAGCCGTTGATGGTGACGTTGCGCGAGGCCAGCTTGGGTTGCCGCGCCAGCCCGGCGACGAAACCGGTCAAGCCGGAACGCGCGCCGTTGCTCAAGCCCAGGATGTCGATGGGCGCTTTTACCGCGCCCGAGGTGATGTTCACGATGCGCCCGAAGCCGCGTTCGGCCATGCCGTCCACCGTGGCCTTGATCAGCTCGATGGGTGTCAGCATGTTGGCGTCCAGCGCCTTGATCCAGGCGTCGCGGTCCCAGCTTCGAAAATCGCCGGGCGGCGGGCCTCCGGCGTTGTTGACCAGGATGTCCACCTGCGGGCAAGCGGCCAGCGCGGCCGCGCGGCCTTCGGGCGTGGTGATGTCACCGGCCACCGTCACCACCTGCACCCCCGGGGCGGCGATGGCGCGCAACGCGGTCGCCGTGGCTTCCAGTGCTTCGACGCCGCGCGCCGTGATGACCACGTTCACGCCCTCTTGCACCAGCGCCCTCGCGCAGCCCTTGCCCAGGCCCTTGCTGGCCGCACACACCAGCGCCCAGCGCCCTTCGATGCCCAAGTCCATGTTTTGCTCCTCGTTGATTGAATTCGATTGCCGCAGGCCGCTCAGCGCGCCTTGGCCAAGAGCCACACGCCTGTCAGCACCAGCAGCGTGCCGGCAGCGATCCACGCGTTCAGCGGCTCACCCAGCAGGAGGACGCCCATAGCGATGGTCGCGATCGGGCCGATCATGCCGGTCTGGGCCGTCACCGTGGCCCCAATGCGCTCGATGGCCATCATCACCATCACCACCGGCGCAAAGGTGCACAGCGTGGCGTTCAGCAATGACAGCCCGATGACCTCGGGTGCCACCACCGCAGCCGACAGCGGCCGCAGCACCGCGAACTGCGCGATGCAAAACACGCAGGCCACCGCCGTGGCCCAGCCGGTCAGGCGCAGCGCGCCCAGTCGGCCGACTTCCTTGCCGCTGACCACCAGGTACACCGCATACGCCGCCGCGCTGCCAAAGACCAATGCCGTGCCAAGCACGGTGTTCGGGCCGGTCAGTTGCACCTCGTGCCCGAAGACCAGCGACACGCCGGCGTAGCTGACCGCCAGCGCCAGCAGTTGGCGCGGCGCGGCGCGCTGCTGGTGCAGCAGCACGCCCATCGCCAGCACCAGGGTTGGGTTGAGGTAAAGGATCAGCCGCTCCAGGCTGGCGCTGATGTACTGCAAGCCGGCGAAGTCGAGAAAGCTGGCCAGGTAGTAGCCGCTGAAACCGAGGCCGGTGACGACCGCCAAGTCGCGCCGCGTCAACGCCGGTTTGCCGCGCCCGGCCCACCACGCCAGGCCGATGAACAGCGGCAGCGCGAACAGCATGCGGTACATGATGAGGGTGACCGCGTCGACGCCGTGCCGGTAGGCCAGCTTGACGATGATGGCCTTGCCCGAGAACGCGATCGAGCCCGCTGCCGCCAGCGCCAGCCCAGGGCCCCGACCGGCAGGGTTCGCAGACTGAGCCTGTGCTTTCAGGCCTGGCGCTTCAAGCGACGAACTCAATACCCCGCAGCCTGCCCATCGCGGCGCGGGTCGCTGGCGGCCACATAGCCTTCAACGGCCGGGTCACCGAGCCCGCCCTCGGGATTGGACAGGCGCCAGATGAACTGGCCGGCGCCGTAGTCCTGGTAGCTGTCGTCGAAGCCCTGCACGGTGTGGCCCAGGTCGCTCAAGCCTTGCGCGGTGGCCAAGTCGAAACCCGGCTCGCAATTCAGCAGGCCGGCGTTCCAGCGCCAGCGCGGCGCGTCGCAGGCGGCTTGCGGTTGCTGCAGGTAGTCCAGCATGCGCACGACGGTCTGCATGTGGGCTTGCGGTTGCATGTCGCCACCCATGATGCCGAAGCTCATCTGCGGCTGGCCGTCCTTGGTCATGAAGGCCGGGATGATGGTGTGGAAAGGCCGCTTGCCCGGGCCAACCAAGTTGTCGCTGCTGCGGTCCAGCGTGAAGCCGTGCCCGCGGTTTTGCAGACTCAAGCCGTAGCCCGGCACCACGATGCCCGAGCCGAAACCCATGTAGTTGCTCTGGATGAAGCTGACCATCATGCCGCTCTCGTCGGCAGCCGTGAGGTAGATCGTGCCGCCCTGCGGGCCGTGGCCCGGGCCGAAGTCTTGGGCGTGCTTCGGGTCGATCAGCTTGGCGCGGCTGGCCAGGTAGCTGTCGTCCAGCATCTGCGCGGCCGTCATGCGCATGGTCTTGGGTTCGGACACGTATTTGTAGGTGTCGGCGAAGGCCAGTTTCATGGCTTCGATCTGCAGGTGCTGCGAGGCCAGGCCATCGACGGGCATGGACGAAAGGTCGAACTTCTCGAGGATGCCCAGCGCGATCAGCGCAGCGATGCCCTGCCCGTTCGGCGGGATCTCGTGCACCGTGTGACCCCGGTAGTCGCGTTGGATGGGGGTGACCCATTCCGGGCGGAAATTCGCAAAGTCTTCAGCGGTCATCACGCCGCCGTTGGCTTTTGAATGGGCTGCGGCGGCGGCGGCCACTTCACCGCAGTAAAAGGCTTCGCCGGTGGTCAGCGCGATGAGGCGCAGTGTGCGCGCGGCTTCCTCGAACGTGAAGCGCTCGCCGACGTTGGGGGCGCGGCCGCGTGGCATGAAGGCCTGGGCCCAGCCGGCTTGTGCATTGACCTCGTCCAGCGCGGCGGCCGCTTGCCATTTGCCTTGCACGATGACGGGCACAGCGTAGCCGCGCTCGGCGACGTCGATGGCCGGGGCCATCAGGTCGGCAAAGGGCAGCTTGCCGAAGCGTTCGTGCAGCGCGACCCAGGCGGCCACGGCGCCGGGCACGGTGACCGAGTCCCAACCGCGCTTGGGCGGTGTCTTGACGTCGGGGCCGTACTTCTTGGCGAAGTACTCGGGCGTCCAGCCCTGCGGCGCGCAGCCGCTGGCGTTCAGGCCGTGCAGTTCATGGCCGTCCCACAGGATGCAGAAGGCGTCCGAACCCAGGCCGTTGCTGCAGGGCTCGACGATGGTCATCACGGCGGCGGTGGCAATGGCCGCGTCCACCGCGTTACCGCCGTTTTGCAACATGCGCAAACCGGCTTGCGCCGCCAGCGGGTGCGAGGTGGAAACGATGTTGCGGGCGAAGACGGGGGAGCGGCGGCTGGCGTAGCCGGTGCTCCAGTCGAAAACGTGGGTCATGTTGGGGCGCGTTGAGTGGAAAGGGGTTGGAACGGGGCACGAGTATCGCCCTGCGCGTCGGCCACATAGCGGCGCAGCAGGGGTGGCTCGGTGCCGATGTGAAAGGCCAGGCGTTTTTCTCGCAAGCCCGCATCGAAGGCAGTGAAGCGTTCCAGGCGGCGCTGGTGTTCGACCCAGTTCTCGTCGACGAAATACTCGACGTACCGACCGGGCTGCGCCACGTCGCGGAACAGCCCCCACGACAGTGCACCCTGGCGCAAGCGGGCACGGCGCGTGCGCTGCATGACCTCGGTGAAGGCTTCAGCCTGGGCCGGGTCGATCTGGTATTCAAGGGTGACCATCACCGGGCCTTCGTCGGGCCCGACGGCATAGGCCGGCTCGGGCGCGCGGTTGACGGCAGCGGGCGTGAAGTCGATACCCGCACCGCCTTCCACCGACAGCCGGCGCGTGACCAGCAGCACCAGCACGCCGAAGCCGGCCGCGGCCAGCACAGCGCCCTTCACACTGATCAACGCAGCCACCTGGCCCCACAGCACCGAGCCCGCCGCCGAGCCGCCCATCAGCGCCATCTGGTAGATGGACATGCCGCGTGCGCGCACCCAGTTGGGCATGGCCACCTGGGCCGCGATGGTCAGTGAATTGGCCACCGAGATCCAGGCCATGCCGATGAGGAACATGGCCGGCAGCGCGACCCAGATCTCGGGAACCAGCACGATCAGGCTGGACAGGGCGGCGTGGATCAGCGTGCCGCTCAGCACGAAGTTGTCGCGGTTGAAACGCTCGCGCAGGCGCGGGAAATACAGCGCCGCCGTGATGGCGCCGGCACCCACACAAGACAACATCACGGTGAAGGTGCCGGCGCCGCCGCCGTGCAATGTGCGCGCCACCAGCGGAAGCAGGGCCGTCAGCGCCGTGACCTGCAGGAAGAACAAAAAGATGCGCAGCAAGATGACCTTCAAGCGCGGCGACTGCGCCGCGAAGACCATCCCCGTGCGCATGGCGCCGAAGAAACGTTCGCCAGGCAAGGTGCTCGCGCGCGATTCGCTCTTCCAGCGCAGGATCAGCACGAAAGCAACGCCGGCCAGCAGCGTGTTCAGCACGAAAACCGCCGCCGGGCTGAAGGCCGCCAGCAAGGCGCCGGCCAAGGCCGGGCCGATGACGCGCGACAGATTCATCGCGATGCCATTCAAGGCCAGTGCGGCCGGCAGTTCGTCGCGGTTGACGATGCCCGGCACGATGGCCGCGAACACCGGCCAGCGCATCGCCAGGCCGATGCCGTTGCTGAAGGTCAGCAGCAGCAGCACCGGCGCGGTCAGCATGCCGGCCAGCGACAGCCCGGCCAGGATCACGGCATTCATCGACACCCACAACTGAGTGGCCGCGAAATAGCGCCGACGGTCCAGGATGTCGGCCAGCGCGCCGCTGGGCAGGCCCAGCAAAAACACCGGCAGCGTCGACGCCGTTTGCACCAGCGCCACCATCACCGGGCTGGTGGTCAACGTGGTCATCAGCCAGGCTGCCGCCACGTCGTTCATCCACATCGTCATGTTGGCCGCCAACCAGGCGAACCACAGGCCGCGGAAGACAGGGCCTTGCAGGGGCAGTAGCGCGGCGGGCGTGGGCATCGAGCGAGGCTAACGCAACAAGGCGCAACAAAAAAAAGGGCCCCGACTCGCGAGGCCCTGACCAGACAAAACGCTGGATTTTCAATCGGTCATCAGTCTTCCGAGAAAGCCACTTCGCGCTTGCTCTTGATCGAAGGCAGCATCACCACCACCACCATCAGCAAGGCTGCAACTAGCAGGCCGGCCGACAGTGGGCGGGTCATGAAGGTGGACCAATCGCCGCGCGACAGCAGCAGCGCGCGTCGCAGGTTCTCTTCCATCATCGGCCCCAAGATGAAGCCCAGCAACAGCGGTGCAGGTTCGCAGCCCAGCTTGTAGAAAGCGTAGCCGACCACCGCGAACAAGGCACCGGCATAAACGTCGAAAGAGCTGTTGTTCAAGGTGTACAAGCCGATGCAGCAGAACACCATGATGGCCGGGAAGAGGAAGCGGTAAGGCACCGTCAGCAGCTTGATCCAGATGCCGATCAGCGGCAGGTTCAAGATCACCAGCATCGCGTTGCCAACCCACATCGAGGCGATCAGGCCCCAGAACAACTGCGGGTTGCTGGTCATCACCTGGGGACCGGGCTGTATGCCCTTGATGGTCATCGCGCCCACCATCAGCGCCATCACGGCGTTGGGCGGGATGCCCAGGGTCAGCATCGGGATGAAGCTGGTCTGCGCACCGGCGTTGTTCGCCGACTCAGGGCCGGCCACGCCGCGGATGTTGCCTTGGCCGAAGGGGACCTCGCCCTTCTTCATCGGCACCTTCTTTTCCACCGTGTAGGCGGCGAAAGAAGCCAGCAGTGCACCGCCGCCCGGCAGCACGCCCAGGATGGATCCCAGCGCCGTGCCGCGCAGCACCGCAGGCCAGGCGTCCTTGAAGTCCTGCTTGGTGGGCCACAAGCCCTTCACGTCCTTGGTGAAGACCTCGCGGCTTTCTTCGGGCTGGCCCAGGTTGGTGATGATTTCGCCGAAACCGAACACGCCCATGGCGATGGCGACGAAGCCGATGCCGTCGGTCAGTTCAGGAATGTCGAAGCTGAAGCGCGGCACGCCCGAAATCACGTCGGTGTTGATCTGACCCAGCAGCAGGCCCAGCAAGATCATCGCAATGGCCTTGACCAGCGAACCGGATGCCAGCACCACCGCGCCGATCAGGCCCAGCACCATCAGGCTGAAGTATTCGGCGGGGCCGAACTTGAAGGCCAGTTCGGTCAATGGCGGCGCGAAGGCCGCGATGATGACCGTGCCCACGCAACCAGCGAAGAAAGAACCCAGGCCGGCTGCAGCCAGCGCGGGGCCGGCTCGACCCTTGCGGGCCATCGCGTAGCCGTCAATGGCCGTCACCACCGAGCTGGATTCACCCGGCACGTTGATCAGGATGGCGGTGGTGGAACCGCCGTACTGCGCACCGTAATAGATGCCGGCCAGCATGATGAGTGCGGGCGTGGCGTCCAGCGCGTAGATGGACGGCAGCAGCATCGCGATGGTGGCGACGGGGCCCAGGCCCGGCAGCACACCGATGAGCGTACCCAGCACCGCGCCGCCGAAGGCGTACAGCAGGTTCTGCGCCGTGAATGCGACGCCGAAGCCGAGCATGAGGTTGTTGATCAGGTCCATGCGGCGGTCCTCAGCTAACCAGGAAAGAAGGCCAGAGCGGGATGGTCAGCTTCAGGCCCCAGATGAAAATGATCCAACTGCCGATCGTCAAAATGACGGAGTTGATCAGCGCGTCTTTCCAGTGGAATTCGTCACCGGCCAGGGCCGCAACCACCACCAGAATGGGCAGCGAGACCACCATGCCCAGGTGCGGCAAGGTCCAGCCGAAGATGGCGACGGTACCCGTGATCATGAACAGCGGCTTCCAGGCCCATGCGCCTATCGGGTCGCCGCCTTCAACTTCCAGCGTCAGCGACTTGAACAGCACCAGGCCGCCGAGGACGGTCATCAACACGCCCAGGCCGAAGGGGAAGTAACCCGGCCCCGGACGCGCAGAAGCACCCATCTTGTAATAGGTCGATCCCCATGCAAAGGCGATCCCCACGACGATGAACATGAGGCCGGACCAGAAGTCTTTTTGGCTCTTGATTTTCAAGGCGCATCTCCAGCTGACATTGCGTTACGCCAGATTCTAGGTAGCCATGCCCCGTGCGCTGGTGTGGTTTCCACGTAAGGTCGCCGCAATGCGTCGGCCGTGCTTTCAGCCGGCCATCGGCAAGTCCGGCGGGTCCGGCCTGTACGGGCGCACCATGCGCAGCCACTTGCGGGCCGGCAAGCCCAGCGGGCCATATCGGTCTTCGATGGCCGCCGCGCGCAGCGTCAGCGCCTCGCGTTCCGGCACCACCACACCGCGCCCGGCCACCACCACGGTGTTACCTTCGCGGGTGGGTCGCAGGCTCCACACCTGGTCGGCACCGAAGGCCTGTGCGATGCGCGAGATGCTGCGTTCGAAGCTGGCGTCGCGGCCGAAGAGGTTGACGCTCATCACGCCACCGTTTTCCAGCGTGGCGCGGCAGGCGGCGTAGAAAGCCACATCGTCCAGCACCGGCGCGGCGGCATCGTGGTCGTAAAGGTCGACATGCAGCAGGCGCACGCTGGACGGGCTGGCCTGGTCCAGCCAGTCGGCCGCGTCGCCCAGCACCACCTCGGCCGCCTCGGGCAGCGCGAAGAACAAGGCATTGGCCTGGACCACGTCGGGGTTGATCTCGACCACCGTGGTGGCCATCTTCAGCGCGCCGGCGGTGAAGCGTGTCAGCGCCCCGGCGCCCAGCCCGAGCTGCACGGCCTGCCCGTCGTGCAGCGCTTCGGTGGGCAACCACAACAGACTGGCCAGCATGCGCTGGATGTAGTCCAGCTCAATGTGCTGCGGCTTCTTGATGCGCATCGCGCCCTGGATCCAGATCGTGCCCAGGTGCAGATAGCGCACACCGGCGTGTTCGGACAACGTCACGCCGGGCAGTTCACGGGCCGGTGCACGGGCGGGTTTGAAAGCGCGTTCGAGGCTGGGTTTTTTCACCGCGCGACGATAGCGCCGATGCCAGCTCAGCCCGGCAAGCTCAAGTCGGCGCCCAAGGCCGCCACACGCCAGGCTGCGAGCTTGCGCTCGAACGACCAGGTGGCATTCGCGGGGCTGCTGGACGGCAGCTTGAAGACCGGCAAACCCAAAGCGGCGGTGTGGCGCTGCGCACGTGCCGATTCGCCGCCGTTGTGGGCGATGGCGACCAGCGCCGGAGCGCGCAACCGCAGGCCAGCCAGATCATTGAATTCGGCGTCGCGGATGGCGGTGTCCAGGCTGCCTTCCCGGCAGCAGGTGGCGTAAACGTCCCACAAACCCAGGCCGTGGTCCAGCAGCCACTCGATACGTTCGCTGTAAGGCGTGGTCTTCAGATCGACCTGCCACAGCGCACCCACCAGCGGCCAAAAGTGGTTGCGCGGATAGCCGTAGTACTGCTGCGCCTGCAGCGAGGCCGCGCCGGGGAAGCTGCCCAGCACGACCAGCCGCGTGCGGTGGTCGATGACGGGCGGCAAGCCTTGTAGACGCGCGCTCACGGCAGGTCAGCCAGGTCGGCCAGATGGGCCAACCGGGGCAGCGCGGAACGCGCGTTGGCCGACGTGATGTCGGCCGTGTGCGGAAGCGTCCAGCCGCGCAGTGCAGCCAACACAATCGCGATGCGCGGCAGCTCACCGGGTTCGTTGCGGCTGCTGGCCCCGGCGGCGCGCTCGGCGGCCGTGCGGTACAGCCAGTGCGGCGGGATGTCGGGTGCGTCGGTTTCCAGCACCAGCGCGGTTTCGGGCAGCGTTGTGGCCAGGGCGCGGATCTGCAACGCGCGGTCAAACGTCAAAGTCCCGCCAAAGCCCAGCTTGAAGCCACGGTCGACGAAGTGCTGAGCCTGCACCGCACTGCCGTTGAAGGCGTGAGCGATACCGCCGACGACCGCGATGCGCCGTAGACCGTGAAGCAGCGCGTCGGCCGAGCGTCGCACATGCAGGATCACCGGCAGCCCGGCTTCGCGCGCCAGCTTCAACTGCGCGGTGTAGAAGCGCGCCTGACGCTCACGGTCCAGGCCGGGCACAAAGTGGTCCAGGCCGATCTCGCCGACCGCCACCAGGCGCGGGTCGTCGCGGTGTTGCTGCAGGGCCTGCTGCAGGCAGTCCAGGTCGTCGTCCTGCGCGCGGTCCACAAACAGCGGGTGGATGCCGAGCGCGTAGGCGCAACCGAAGGCCTGCGCCAGGGCGCGCACGCTGTCGAAGTTGGCCACCGCCACAGCCGGCAGCACCAGTTGCGTCACGCCGGCCGCGCGGGCCCGCAGCAGCACCGCATCGCGGTCGGCATCGAACTCGGCCGCGTCCAGGTGGCAGTGCGTGTCGGTCCACATGCCGCAATGATGGCGCAGGCAGTGGACCCCCATGCTGCAGCGGCCTGCGCGACGTGATACTGTCTTCTTGCACCCACCACGGCCCCGCATGAACAAGGCTCCGCTGTACAGCCGATCTCCCCGCCGCGACGCCGCCCAGCGGGCTGCGCCGTCGCCGTCTGCGCCGCCTGCACCAGATGCCGGGAGCGCGACGGCCACCGCGTCGCCAGACCCCGCAGCATCGCCCTCCAAGAACCGGCTGCAAGCTCTAAGCCGGCGTCACGGTGCATCGCTGTGGGCCGTCACTGGTGCGCTGCTGGCCTTCGCGCTGATGCTGGGCGTTTCGCTGTGGCGCCCGGGTGCCCACGTCATCACGCAAGACGACATCGATGCCGCCGTGCGCCAGTCGCTGGAAAAAGAACCCCTGCCCTCGGCCGCCGCGGCCGCCTACGAAGCCATCCTGCCTTCCGTGGTGCGCGTGGTGGGCCTGTTGGACGAGAAGGACAACGGCGAAGACAAGCCCGAGCAGCGCGCGATGGAACGCAGCCTGGGCACGGGCGTGGTCATCATCGACAACGGCACCATCCTGACCAATCTGCACGTGGTGGCTGGTGCCAGACGGATCAAGGTGCGCTTCGCCAACGGCCAGGAAAGCGAGGCCCTGTTGGTCGGCGCCCAGCCCGAACACGACCTGGCCGTGCTGCGCGCGCAAACCCTTCCCGACGACCTGGAAGCTGCCACCATGCGCAGCACGTCGGACCTGCGGCCGGGCGACCACGTCATCGCCGTCGGCCACCCTTTCGGCATCGGGCCCTCGGTCAGCTACGGCGTGGTGTCGGGCTTGAAGCGCGAATTCCGCTCGCCCGAGGGTGCCAAGACGCTGACCAATCTGATCCAGTTCGACGCCGCCGCCAACCCGGGCAATTCAGGCGGTCCGCTGGTCACGATGGACGGCCAGGTGGTCGGCGTGGTCACCGCCATCCTCAATCCGTCCGAGCAGCGCACCTTCATCGGCATCGGCTTCGCCGTGCCCATCGAAAATGCGGCAGCCGCTGCCGGCATGCCGCCATTCTGAGAAAGCCCACGCGATGCAAGAAACCGCCACCGAAACCGCACAGTTGATGGAGCGCTTGCTCTACGAAGTCAAGCGCGTCGTCGTCGGCCAGGACCGCTTTCTGGAACGCGTGCTGGTGGCCCTGCTGGCCCAGGGCCATTTGCTGGTGGAAGGCGTGCCCGGCCTGGCCAAGACGCTGACCATCAAGACGTTGGCGCGCACCGTGCGCGGCAGTTTCAAGCGCATCCAGTTCACGCCCGACCTGGTGCCCGCCGACCTGATCGGCACGCGCATCTACAACCAGAAGAGCGGCGAATTCGGCACCGCGCTGGGCCCGGTTTTCGCCAACCTGCTGCTGGCCGACGAGATCAACCGCGCGCCGGCCAAGGTGCAGAGCGCGCTGCTGGAAGTGATGCAGGAACGCCAGGTCACCATCGCCGGTGAAACCCACAAGGTGCCCGACCCCTTCGTGGTGATGGCCACGCAGAACCCCATCGAGACCGAAGGCACCTACCCGCTGCCCGAAGCGCAGATCGACCGCTTCATGATGAAGGTGTTGGTGGACTACCCCACCGAGGAGGAAGAGTTCGTCATTGCGCAGCGCGTCACCGGTCCGGCGGTGGACGTGAGCGCGGTGACCGACACCCACCAACTGGCCGCCCTGCAACGCGAATGCCGCGCGGTGTTTTGCGACCCGGCGCTGATGCAGTACGCCGTGAAGTTGGTGGGCGCCACGCGGCGGCCGGCGCAACACGGCCTGGCCGAGATGGCGCCTTACCTGACCTACGGCGCCAGCCCGCGCGCCACCATCGGTTTGATCGAAGGTGCCAAGGCCCTGGCGCTGATGCGCGGCCGGCGTTACGTGCTGCCCGAAGACATGGTGGACCTGGTGCCCGACGTGCTGCGCCATCGCTTGGTGCTGAGCTACGAAGCGCTGGCCGCCGACATCACGCCCGACGCGCTGGTGCAGCGCATCTTGCAGACCGTGGCCAAGCCCGACAAGCCGCTGGCCCACATGGCCGACACCATCCCCGGCGTCGCCGCTTTGCGCTGACATGGCCGAATCCACCGCGCCCGACCAACTGCTGCGCCGCCTGGAGTGGACGGTGATCCGCCGCCTCGACGGCCTGCTGCAGGGTGACTACCGCACGCTGTGGCGCGGCGCCGGGGTGGACCTGGCGGACCTGCGCGAATACCAGCACCACGACGACGTGCGCCACATCGACTGGAACGTCACCGCCAGGCTGCAGCAGCCCTACGTGCGGCAGTTCCTGGAAGACCGCGACCTGAGCGCGTGGTTTCTGCTGGACCTGTCGGGCAGCATCGATTTCGGCAGTGGCGACACCACCAAGCTGGCCGTTTCCACCGGCTTCGTGGCCACGTTGGCGCGCGTGATCACGCGCCATGGCAACCGCGTCGGCGCGATGTTCTACAGCCAGCAAATCGACGGCTTGATGCCGCCGCGCAACTCGCGCTTGCACGTGCTGGAACTGCTGCAGCGCATGCGTGCGCCCAAGGCGGCGAACAAATCGCCCGCCTCAAGCGCAGCGCCAAACACCGGCACCGCACTGGCTACGCTGTTGAACGCAGCGTCTGCGGCCATCCAGCGACGCAGCCTGGTCTTCGTGCTGTCGGACTTCATCAGCCAGCCCGGCTGGGCCGAAGCGCTGGCCCGCTTGTCGCGGCGGCATGACGTGGTGGCCGTGCGCTTGTGGGACCCGATGGAGATGGAATTGCCCGATGTCGGCCTGGTCACCGTGCAAGACGCGGAGACCGGCGAACAGCTTTTCATCGACGCCGCCGACCCGGCGTTTCGCGCGCGCTACGCCCGCATCGCCCAGGAACAAGAAGCGGTCTTGCTGGACGGCCTGGCCCGCAGCGGCGCTGACGTGCTGGAGTTGGCCACCGACGACGACCTGCTGGCCGCGCTGATGCGCTTCGCCGACCTGCGCCGCCAGCGCGCGCGACTGAAAGTGCCACTGCGTTTTCCGCGTGCGATGCATCGCGGCGTGACGATGAACGAGGCCACCGCATGAACCTGATCTGGCCGACCATGCTGTGGCTGCTGGTCCTGCTGCCGTTGTTGGTGGCGCTGTATTTCTGGGTGTTGGCGCGCAAGCGCAAGACCACGGTGCGGGTGGCCAGCATCGGCATCGCCAAACTGGCCATGAGCCAAGGCCCGGGCTGGCGCCGCCATGTGCCACCGCTGCTGCTGCTGCTGGCGTTGGCGATCTTGCTGCTGGCCGTGGCGCGGCCAACCGCCACGCTGACGCTGCCGCTGGCTGAACGCACCATCATGCTGGCGATGGACGTGTCGGGCAGCATGCGCGCCGAAGACGTCAAACCCAACCGGCTGGTGGCGTCGCAGGAAGCCGCCAAGACCTTCGTCAACAAGCTGCCGCGCGAAGTGCGCGTGGGCGTGGTGGCCTTCGCCGGCACCGCAGCCGTGGTGCAGGCGCCCACCACCAGCCGCGACGACGTCATCAAGGCCATCGAACGGTTCCAGCTGCAACGCGGCACGGCCACCGGCAGCGGCATCATCCTGAGCCTGGCCACGCTGTTCCCGGACGACGGCATCGAGATCCAGCACATCACCGGCCAACGCAACTTCCCCGGCAAGGAAATCGGCGCGAAGAAAGAAGCGCCGCGCCCGCCGGCAGCGCCTGGCAGCTACACCTCGGCGGCAATCATCAGGCACACCGACGCCCAGCGCACCCCAGGCCCCCACCCGCTGGACGCCGCCAAGAGGGCCGCCGACCACGGCATCCGCGTCTACACCGTGGGCGTAGGCACGACCACCGGCGAAACCATCGGCTTCGAAGGCTGGAGCATGCGCGTGCGGCTGGACGAAGAAACGCTGAAGAACATCAGCGTGCTGACCCACGGCGAGTACTTCTACGCCGGCACCGCCGAAGACCTGAAGAA
>JBBQAI010000103.1:0-16227 GCA_038316205.1 Burkholderiales bacterium
GGGTGCCGTGATCGTCATGAACGACAGCCGTTGCATGGTCAAGAGTCTGCTCCGACTGAGCTACTTCTACCAGCACGAAAGCTGCGGCCAGTGCACGCCCTGCCGCGAAGGCACGGGCTGGCTCTGGCGCGTGGTGGACCGCATCGAACACGGCAAGGGCCGTGCCGACGACCTGGCGCTGCTGGACAGCGTGGCTTTCAACATCAAGGGCCGCACCATTTGTGCCCTGGGCGACGCAGCGGCGATGCCTGTCGAAGGCATGCTGAAGCATTTCCGCGACGAATTCGCGTACCACGTCGAACATAAGACGTGCATCGTTCCGCAATACGTCTGAACCGAACATGATCGAAATCGAACTCGACGGCAAAAAAGTCAGCGTCAATGAAGGCAGCGTCGTCATGCACGCGGCCGACGCGGCCGGCGTGTACATCCCGCACTTCTGCTATCACAAGAAGCTCAGCATCGCGGCCAATTGCCGCATGTGCCTGGTGGACATCGAGAAGATGCCCAAGCCCATGCCGGCCTGCGCCACACCCGTGACCAACGGCATGATCGTGCGCACGAAAAGCGAGAAGGCCACCAAGGCGCAGCAAAGCGTCATGGAATTCCTGCTGATCAACCACCCGCTGGATTGCCCGATTTGCGACCAGGGCGGTGAATGTCAGTTGCAGGATCTGGCCGTCGGTTATGGCGGCTCTGCCTCGCGCTACGCAGAAGAAAAGCGCGTCGTCTTCCACAAGGACGTGGGCCCGCTCATTTCGATGGAAGAGATGAGCCGCTGCATCCACTGCACCCGCTGCGTGCGCTTCGGCCAGGAAGTGGCCGGGGTGATGGAACTCGGCATGGTCCACCGGGGCGAACACAGCGAGATCATGACGGCAGAAGGCCGCAGCATCGACAGCGAACTGTCGGGCAACATGATCGACATTTGCCCGGTCGGCGCGCTGACCAGCAAGCCCTTTCGTTACAGCGCCCGCACCTGGGAGCTGAGCCGCCGCAAGTCGGTGTCGCCGCACGACAGCATGGGTGCCAACCTGGTCGTGCAGGTCAAGGCCGGCAAGGTGATGCGCGTGGTGCCGCTGGAAAACGACGCCGTCAACGAGTGCTGGATCGCCGACCGCGACCGCTACAGCTACGAGGCGTTGAACAGCGACGCGCGCCTGACGCAGCCGATGATCAAGCAGGGCGGCACCTGGTCCACCGTGGACTGGAACACCGCGATGGCCTATGTGGCCGACGGCCTGAAGCGCGTGAAGGCCGAATTTGGCGCGGACGGTATCGGTGCCATCGGCCACGCCACGTCCACCGCTGAAGAACTGCATTTGCTGGCCAAGGTGGTGCGCGGCCTGGGCAGCCAGAGTGTCGATTACCGCTTGCGCCACGCCGACTTTGGCAACGCAGCCGCGCCGCGCCACGCGCGCTGGTTGGGCACTTCGGTGGCCGCGCTGTCGCAAGTCGACCGCGCTTTCGTCATCGGTTCTTTCCTGCGCAAAGACCACCCGCTGTTCGCGCAACGCTTGCGCCAGGCCGCGCGCCGCGGTGCGCAGGTGCACACCCTGCACGCCGTTCGCGACGACTGGCTGATGCCCGTCGCCACGCAGTTGGTCGCGGCGCCCAGTGGGTGGGTTCAGTCGCTGGCCGATGTGGCTGCCGCCATCGCGGCGTCGCAGGGTGTCGAGGCGCCCGTGGCGGGTACGGTCACGGCTGAAGGCCAGCGCATTGCGGCTTCGCTGCTGATGGGCGAACGCAAGGCCGTGTTGTTGGGCAACGCTGCTGCTCATCACCCGCAAGCCAGCACCTTGCTGGCGCTGGCACAGTGGATTGCCACGCAAACCGAAGCCACTTGCGGCTACCTCGGTGAATCGGGCAACAGCGTGGGCGCGCAATTGGTCGGCGCCATGCCCGGCCCGGGCGGCCTGAACGCCGGCCAGATGCTGAGCCAGCCGATGAAGGCGTTGCTGCTGCTGAACACCGAACCGATGTTGGATGCCGCCGACGCCGCCGCCGCGCGCAAGGCGCTGAGCCTGTCGGGCTTGGTCGTCGGCCTGACCGCCTTCAAGGACACGCTGGCCGATGTGGCCGACGTGCTGCTCCCCATCGCACCGTTCACCGAAACGGCCGGCACCTTCGTCAACGCCGAAGGCCGCGTGCAAAGTTTCCACGGTGTCGTCAAGCCGCTGGGCGATGCGCGACCGGCCTGGAAGGTGCTGCGCGTGCTGGGCAATCTGCTGGGGCTACCGGGCTTCGACTTCGAGACTGCTGATGAGGTGCGTGCTGCAGCCTTGGGCGACACCACCGAGCTGGGCGAGCGCCTGGACAACCGCAGCGATGCAGCGCTGTCTGTGTCGTTGTCTGTGCCGACGTCGGGCGCTGCCGCAGCGCCCGGCCTGCAACGCCTGGCCGACGTACCCATCTACGCCACCGACGCCACCGTGCGGCGTGCGCATTCGCTGCAACTGACGGCCGACGCCCGCGGCCCAGTGGCCAGCCTGCCTGCGGGCCTGTGGCAGCAACTGGGTCTGCAGGAAGGCGCCAAGGTTCGGGTGACGCAAGGCGAGGGCGCCGCCGTGTTGCCCGCTTGCCTGGACGCCACGCTGGCCGAGAACACCGTCCGCGTCGCCGCCGGCCATCTGAGCACGGCCATGCTGGGCGCGATGTTCGGCGCGATCACGGTCGAGAAAGCCTGACCATGCTGCAGACCGTCAACCAGTACGGCGCCGGCCTGTTCGGCAACACGCTGTGGCTCGTGGTGTGGAGCCTGATCAAGATCATTGCGGTGGTGCTGCCGCTGATGATCTGCGTGGCCTACCTCACGCTGTGGGAACGCAAGGGCATCGCGCTGACCCAGATCCGGCCGGGGCCGAACCGGGTCGGCCCGCTGGGGCTGCTGCAGCCCATCGCCGACGCGGTGAAGCTGATCTTCAAGGAAATCATCCGGCCGACCGCAGCCAGCAAAGGTCTGTTTTTCCTGGGCCCGGTGATGACCATCATGCCGGCGCTGGCCGCCTGGGCTGTCATTCCTTTCGGCCCCGACGTTGCCTTGGCCAACGTCAACGCAGGCCTGCTGTTCCTGATGGCCGTGACCTCGCTGGAGGTTTATGGTGTGATCATTGCCGGCTGGGCCAGCAATTCCAAATACGCTTTCCTCGGTGCCTTGCGTGCTTCAGCGCAAATGGTCAGCTACGAGATCGCGATGGGCTTCTGCCTGGTCGTGGTGCTGATGGTGGCCGGCAGCATGAACATGAGCGACATCGTGATGTCGCAGGGCAAGGGCACCTTCGCCAATATGGGCGCTGGCATGTTCTCGTGGAACTGGCTGCCGCTGCTGCCCATCTTCGTCGTCTACTTCATCTCGGGCCTGGCTGAAACCAACCGCCACCCCTTCGACGTGGTCGAAGGCGAATCGGAAATCGTCGCCGGGCACATGATCGAGTACTCGGGCATGAGCTTTGCCATGTTCTTCCTGGCCGAGTACGCCAACATGATCCTGGTCAGCATGCTCAGCGTGCTGCTGTTCCTGGGTGGGTGGCTGTCGCCTTTTGCCTTCCTCGACTTCATCCCCGGCTGGATCTGGCTGGGCATCAAGACCTTCGTGGTCGTCACGATGTTCCTGTGGGTGCGCGCCACCTTCCCGCGCTTCCGCTACGACCAGATCATGCGTCTGGGCTGGAAGATCTTCATCCCGATCACGCTGGTCTGGCTGGTGGTGGTGGGTCTGTGGATCCAGTCGCCCCTGAATATTTGGAAATGAGCATTTGGAAGTGACGCGATGACCACACTCACTGCCATCAAGGACGTCTTCTCCAGCATGCTGCTGGCCGAGCTCTTCAAAGGGATGAAGCTGACCGGTCGCTATTTTTGGTCGAAGAACATCACCATCCAGTTCCCGGAAGAAAAGACGCCGCAAAGCCCGCGGTTCCGGGGACTTCACGCGCTGCGCCGTTATGAAAACGGCGAAGAGCGCTGCATCGCCTGCAAGCTGTGCGAAGCGGTGTGCCCTGCAATGGCCATCACCATCGAATCGGAAGTGCGCAGCGACGGCAGCCGCCGCACCACGCGCTACGACATCGACCTGACCAAGTGCATCTTCTGCGGCTTCTGTGAAGAAAGCTGCCCGGTGGACAGCATCGTCGAGACCCACCATTTCGAATACCACGGCGAAAAGCGCGGCGACCTGTACTTCACCAAAGACATGCTGCTGGCCGTCGGCGACCGCTACGAAAAAGAGATCGCTGCCAACCGAGCCGCCGACGCCAAGTACCGTTGATGCGCTGCCGTCTTTCGGTCACGGGCGAGCCTAGAAAAACATGAATTCGATCTCCGCACTCTTCTATGTCTTTGCCGCCGTGCTGCTGTTTGCAGCGCTGCGCGTCATCACGGCGCGAAGCACCGTGCACGCGGCGCTTTACCTGGTGCTGGCTTTCTTCAGCGCCAGTTGCATCTGGATGCTGCTGCGCGCCGAATTCCTGGCCATTGCGCTCGTGCTGGTTTACGTCGGCGCGGTGATGGTGCTGTTTCTGTTCGTGGTGATGATGTTGGACATCAACACCGATGAATTGCGCGTCGGCTTCTGGAAGCATTTGCCGCTGGCCGGCGGTGTCGGTGCAGTGATCGCGCTGGAAATGGCGCTGGTGCTGATGCGCGGCTTCCGCCTGGAAGCGCCGCTGCCTACAGCCAAGGCGCTGGAAATCGGCAACACCAAGCTATTGGGCATCGAGATCTACACGCATTACCTTTACCCGCTGCAGTTGGCGGCGGTGTTGCTGCTGGTGGCCATCATCGCGGCGATCGCGCTGACGCTGCGCGGCCGCAAAGACAGCAAGCAGATGGACCCTTCGCAGCAGGTCAAAGTCAAGGCCGCCGACCGTGTGCGCCTCATCAAAATGCCTGCGGTCGTCGAAGCGCCTTCAGTGAAAAAGGAAGGCGCCTGATGGGCCCCATCACCCTCGGCCATTACCTGTCGCTGGGCGGCATCCTGTTCGCCTTGTCGGTGATCGGCATTTTCCTGAACCGCCGCAATCTCATCGTGCTGCTGATGGCGATCGAGCTGATGTTGCTGGCGGTCAACCTGAACTTCATCGCTTTCTCGCACTACCTGCCCGTCGAAGCCGACCGCATGGCCGGCCAGGTCTTCGTTTTCTTCATTCTGACGGTGGCCGCCGCCGAATCGGCCATCGGCCTGGCGATCCTGGTGGTGCTGTTCCGCAACCGAGCCTCGATCAACGTCGAAGAACTTGACGAGCTGAAGGGCTGACATGGCGACCTCGATATCCACAGCGCTGCTGCTGACCATCCCGCTGGCGCCGTTGGCAGGCGCTCTGATCGCCGGCCTGGCCGGCAAGCAAGTCGGCACGCGCGGTGCTCACACGGTCACCATCCTGGGCGTGCTGATTGCTTTTGTCGGCTCGGTGATGGTGTTGATGCAGGTGCTGGACGGCGCGCGTTTCAACGCCACCATTTACCAATGGGCCGTGGTCGACAAGCTGGTGATGGAAGTCGGCTTCCTGGTCGACGGGCTGACCGCGATGATGATGGTCGTCGTCACCTTCGTCTCGCTGATGGTTCACGTCTACACCATCGGCTACATGGAAGGCGACCCGGGCTACCAGCGTTTCTTCAGCTACATCAGCCTGTTCACTTTCAGCATGCTGATGCTGGTGATGAGCAACAACTTCCTGCAGCTTTTCTTCGGCTGGGAAGCGGTGGGTCTGGTGAGCTACCTGTTGATCGGTTTCTGGTTCAAGAAGCCGACCGCCATCTTCGCCAACATGAAGGCCTTCCTGGTCAACCGCGTCGGCGACTTCGGCTTCATCCTGGGCATCGGTCTGGTCGTGGCCTACACCGGCACACTGAATTACGGCGAGGCTTTTGCTGCTTTCACGGCATCGCCTGAACTGGCGAAGGTCGCTTTCCCGCTGCCGTTGTTCGGGGGCGAGTGGCTGCTGATCACCGTCACCTGCATCTGCCTGTTCATCGGCGCAATGGGCAAGAGCGCGCAGTTCCCGCTGCACGTCTGGCTGCCCGATTCGATGGAAGGCCCGACGCCAATCAGCGCGCTGATCCACGCGGCCACGATGGTGACGGCCGGCATCTTCATGGTGGCGCGCATGTCACCGCTGTTCGAACTGTCAGACACCGCGCTGAACTTCGTCATGGTGATCGGCTCCATCACCGCGCTCTTCATGGGGTTCCTGGGCATCATCCAGAACGACATCAAACGCGTCGTCGCCTACTCAACGCTCAGCCAGCTGGGCTACATGACGGTGGCCTTGGGTGCTTCGGCCTACAGCGTCGCTGTCTTCCACCTGATGACGCACGCCTTCTTCAAGGCGCTGCTGTTCCTGGCTGCGGGCTCGGTGATCATCGGCATGCACCACGACCAGGACATTCGCAACATGGGCGGCTTGCGCAAGCACATGCCCATCACCTGGATCACGTCGCTGCTGGGTTCGCTGGCCTTGATCGGCACGCCGCTGTTTGCGGGTTTCTACAGCAAGGACAGCATCATCGAAGCGGTGCACGCCACGCACCTGCCGGGCACCGGTTTCGCGATCTTCTCGGTGACAGCCGGCGTCTTTGTCACGGCCTTCTATTCCTTCCGCATGTACTTCCTGGTCTTCCACGGGAAAGAGCGCTTCCACCACAAGCCGTTCCCGCCCGCGCCCGCGCCCGAGCCCTCACCGGAAGATGCTCACGCGCATGACGACCATGGCCACGATGGGCACCACGCCCACGATCACACGCCGCACGAATCGCCTTGGGTGGTGACGCTGCCGCTGGTGCTGCTGGCGATTCCGTCGGTCGTCATCGGCTACTTGACGATCGGCCCCATGCTCTTCGGCGACTTCTTCAAAGGCGCCATCGTCGTCAACGCCGACCACCACCCGGCGATGGAAGAACTGGCCAAGGAATTCCACGGTGCCGCCGCCATGGCGCTGCATGCGCTGACCTCGCTGCCTTTCATCCTGGCTGCGGCCGGTGTGGCGACGGCCTGGCTGTTCTACCTGCAGGCACCGGCCATTCCGGCCGCGCTGGACCGCGCGCTGAAGCCGCTGCGCACGGTGCTGGAAAACAAGTACTACCTCGATTGGTTCAACGAACACGTGCTGGCCGCTGGCGCGCGCCTGCTCGGCACCGGGCTGTGGAAGGGTGGCGACCAAGCCCTCATCGACGGCGCCGTCAACGGCTCGGCTGGCCTCGTCGGGCGTCTGTCGGGCGTGGTGCGCGGCTGGCAAACCGGGCATCTCTACCAATACGCGTTGGTCATGGCCCTGGGCATCTTTGGCTTGCTGACCTGGCAGCTCTGGCCCTATTTCAGCGGCCTGATGCGCTGACGCGCTGACGCACTGAGGCCGGCATGCACAACAAGAACATGACAGACGAAATGACGGAAAGCGCACGATGGGTCTCTTGAGCCTTGCGATCTGGTTGCCCATCGCCTTCGGCACGCTGCTGTTGGCGGTCGGGCGCGACGAGAACGCCGGCGTGGTGCGAGTCACCGCGCTGGTGGGCGCTGTGGCCTCCTTCCTGGTCACCATCCCGGTCATCACTGGTTTCGACGGCAGCACAGCGGCCATGCAGTACGCCGAAAGACTGGACTGGGTGCCGCGCTTCAACATCCACTACGCGTTGGGCGTCGACGGTTTGTCGATGTGGTTCGTGCCGCTGACGGCCTTCATCACTGTCATTGTGGTCATCGCCGCCTGGCAGGTGATCGAGCAGCGCGTGGCGTCCTACATGGGTGCCTTCCTGATCTTGTCGGGCTTGATGGTCGGCGTGTTCACGGCCATGGACGGCTTGCTCTTCTACGTTTTCTTCGAAGCCACGCTGATCCCGATGTACATCATCATCGGCGTCTGGGGCGGCCCCAATCGGGTCTACGCGGCCTTCAAGTTCTTTCTGTACACGCTGCTGGGTTCGCTGCTGATGCTGGTGGCCCTGGTCTATCTCTACTTCAAGAGTGGCGGCAGCTTCGACATCCTGGCCTGGCACAAGCTCCCCCTGCCGCTTCACACCCAGACCCTGCTCTTCTTCGCCTTCTTCGCGGCCTTCTCGGTGAAAGTGCCGATGTGGCCAGTACACACCTGGTTGCCCGACGCCCACGTCGAGGCGCCCACTGGCGGTTCGGTCGTGCTGGCGGCCATCATGTTGAAGCTGGGCGCCTACGGTTTCCTGCGTTTCAGCCTGCCCATCGCACCCGATGCCTCGCGTGAATACGCCTGGGTCATCATTGCGCTGAGCCTGATCGCGGTGATCTACATCGGCCTGGTGGCGCTGGTCCAGCAGGACATGAAGAAGTTGGTGGCCTACAGCTCCATCGCCCACATGGGCTTCGTCACTTTGGGCTTCTTCATGTTCAACACGCTGGGTGTTGAAGGCGCCATCGTGCAGATGATCAGCCACGGCTTCGTGTCGGGTGCCATGTTCCTGTGCATCGGCGTGCTCTACGACCGCGTGCATTCGCGTGAGATCGCCAGCTACGGTGGCGTGGCCAACACCATGCCCAAGTTCGCAGCCTTCGCGGTGCTGTTCGCGATGGCCAATTGCGGCTTGCCGGGCACCGCCGGTTTCGTCGGCGAATGGATGGTCATCCTGGGTGCCGTGAAATACAACTTCTGGATCGCCTTCCTGGCGTCCACAGCGCTGGTTTCTGGCGCGGCCTACACGCTGTGGATGCTCAAGCGCGTCTACTTCGGTGACATCGCCAACGAACATGTCCGCAAACTGCAAGACCTCAACGGCCGCGAATTCCTGATGCTGGGCCTGCTGGCTGTCGCCGTGTTGGCGATGGGCCTCTACCCCAAGCCCTTCACCGACGCGATGAATGTTTCCGTTGCCGAACTGCTGAAGCACGTTGCGGCTTCGAAGTTGAACTGACCGCCGACGGCCAACGGCTGACGGCATTCACAAGATCACAAGACCATGACACCGATGAACTGGCCCGTCGTTTACCCCGAACTGTGGTTGCTCATCGCCGGCTGCGCCGTGCTGCTGATCGACCTGTTCACCAGCGACCCCGAGCGCGGCCCTGCCTACTGGTGCACGCAAGTCGCCATCGCGGTTTTCGTCGCCATCCACCTGGTCGACTACAACGCTGGCACCACCGCCTACGGCATGGGCGGCATGGTGGTCGTGGACCCGATGGGCCGCCTGCTGGCCGCCTTCGCCGGCCTGAGCGTGATGTTGACGCTGGCCTACGCGCGCCCCACGCTAGCGTCACGCGACATGCAAAAGGGCGAGTTCTACATGCTCACCCTCTTCGTGTTGCTGGGCATCTCGGTGATGTGCTCGGCCAACAACTTCTTGGTCGTCTACCTGGGCCTGGAAGTGATGAGTTTGTCGCTCTACGCTTTGACGGCGCTGCGCCGCGACCACGCCCTGGCCACCGAAGCGGCGATGAAGTATTTCGTCCTGGGCGCGCTGGCCAGCGGCTTCCTGCTGTACGGCTTGAGCATGATCTACGGCGCCACCGGCACGCTGGAAATTCCCAAGGTCTTCGACCACATCGCCAACTTCCGCATCAACCGCGAGGTACTGGTTTTCGGTGTGGTGTTTGTCGTCGCCGGCCTGGGCTTCAAGCTGGGCGCCGTGCCTTTCCACATGTGGGTGCCCGACGTCTAT
The DNA here is from genome assembly GCA_038316205.1 of Burkholderiales bacterium. Classification (GTDB taxonomy): domain Bacteria; phylum Pseudomonadota; class Gammaproteobacteria; order Burkholderiales; family Burkholderiaceae_C; genus Rubrivivax. Next base: position 9,622 of record JBBQAI010000103.1, read on the forward strand.
CAGGGCGCGCCCACCGCTGCCACGCTTCTGATCGGCGGCGCGCCCAAGTTCGCGGCCTTCGCCATCACCATCCGGCTGCTGGTCGAAGGCATGCTGGGCCTGGCGGTGGACTGGCAGCAGATGTTGGTGGTGATGGCCGTGGCATCGCTGGCGGTCGGCAACTTGGCGGCCATCGCGCAGAGCAACCTGAAGCGCATGCTGGCCTATTCGACGATCGCGCAGATGGGCTTCATCCTGCTCGGTCTGTCGGCCGGCGTGGTCGGCAGCAACACGGTGTCGGCGGGCAACGCCTACAGCTCGGCGATGTTCTACCTGGTGGCCTATGTGCTGACCACGCTGGGCACTTTCGGCCTGATCATGTTCCTGTCGCGCCAGGGTTTCGAAAGCGAACAGATCGACGACCTGGCCGGCTTGTCGCGCCGCGCGCCCTGGGTCGCCGGTGTGATGACGGTCTTCATGTTCTCGCTGGCCGGCCTGCCGCCGATGGTGGGCTTCTTCGCCAAGCTGGCCATCATCCAGGCGCTGGTCACCACCAATGTGGCGGGCAACATCTGGCTGGCCGTGGTGGCGGTGATGTTCTCGCTGATCGGCGCCTTCTACTACTTGCGCGTCATCAAGGTGATGTGGTTCGACGACCCGGTGCAGACCGCTCCCATCGTGCGCGGCGCGGGCGTCAGTGCCTTGCTGGCCGTCAACGGCATCGCTGTTTTCGTCTTCGGCCCCTTTTCGGGCGGCCTGATGGCGATGTGCCGCGACGCCATCGTCAAAGCCCTGGCGAATTGATCTCTTGGGTGGCTATGACTTGAATGACGACGCCCACCTGATCGAGCACCGCACTGGCGGCACCACGCTGGTGTCGGGCGGTTTCCTCGAAGTCCGCAAGGACACCGTGCGGCTGCCCGACGGCAGCACCGCCACGCGCGAATACATCCAACACGGCGGCGCGGTGGCGGTGATTCCGCTGCTCGCCGATGGCCGCTGCGTGCTGGTGCGCCAGTACCGCTATCCGCTGCAGAAAGTGCTGCTCGAATGGCCGGCCGGCAAGCTGGAAGCCGGCGAGAAGACCATCGCCTGCGCCATGCGCGAATTGCTGGAAGAAACCGGCTACACGGCCGCTGAATGGGCCTACGGCGGCGAGATCCACAACGCTGCGGCCTATTCCAGCGAAAGCATCTGGTTGTGGTTTGCTCGCGGCCTGGTGGCTGGGCCCACGCAATTGGACGTCGGCGAATTCGTCGAAACGGTGTTGATGAAGCCGGCCGAACTGGAAGTGCTGTCGGCGCGCGACGAACTGCCCGATGTGAAGACCCAGATCGGCCTGGCTTGGCTGGCGCGGGCGCAAACTGGGCTGCGGCCCCTGAACTGGCTAAGTGCCGCAGACGCAGCAGACGACGCTCACGCTGCCCACCTATGATGGCGGCACGATGAAAGTGCTGGACCTTCGCTGCGACAACGGCCACGGCTTCGAGGGCTGGTTCGGCTCCGACGAAGATTTCATGTCGCAGAATGGCCGGGGCCTGATCGAGTGCCCGATGTGCGCCGACAAGATCGTCACGCGCATGCCTTCGGCGCCGCGTCTGAACCTGTCGGGCGTTCGCGATGTGCGCGATGTGCGCGATGTGAGTGATCTGCGCGACGCGCCGGCTGCAGGCCAGGCCGATGCAGCGTCCGCCGCGCCGGCCGCGCTGCCGCAACGACCGTCTGCGCCCGATCTGCAAGCCGCCTGGCTGGCCACGGTGCGCCATCTGGTCGCCAACACCGAAGATGTGGGCCCTCGTTTCGCCGAAGAGGCGCGTCGCATCCATTACGGTGAAACGCCGCAGCGCGGCATCCGCGGTCAGGCCACATCCGAAGAGCGCAGCGCCTTGCAGGAAGAAGGGATCGAGACGATGGCAGTGCCGGTTCCGCGCGGCATTGACGGTCCGCTGCAGTAGCGATATCGCTCCAAGACAGCGCGCTGAGACAGCGCTCTAAAGCACCCGTCTCGGGTTCATCAAATTCAGCGGGTCCAGCGCCCTCTTGATGGCGCGCATCAGGCCCAAAGCGACCGGTGATTTGCGCAGCGCCAACTCGTCGCGTTTCAAGGTACCGATGCCGTGTTCGGCCGAGAAAGACCCACCGAATTCGGCCACCGCATCGAAGACGATGGTGTTCACCGCATGCTCGTGTTCGGCCAGGAACTGGGCGGCGTCGGCGCCCGCCGGGCCCTGCACGTTGTAGTGCAGATTGCCGTCGCCCAGGTGGCCGAAGTTGACCAGGCGGATGCCGGGTAAATAGCGTCGCAAGGCGGCATCGCTGCGTGCACAAAAGGCGGCGATGGACGACACCGGCACCGAGATGTCGTGCTTGATGTTCACGCCCTCTTCGGCCTGCGCCAGCGGCAGCGACTCGCGCACCTGCCACAGTGCTTTCGACTGCGCCAGGCTCTCGGCCACCACCGCGTCCGTCACCAGGCGGTTTTCCAGCGCCGTGGCCAGCAGGGCCTCGAAACGGGTGCGGGCTTGGGTCTCGCCTTCGGTGTCGCTTTGTTCCAGCAGCACCGTCCACGGCGCGGTGGGCAGCGGGTTGGGCAGGGCCGGAAAATGTTGAACAACCAAGTCGAGCGCAAAGCGGCCCATCGCTTCAAAACCGGTCAGTCCGGCACCCAGCCGCGTGCGCGCCAGCTTCAGCAGCGCCACGCAGTCGTCCAGCGTGGCGCAGGCGGCCAATGCGGTGGTGGTGGCTGCCGGCAGCGGCGCCAGCTTCATCGTCGCGGCGGTGATGATGCCCAGCGTGCCTTCGCTGCCGATGAAGAGGTCGCGCAGGTCGTAGCCGGTGTTGTCTTTGCGCAGGCCCGACAGGCCTTCCCAGATCTCGCCCTGCGCCGTCACCACTTCCAGCCCCAGGCAGAGTTCGCGCGTGTTGCCCCAGCGCAGCACCTGGGTGCCGCCGGCATTGGTGGCCAGGTTGCCGCCCAGCGTGCAACTGCCCTCGGCCGCCAGGCTCAGCGGCAGCAGCAGGCCTTGCGCGCGTGCAGCCTGCTGCGCGGCTTGCAGCACGCAGCCCGCGTCGGCGGTGAGGGTCAGGTTGGCGACGTCGATGGCGCGCACGCGGTTCATGCGCTGCAGGCTCAACAGCACCTGCGTGCCGCTGGCGTCGGGCACGCCGCCACCGACCAGGCCGGTGTTGCCGCCCTGCGGCACGATGGTCACGCGGTGGTCCGCGCAGGCCCGCACGACAGCCGCCACCTCAGACGTGCTGCCCGGCCGCACGACGGCCAGTGCCTTGCCGCGCCAGCGCCGCCGCCAATCGAGTTCCCAGGCCGTCAGGTCGCCGTCGGTCAAGACCTGCGCAGCGCCGACGGCCGCGCGCAGGTCGTGTAGCAGCATCTCGCTCATGTCGCGGCTGCTGCCGCAAGCCGCGCCCCGTTGCGCAGCCGCCAGCGGATGTAGACGCCAGCCACCGCGAAGAGCAGCACGCTCAACACCACCTCGGCCAACGCCAAGGCGGCGCCCAGGCCGTGTTCGCTGGTGGCGCGCACCACGCCTTCCAGAAAGTACAGCCAGATCAGCAGGCTCAGCCAGCGAAAGGTGTACATGCGGTGGCGCCACAAACCGGCCACGCAGAACACCAGCGGCAGCACCTTCAACGCCAGCGTGCCGCGCCCGGTGGGCGCCAGCCAGAGTTCCCAGGCCAGGCCCAGGGCGATGAGGGCAATCAGGGCCACCAGAGCCGCCGCGCGAGTGCTGCGCACAACGCGGTCGGGCTCGCTGGGGTGCGCGCTGTTTGGCGCGTTGATTGGCGCGTTGTTTGGCGGGCCGTCAGGCGCAGTGTTAGAGGTCATCCTGTCATCATAGACCGCATGAATCTCGCACCCAGCCGTGTTGCCACCCTCGTCGAACAGGCCCGCGCCCAAGTCCCCATCCTGCTTCAAACGCTGCGCACCTGGCCCTGGTACGAGACCCTGCGCACGCTTCGGCTGCGCTTCCGCGAAGACCGTCTGGGCCTGACCGCCGGCAGCCTGACTTTCACCACGCTGATCTCGCTGGTGCCGCTGGTGACGGTGATGCTGGCAGTGTTCACCGCCTTCCCGATGTTCGCGGGCTTCGAGGGCGCGCTGGAGAAGTACTTCCTGCAGAACCTGGTGCCCGACACCATCGCCAAGCCGGTGCTGCGTTCGCTGACGATGTTCGCCGGCAAGGCGCGCGGCATGGGCACGGCGGGCCTGGTGCTGTTGGTGGTGACGGCGCTGGCGCTGGTGCTGACGATCGACCGCACGCTGAACGCGATCTGGCGCGTGCGCACGCCACGGCCTTTCGCACAGCGCATCCTGGTTTACTGGGCCGGTTTGACGCTGGGGCCGTTGGCGCTGGGGCTGAGTTTGTCGCTCACCTCTTACGCGGTGTCGGCTTCGCGCGGCCTGGTTGCGGCCTTGCCGGGCGGTGTGGAGATGGTGCTGGAGTTGGTCCAGTTCCTGCTGCTGGCTGGCGCCACGGCCGGAACCTTCCACTTCGTGCCCAACACGGCGGTGCGGTGGCGCCATGCCTGGGCCGGTGGCCTCTTTGTCGCGCTGGCCTTCGAGCTGGCCAAGAACGGCCTGGGTTGGTATGTGGCGTCCGTGCCGACCTACTCGGCGGTCTACGGCGCCTTTGCCACCGTGCCCATCCTGTTGCTGTGGATCTACCTGGGCTGGGTGATCATGCTGCTGGGCGCGGTGATCGCGGCCTACGCGCCCAGCCTGCAGATGCGCGTGACCAGCGTGGCGCAAACGCCGGGCTGGACCTTCGAACTGGCACTGGCCGTGCTGCGCCGCTTGGTCGAAGCCCGTGCTGGTGCCGAGCGCGGCCTGTCTCTCACTGCGCTGGCCGAGCGCCTGCGCACCGACCCGCTGCAACTGGAGCCGGTGGCCGAACTGCTGACCAAGCTGGACTGGGTGTCGCGCCTGGACGAAGGTGACACCGCGCGCCTGGTGCTGCTGTGCGACCCAGCCAGCACGCCGCTGACACCGTTGATCGACCGTACCTTGCTGGCCCCGGGCGCAGCGACAGTGGCGTTCCGCATGCGCAATGGCTGGGACAAGCAGACGCTGGGCGATGCGCTGGGTCTGTGAGCGCCTGAGCGCCTGAGGCCGTTACTGCCGGTCAGTCCAGCGCGATGACCGTATCGCCAGGGCTCGGCTCGCAGCCTTCGGCCATCGCGTCCCAGCCCCGGTGGATCACCACCTGCCGCTGGTTGTGGCAGATCTCCACGCGGCTGGCGGCGGGCACTTCCTGGCGCACGAAGGCCTCGATGGAAGCCGGCATGCTGACGCGGTAGACGGCACGCGCCAGGTCTTCCTCGGGGTGGTCGTCGCTGTGCAGCCAGGGCATCACATTGCCCAGTGCCATCAACAGCCGCGAGCCCACATTCATCACGCTGGGCGTGTAGCCACGCGCCTTCAGCCATTGCTGCGCGTCCTGCCGGACGTTGGCATCGGCCGTCAGTAGCAGCGGCGCCCAGGCCATCGCCAGCACCTCCATCACCCACTGGTTGCAGTTCTGGTACTGCAGGCTGTAGGGGTAGGCGTTGGCGCTGTAGCGCGCGTTCAGTACCTGCAGCGCTTGTCGGTTGTCCAGCGCGGTGGTTTCCAGCGCGGCAGATGCAGCGGATGGCAGGAAGACCAGCGAGATGTAGCCCACAGCCGGCTCGTCGGTGCCCAGCACGAAACCCGACATGCCCTGGTCGTAGATGTGCGGCCGTTCTTCGTCGCAGGCGTAGTAAAGCTGTCGCACCGACCAGGGTGTGTTGGCGCTGGCCTTCAGCGTCAAGCCGGCGTGTGAATACCGCGTGCCGAAACGGCTGAGGTCCAGGCCCGAACGGGCGATCAAGGCCAGGCGTTCGCCCGACTGTTCCAGTTCGGCCTTGACGATGGCGCCGAAGCGGAAGAGCCGATCTTTGTCGGCGGGACTGAGGGCGTCAGGCCCGGCGCACAGGCGCAGAGCGCTGGCCTGAGCGGCGCCCCACGGTGCACACAGCAGGGCGAGCAGGCTGCCCGCCAGCAGGGCCCGGCGTGAGTTCAACACGAGCCTGCCAGCTCGCAGCTTCAGAGCGGGCTCAGAGCACGACAGGCTTGCTGTCCAGTTCACGGAACCAGTCGTCGCGCATCACCAGGAAAAACGGCTCGCGCGTGGCGCCAGCCGTGAATTCCACACCGTAGGCGCGGCGCTTGGCGGTGATGACGGCGCCGTTGGCCAACTGCCCGCGTGCCACAGCCACTTGCGGCAGCGTCAACAGCAGTTCGCCGCTGACGCTGTCGTCGGCCGCCGCTTGAAGCTTCACGCGCATCTGTCCGGGTTGGTCGGCCAGGGCCGCGACTTCGATGACGCGGTAGTCGCCCTCGGCGACTTCCTTGTCCTTGCCCGAAGAACTGTCGCTGGACTTGCCCACCGAATTCGACAGGCTGCCCACCGACGTGGAACTGCTGCCCGACGCCTCTGAAGACGCCGAACTGGCGGCCACGGCAGGCAGGGTGACGCTGGTCATCAGGAAGGTCAGCAAGGCCAGGCTGGCGACGGGACGAAGGCGCTGCGTGCTGCGGGACATGACGGATCCTGTCGGGGTGTGGATGGATGCCGGGATACTAGCGCC
>JBBQAI010000108.1:0-15858 GCA_038316205.1 Burkholderiales bacterium
GGTGCTTGGGGTGCTTGCTCATCATCGAGCGGCGGAATTCCAGCGGGTCACGTCCGGCGGCCTTGGCCACCTCGTCGATGAAACACTCGAGGTAGATGCCGTTCTGGTTGGTGTTGACGCCGCGCCACGGGCCGACCGGCACATGCGTGTTGCGCATCGCGTACTCGATCAGCAGGTTCGGCACCGTGTAGCCAAACTGCGCGTCGCCCGGCTCGGCGAAATAGCCCTGCAGTTGTCGCCTGTCCTTGCCGTTCGGAATGTTGTGCGGGGCCAGCAGCGCGTTGATCGACTGCCCGCTGACGCGCAGCGCCAGGCTTTCAAGATCGCCCTTGTCGTTCAGCCCGGCCTGCAGGCGGCACTGGCCGATCGGGCGAAAGAAGTCGTGCGACATGTCTTCCTCGCGGCTCCAGATCAGCTTCACGGGCGTGCCCGGGAACTGCTTGGCCACGGCTGCGGCTTGGCGCACGTAGTCTTGCGGGCCGCCGCGTCGGCCGAAGCCACCACCCAGCGGCGGGTTGTAGGCCTCGCACTTGTCCAGCGGCAGACCGGTCTCGGCGGCAAGTGCGGCCAGCGAACCCTCGGCGTTCTGGGTCGAAACCCAGACCTCGGCCTTGCCGGCGCTGACCAGGGCCGTGCAGTTCATCGGCTCCATGCAAGCATGTGAGACGAAAGGCGTGGAATAGACCGCCTCGACACGCTTGGCCGCACCCGCCAGGGCCTGGTTGGCGTTGCCCACGCTGGTGTCGGCGAATACATCGGTGGTGGCCGTCAGCCCGGCCTTCAGACGCGCAGCGATGCCGGCGCTGGACTCGTTGGCGCTGGCACCTTCGTCCCAGACGATGGGCAGTGCTTCCAGCGCGTTCTTGGCACGCCACCAACTGTCGGCCACCACCGCGACGGTGCTGGCATCGACGCGCACCGCGCCTTTGACGCCGCGCAGGCGGCTCACCTTGGCGGCATCGAAGCTGACCAGCTTGCCGCCGAACACCGGGCAATCCTTGACTGCCGCATACAGCATGCCGGGCAGCGCGGTGTCGATGCCGTATTTCGTCTGCCCATTGACCTTCACCGCCGTGTCGAGCCGCTTGGTCGGCTTGCCGGCGATGGTCCAGGTGCGCGGGTTCTTCAGCGTGATGGTCTTGGGGTCGGGCGGCGTCAGCTTGGCCGCTGCACCGGCCAGTTGGCCGTAGCGCAGCTTGCGTCCGCTGGCCGTGTGCACGACCACGCCCTTGTCGACGGTGAGCTCGGCCGCCGGCACTTTCCATTCGTCGGCCGCAGCCTGCACCAGCATCATCCGCGCTGCCGCGCCGCCCTGACGCACGTATTCATGCGACTCGCGGATGCCACGGCTGCCCCCTGTGGACATGTTGCGCCACACGCGCTTGGCCGCCAGGTTCTGGCCCGGCGTGACCTGCTCCACACGCACGCGGCTCCACTCGCAACCCAGCTCTTCGGCAACCAGCATGGCCAGGCCTGTGTGCGTGCCCTGACCCATTTCGGCACGTGCCACGCGGACGACGCAGTTGTCGTCAGGCTCTATCACGACCCAGGCGTTGACTTCGGTCCCTGGCTTGGCCTGTGCCATCGCCGGGAGGTGAAAGCCCAGGGCGAGGCCGCCGGCGCCCAGGCCGGTGGCGACCAAGAATTGGCGGCGCGCCGCGCTGTGCTTGCTGCTTGTCTTGCTGCTGTTCTGGCCGACGCGCTTCATGCCACACCCCCGGTGCAGTCGGCCGTGTTGCAGGGCTGCAGGCTCGCCATGTGGATCACCGAAGCCGGTGCGCTCGGCCCGCCCGCCGCGCGGTGTATGGCTGCGCGGATGCGCACGTAAGTGCCGCAGCGGCAGATGTTGGTCATGGCGGCGTCGATGTCGGCGTCGGTGGGCTTGGGCTTGTCGCGCAACAGCGCCACGGCCGCCAGAATTTGTCCGCCCTGGCAGTAGCCGCACTGCGGCACGTCCAGTTCTTTCCAGGCTTGCTGCACCGGGTGGCTCGAGTCGGCTGAGAGGCCCTCGATGGTGATGATCTTGCGGCCTTTCGCGGCCGATGCCGGGTAAGAGCACGAGCGCGTGGCCTGGCCATCGACCAGCACGGTGCACGAGCCGCACTGCGCGATGCCGCAACCGAATTTGGTACCGGTCAGGCCCAATTGTTCGCGGATCGCCCACAGCAAGGGCATTTCGGGTTCGATGTCGAGGTTGCTGTCACGGCCATTGACGTTGAGCTTGATCAAGATGACTGTCCTTCAGTGCGCTAAATGCCGCTGCAAATGCACGGCTTGCTGCACGCTAGAGGGTGACTTGCCGGCGGGCAATGCGCGTTGTCCCGCATCGTTCCGCAGGGCGGTTTATTTGCGCACGGCGGGCATCTCGATAGTCAGGCCTTGGCCGCGCCAGTTCAGGTACAGCGTCAGCTGGCGCAGGCTCAAGTCGCCATAAGCCGGCGGCTCGGCCCGGATGCCGACGTGGCAGCTGCGCAGCCGGCGTGCCAGCGAGCCCAGCTTCTGCCATTCCAGCCGGTACAGCGGATAGCCGTTGGGCTGGCCCTGGCTGAGCAGGTCGGTGTAGAAGCGTTGCCCGCTGTGGCTGTCGTGACAGTTGGTGCAGGCCAGGTTCAACTGCCCCTGCCGACGCTGGAAAAGCGCAGCCCCGGCGCGCAGGTGCGGCAGCAGGGCGGAGTCGTCAGCGGCACGCAGCGGCAGGCCCTCGGAGGCCTGCGTGATCAGCGCCGTCAGCGCCAGCAATTCATCGCTCTCGAATTCGGGAACCGGTGCCCGCTGCCGCTGGGTGCTGCAATGCCGGATCTGGTCCTCCAAATTGAACAAGTGGCCCGTTCCGGCTTGCAGGCGCGGGAAAGCCACGGCCACGCCCTTCATCGTCGAGACCCCACCGTGGCAGCTTTTGCAAGCGCGTTTTTCGGCACCTGCCGGCGCATCCCACAGGGCGCGGCCCTGTGCCAACCAAAGCTGGGCCGGATTGGCCTGCACATCGGCCTGCATCGCTTGCACGTCGCGACCGGCGAACGCGAGACCGCTGCGCACTTCGGCCAAGGGCAGCAGGCGTTCCTGGGCTGACGCAACGCCGCACAACACCAGCGTCAGTGGCAACACCACTGACAGCATCAGCGCGCGGCGCATGCCCATCAGGCCAGCAGCATGGGCTGGCGCCACTCGCCCTGCACGCCGGCGTCGTCTTCCCACCGCAGCAGCCAATCGCCGGGGCGAGACACGCGCAGCGAGAACTCGAAAAAGGGGTTGGCCGAGATGCCCGAGGAAGGCTCGGCGCGGAAGACCTCGACGCCGCCCTGCTCGCAGCGCACCAGCCGGATCACGTTGCGTGCAATGACGCGGCCATCCATGTCCTGGCGGTAGCCGGTTTCCATCGCATGCTGGATCAGCAGCCGCGCGGTGATCACATCACCCAGCGCGACACGCTCGGGCAGCAGCAGGCGGGCGACGGCCATCAGCCGGCGTCCAGACAGGCCGACTCGGTCACCACGACCTCGGTCTGCGCGTAGAGAAAATCGCCGTTGGAAAGCCGCGCCAGCGCGACGACTTCCTGCGTGCCGGCCAGCCGAACCCGGGTGGCGATCTCGGCCCGCCCCGACCAGGGCCCGAGGTGGAAAACGCACATGCGCGTGACCGGGTTGCGCGGCGACAGCAGCCAGATGCGGTCGACGTGGTCGGCCTCCGACATCGGGCTGACGACGGCCACGCGCAGTGGCACCACATGGCCGTTGTCGGCCAGCGCCGGCAGTTCGAGCCGCACGCCTTCCCGGCGCAGCCGGGCAGCGCCGACGATCGGTGCCGTCATCTGTTGCAGCGTCAGCAGCGGCGCGGTCTGCGCCTGCAGCCAGGTCGGCACGAGCGTCAGCGTGCCCGCTGCGGCCAGAGCCTGCAGGCAGTCGCGGCGCCGGCGGTCAGTGCTTCGCATCGCTTGGCACCGGGGCCTGCAGCAGATAGGCAACGATGTCGGCCACGGACTGTTCGTTCAGCACCGTGCGACCCATCTGTGCGCGGGCCACGTTGTGCAGGCCTTCGGTGCTGAAATAGGGCGGCATGATGGTCTGCGGGTTGTAGCGGCGCGCATCGGCAATGCGAAGTTGAAGATCCGCGCGGTCATAGCGTTTTGCCAGGCCGCTCAACGCCGGCCCCAGCGCACCGCCTTGCGGCAGGCCGGGCACCCGGTGGCAAAGGATGCAACCCGTCTCCTGCCGCTGCAACAGCAGCGCACGGCCGCGGTCTGCATCGCCCTGAGGCGCGGCCATTGCTGGCAGCGTGACCGCCAGGCCGACCCAGAGCCACAGGGGCCAGTGCTTGCGCGAGAGGTGGGGTTGCATGGAAGGGTTCAAGACGACGAGAGCGCTGCGGACTCTAGCTGCAAAGCTGACTGTCACGCGACTTCGCCCGGGCCTGCCGTCCGGGCCAGCCAGAGACAAAAACGGCGCCTTGTCCGTTGCGGCGACGGTTAACAATTGCGCCGCAGCCCCAGCGGCGCTGCATTGCCCAATTGCGGGCGTTCGTCACCAGCCGCACCCCATTTGAAAGGCAGACACCGATGACCTTCAGTTTCTACTACGCGCCTGGCACCTGCGCGCTGGCCAGCCACATCGTGCTTGAACAGGTGGCCGCCGACTACGCAGCCATCCGGTTGGACTTTCCCGCCGCGCAGCAGTTGACACCAGAGTACCTGACCATCAACCCGAAAGGCCGCGTGCCTGCGCTGGTCACCGAGCGTGGCGTGCTCACCGAAACACCGGCATTGCTGTGCTTCCTGGCGCAGACCTTCCCGCAGGCGGAACTGGCGCCCTTGAACGACCCGTTCGCGCTGGCTGAATTGCAGGCCGTGAACAGCTATCTTTGTTCGACGGTGCATGTGGCCCATGCCCACCGCCGGCGCGCCAGCCGCTGGGCCGACGACGCAGCCGCGCAGCAAGCCATGCAGGCCAAGGAGGCGCAGAACATGAGCCAGTGCTTCAAGTGGATAGAGAGCGACGTGCTGCGCGGGCCCTGGGTGATGGGCAACAGCTACACCGTGGCCGACCCCTATTTGTTCACGCTGGCCAGTTGGATGAAGGGTGACGGGGTGGACATCACGCAATTTCCACGCGTGGCCGAGCACAGCCAGCGCATGCGCCAACTGCTTGCCGTGCAGCGGGTGCTGCCGCTGCACGGCATGGGCTGACCGGCATGACGGAAGCCACCGCAATGACGGGCGCCGAAGCCTTGGTGCGCATGTTGCAACTCAACGGCGTGAAGCACATCTTCGGCCTGTGCGGCGACACCAGCCTGCCTTACTACGACGCGCTGGCCCGGCTGGACCACGGTATCGCCCACATCCTGACGCGTGACGAGCGCAGCGCCGGCTACATGGCTGACGCGTATGCACGGGTCACGGGGCGCGTGGGTGTGTGCGAAGGCCCCAGCGGCGGCGGCGCGACCTATCTGTTGCCAGCGCTGGTGGAAGCCAACGAGTCGTCCATCGCCGTGCTGGGCATCACCTCCGACGTTTCAGTGGGCGCGCGCGGCAAGTTTCCGCTGACCGAACTGGACCAGCAGGCGCTGTACCGGCCGTTGACCAAATGGAACACGCGCATCGACCGTGTCGACCAGATTCCGCACGCCGTGCGCAGCGCCTTCCGCGCGATGACCACCGGGCGCCCTGGCGCTGCGCACATCGCATTGCCTTACGACGTGCAGAAGCACCCGCTCGACCCTGCCGAGGTGTGGGCACAGCCGGGGCACGACCACTTTCCTGCCTACCGCAGTGCGCCCGATCCGGCGGCGGTTGACGAAGCCGCCGATCGGCTCGTGGCGTCACGTACGCCGGTGCTGATCTGCGGCGGTGGCGTCGTCATCGCTGGCGCCAGCGAGGCGCTGGACGCACTGGCCAGGCTGTTGAACGCGCCCGTGTGCAGCACGGTCAGCGGGCAGGGCAGCCTGGCCGATAGCCACCCGCTGAACGCCGGTGTCGTGGGCACCAACGGCGGCGTGCCGGCCACCCGCGCGGTGGTCGAGCAAGCCGACCTGGTGATGTTCGTCGGTGCCCGCGCCGGCTCCACCACCACCGAACACTGGCAGATGCCTCTGCGCAGCACGACCATCCTGCACCTGGACGTCGACGCCGGCACCATCGCCACCAATTACCGCACCGCCGTGGCGCTGGTGGGCGACGCGCGGCTGGGCTTGCGAGCCTTGGCGCTGGCCGTGGAACTGCGCTTGGCGGGTCGTCCGGCAAACGCCGCCGACGGCAGGGCCGTTGTGGCGAAAGCCCGCGCCGACAAAGCTGCGTTCTTCGCACCGCTGGCGGCTTCCAGCGACCGGCCGATCAAGCCTGAACGTGTCGTCGCGTTGCTCAACGAACTGTTGCCGCCACGCGCCATCGTCGTGGCCGACCCCGGTACGCCGTGCCCGTATCTGTCGGCTTACTTCAACGCGCCGCAGGCCGGCCGTCACTTCATCACCAACCGGGCCCACGGCGCCCTGGGCTACGCCATGTCGGCCGGCTTCGGCGCTGCCATCGGCCAGCCGAATTCGATGGTGGTCGCGGTGATGGGTGATGGCAGTTTCGGCTTCACTTGCGGCGAACTGGAAACCATCGTGCGGCGCGGCGTGCCGCTGAAGATGATCGTGTTTTCGAATTCAGTATTCGGCTGGATCAAAGCCAGCCAGAAAACCGGCTATGAACAGCGCTACTTTTCTGTCGATTTCAACCGCACCCAGCACGCACGCGTCGCCGAAGCTTTTGGTGTGAAGGCCTGGCACGTCGAAGACCCGGCCGACTTGCGCGGTGCACTGAAGGCGGCATTCATGCACGACGGGCCGGCGCTGGTGGATGTGGTGTCGCAGGAACTGCAGGACGCTGCCGTGCCCGTCAGCCAGTGGATGGGTTGACCCCGCCACTCTCAATTGCAAATCGGAACTGAAGGACCTACATGAATCACGATATCGGCCGCCGCGAAATGCTCGGTGGTGCGCTCGCCCTGGGCATCAGCGGCCATGCTGCCGCGCAAAGCGAAACCATCACGCGCCTGGTCGTCACCTTCCCGCCGGGCGGCAGCACCGACATCGCTGCGCGCACGCTGCAACCCCGCTTGGCCGAACTGCTGGGCCACCCAGTGCTGGTGGACAACCGGCCCGGCGCGGCCAGCCAGGTCGGCACGCAGTACGTGGCGCGGGCCGTGCCCGACGGCCAGACGCTGCTGGTGTGTTTCGACACGCACGCCATCAACCCCATCGCGAAACCCAAGCTGCCTTACGACACCTTCAAGGACTTCGCTGGCGTGACCCTGGCTGTGCGCTTTCCGCTGGTCATCGGTGCTTCGGCGTCGGTGGGAGCGAAGGACTTGCGCGGCTTCATCGAAGCGGCGCGCAAACAGCCGGCGAAGTTCAGTTACGCGTCCACCGGCGTGGGTTCGATGAACCAGTTGGTGATGGAAGACATCAAGCGCAAGGCCGGCGTGTTCGTGCTGCATATTCCGTATGGTGGCGGCGGCCCCGCGATACAGGCGGTGCTGGGTGATGTTTCGCAAATTACCTTGCTGAGTTACGCCGCCATGAAGGGACAGATCGCTGCCGGCAAGATCAAGCCGCTGGCCGTGACCGGGGCGAAACGCCTGCCTGAATTGCCCGACGTGCCCACGGTGGCCGAGAGTGGTTTCCCCGGCTTCGAGGCTTACTCGTGGATCGCCATTTACGCGCCGGCCGCCACGCCGGCTGCCACGCTGGCGAAGCTGACGAAGGACTTCCAGACCGCACTGAACACGCCCGAGGTGAACCGCAAGCTCACCCAATTGGGCTTTGAGGTAATGGCCACTGACGGCGCCGGCGCCGACCGCCACGTGCGCGCCGAATTCGAGCGCTGGGGTAACTTCGTGCGTAGCACCCGGCTGAAGCTGGATGAGTAGGGGCCAGCTTTGAGCGCGAACGATGAGGTGCTGGGCCTGGACCATGTCGTTGTTGCGGTACACGACCTGGATGCAGCCATTGCCAGCTACCGTGCAACCGGTTTCACGGTGCAGGTGGGCGGCACGCACCCGGGCAGAACCTCGCACAACGCGCTGATCGTTTTTCAAGATGGCGCCTACATCGAGTTGATAGCCTGGGCTGCGCCGGCACCCACCGAACGCTGGTGGCGTGTGGTGCAGGAACACGGTGAAGGCATTGTCGATTTCGCCCTGTTGCCGCGCGACGCGGCCGCCGCGCTGGCCGCCGCGCAGGCCCGTGGCCTGCAGACGATGACGGGCCCCTTGGAGGGTGGGCGCGTGCGGCCCGACGGCGTTCAATTGCGCTGGCAGACGGTTCGGCATGCGACGCCTGAACTCCCGTTCCTGTGCGGCGACATCACGCCGCGTTCGCTGCGCGTGCCCGAGGGCGATGTGCGCCAGCATGCCAACGGCGCCCTCGGCATTGCGGGCCTTGAGATTGCGGTGAACGATCTCGATGCAGCCGAGTTGCGCTATCGCGCGCTGCTGGGGCCGGGTTGCCTGTTCTCGGCGGAGCAGGCGATCGACGGTGGAAGCCTCCGGCAGTTGCGGTTCACGCTGGGCGCCTGCGCGTTCACGCTGCTGTCGCCTGGCCCTTCCGCGACGCCCGCCCACAGCTTGCGCCACCGGCTGGGCGGGCGTGGGCAAGGCGTGCTGCGCATCAGACTGGCGACTGACGGCGCTTCGCTGCACGGCGCGGCCATCGTCTTCGACGAGCCGGGGCGCTCTGCAAACGCGAAAACTCTGCTGAATCCTCCAGCTCTTCGGGACTCGACGCGACCCTGATCTGTCAACGGTTAGCTGTTAGCTGTTAGCAGTCATCATTCAACCGGCGGCCAGCGCCCGCAATGGTCCGCGATCAGGCGCACGCCGGATCGTTCCTGTCAGGCCGGCCTTACCCGGGGCCACGCCGAAGAAGTTCGGAACGCACCTGCGCCGCGACCTCGTGCAGGCGCAGTCGGAATCCCTCCAAGATGGGATCGCCGCGCAAGTCCTCGAGATAGGCCAGCGTGACCGGGCTGGAAGGCAGGGCGTAGCGGGTCTTCAGCACGCGCAGTGCCCCCAGTGCGACTTGGCGGCGGGCGATGGACTCCGGCGCCACCGAGACAAAGCGGGTGTGCGCGACCAGCGCCAGGCTGGTCTCGAAGGAGCGTGTCTCGGTCACCGGTCGCACGGCGCCCAGGCGGTGCTGGTTGCAGAAGGTGTCAAACGCAGCGCGCGATGCCGTGTTGGGTTCGGGTAGCACCCAGTCCTGACGGGCCAGCAGGGATAGCGGCACCTGACCGGGTGGGATCGCGGCGTTGTCGGGCGAGCAGACGATGACGGTGCGTTCGTCATAAAGGGGTTCCATCCGCAGCGTGGCTGCGCCGGCGCCCGTGGGCAATTCGGCGGGCGGCTTGAGCACCGCGAAGTCCAGCTTGCCGTGGGCTGTGGCCTCCAGCAGCCCCGTGGAACTGGATTCAACTAGGCGCACCTGGTGGGTAGGATGGCCCTTTGGGTCGAAGACGCCATTCAGCAGCCGCGGCACCAGCGTGTGCATGGCCCTCGCGATGCACCCGATTCGCACTTGCGCGGGTTGATCGAGTGCGTCGCCCAGCCGCTGCAAGCCGCGCTGCAGCGCGCGCGCGCGCGCCAGCACCACCTCGCCCTGCGGCGTGGGCCGGCTGCCCAGGTTGGAGCGTTCGAACAGCCGCGCGCCAATCAGGGTCTCGGCCTCGGAGAGCAGCCGCGAAAGTGCCGGCTGAGAACTGCCGAGGCTGCGCGCGGCGCTGTGGACAGAGTGGCTTTCGCCTATGGCCACCAGGGCGTCAATGTGGCGGCGCTGCAGCAGTTTGGCGGACATGGGATGCGATGCATATTACGGCATCACCCAATGCGCTGATCCTATCGTTTACGGCATCGCAAGCGCTGGGTAAGCTGCGCCACGATCCCTCGATATCCAGCCGGAGAGCCCAAGATGGCCCGATTCAGCCTCACCCCCATTGCTTCGGCGCTCGGCGCCGACGTGACGGGCATTGACCTCCATGCCCCACTCGATGCCGCTGGTGTCGCCGTGCTCCAAGATGCGTGGAGCCAGCACCTCGTGCTGCGCTTTCGCGGCCAGGCCTTGAGCGACCCTCAGCTGTTGGCCTTCACCCGCCACTTTGGCACGCTGGACCCGCCCGGCCCTAACCCTTACGGCAAGCCTTTCCTGGCCGAGTTCCCGGAGATCAACGTCATCTCCAACGTCAAGGTGGGCGGCGAACCCATCGGCAACCTCGGCGACGGCGAGGCGGTTTGGCACTGCGACATGACCTATGTCGAGAACCCGCCGCGCGCGGCGATCCTGCATGCCTTGGAGATCCCGCCCAGCGGCGGCGACACCTTCTGGTCCAACCAGTATCTGGCCTACGAGACCCTGAGCCCCGCGCTCAAGTCCCGTATCAAGGACCGCACGGCGGTGCATGACGCCACTTACAACAGCGCCGGCATCATGCGCAAAGGGATGAAGGAGGTGACCGACCCGCGTGAAGCGCCCGGCGCGCGCCACCCGCTGGTCATCCAGCATCCGGACACCGGCCGCCCGGCGCTATTCCTGGGCCGGCGTCGCAACAGTGCGATCGTCGGCATGGAACTGGCCGAAAGCGACGCGCTGCTCGACGAACTCTGGGCTCACGCCACCCGGCCCGAGTTGACGATGCGCCAAGTCTGGCAACCGCACGACCTCATCATGTGGGACAACCGCTGCACCTTGCACCGCCGGGATGCCTTCGACCCCAACGCCCGCCGCGTGATGCACCGCACCCAGATCAAGGGCCCGCCGATCGTGGCGGCACAAGGGGCATGACGGGCATGGAATCTCTTTCTTTGCCGATACACCGTGTCGAGGTCTTCGGGGTGGCGGTGCCGCTCGTCGGCCAGGGCTTTCGCAATGCCTACATCACCAAGACGGTTCAGAAGAGCGCCATCGTGCGCATCACCGCCGAAGACGGCTCGGTGGGTCTGGGCAACATCGACCCCTCGCCCGGCTACTCGGTCGAGACCATCGAACAGTCGCTCGCGGCGATGCGCGAGCACCTTGCGCCGCTGCTGCAGGGCATGGACGCCGGCAACCCGCACCGCGTCTCGGCAGCGATGGACGCCAGGCTGCCCGGCTACCTGGACGCCAAGGCCGCGATGGAGATGGCCTGCGTGGACCTGCTCTCGCGCCGCCTGGGTGTGCCGGTGCACCAGTATCTGGGCGGCGCAGTGGTGGACACGCTCCGCTTCAACGCCTGGATCGGCATCTTGCCGCCCGACGAGGCCGCAGCCGAGGCGCGCAAGTGGTTCGACCGGGGCTTCCGCTCGGCCAAGATCAAGGTGGGTGGTGGCATCGTGGCCGACCGCGACCGGCTGATGGCGGTGCGCGAGGCTGTGGGCCCGACCATGGCGCTGCGGGCCGATGCCAATGCCGGCTACAGCGTGGAAGACGGCATCGCTCTGGGCCGACTGCTCGAGCCCTTCGACATGCAGTTGCTGGAGCAGCCTGTGGCGGACCACGATCTGGCCGGCATGGCACGGGTGCGGCAAGCCATCGGCATCCCGGTGATGGCGGACGAGTCGCTGACCGACCACGCCAGCCTGATTGCAGTGATCCGCGCCGACTGCGCGGACATCGTCAAGCTCAAGGTGATGAAGCAGGGCGGCTTCCTGACCTGCCGGCGCATGCTGGAGACGGCTGCCGCTGCGGGGATGAAGGTCGTCATCGGCCACGGCTTCGGCCTGGGCGTGAACACCGTGGCCGAAATCATGCTCGCCAGCACCAGCAGCGCGGTATTGCCCGGGCTGGAATGCGTTGGTCCGTTGAAGACGGCCGACGACATCGTGACGCACAAGCTCGACCTCACCCGTGGCGAACTGGCATTGCCCGGCGGGCCTGGGCTGGGAGTGACGCTCGACGAAGAAAAAATGGCCCGCTACACCGTGGCGCCTACCGGAGACGCCCTTTGATTGACCGACGCCATGTGCTTGCCGCGCTGGGCCTGGCCGCCATGTGCGGCGTACAAGCTGCGGATTACCCCACCAAGCCGGTCACCGTGCTGGCGCCCTTCGCGGCCGGTGGCACAGTGGACATCGTGGCCCGCATCCTCGGCCAGAGGCTCAGCCAGGAACTGGGCCAGAGCTTCATCGTCGACAACAAGGGCGGGGCCGGCGGCACCATCGCCACCGGCATGTTGGCGCGCGCCGCGCCTGACGGCTACACGCTGATGGTCCACCACGCGGGCCTGGCCTACAACGCCTCGCTCTACGACAAGCTGCCCTTCGACACCGCGCGCGACGTGATGCCGCTGGCCTACATCGGCGCCACGCCCAACGTGCTGGTGGTGACCAACTCGCTGCCGGTCTCCACCGTGCCCGAGTTCCTGGCGCTGGCACGCAAGAACCCTGGCACGATCAACTACGGGTCCGGTGGCATGGGCAGCGCCGGTCATCTCGCGATGGAGGTTCTGCAGGCCAGCTCCGGCGTGAAGCTGCAGCACGTGCCCTACAAGGGTTCCGGCCCGGCGATCACCGACCTGATGTCTGGCCAGATCCAGACCATGCTGCTCACCATCCCGGCGGTGATGCCCTTCATTCAGTCCGGCAAGCTCAAGGCCATCGCCACCTCGGGCTCCAGGCGCACACCTGCGCTGCCCAACCTGCCCACGCTGAACGAAGCCGGCGTGAAGGGCTTCGATTACGCGCCCTGGTATGGCTTTTTCGCGCCGGCTGGCACGCCCCCCGCAGTGGTCGCCCGCTTGCACGCCGCGATCAACAAGGTGCTGTCCGATCCCGAGGTCGTCAAGACACTGGGGCAGCAAGGGCTTGAGGTGCAGACCCTGTCGCGCGAGCAATTTGCCGGCCTTGTCACGGCAGATATCGCGCAGTGGGGCAAAACCATCCGAGCGCTGGGCGTGAAGGGCGAATAGGGCGTGGAGGGCAAGCTCTGGCGCCTGCCTCCCCAGGCGGGGCAGGCCGGCCGGCGCGGGCTGCTGGCGCTTGCCGTGTGCTTCTGTGGCGGCGCGCTGTGTGCCGCGCTGGGTACGGTGCTGCCGTGGATGCTCGGCCCGCTGGCCTTCATGGCGGCGGCCTCCATGGCCGGCTGGCCGGTGCGGCGCCCAGCCGGCGGCCTACTGCTCGGCCAGTTCATCGTGGGCACGGCGCTGGGCCTGTATTTCACGGCGCCAGTGCTGCAGGAACTGATGCGCCACGCCGCAGCCATCGCTGCCGGCGCACTGTTTGCACTGGCGCTGGGCTGTGCCTCGGCCGCGATGCTGGCACGCCTGTCGGGCTGCGACTTTCTTACCGCCTTCTTCGCCAGCCTGCCGGGCGGGGCCGGGGAGATGTCGGTCTTGGCCGATCGCCTGGGTGGCCGGGCTGATTGGGTAGCCGCGGCCCATGCCTTGCGCATCGTGATTGTGGTGCTGACCGTGCCGACCCTGATCACCTTGAGCGGCGCGCACGGCTCGCAGGATTGGCTGCCAACGGCTGCCGCAGTGCAGCCAGGCGGGCTGGCGGGGTTGCTGCTTCTGGCCGGTGCCGGCGGGGCGTTGCTGCGTCGGTTCGATACGCCCAACGGCTGGATCATCGGCCCGCTGGTGGTCACGGTCGTGCTCACCGGTTCGGGGGTGGAATGGTCGGCAATGCCACGTTGGGTGGTCAATTGCGGGCAGTTGCTGATCGGCTGCGCTCTGGGCAGCCGCTTCAGCGCCGGGTTCTTCAGAGCGGCTCCACGCTTCCTGCTCAGCGTGGCGGCGACGGTGTTGCTGAGCCTGGTGCTGGCTGCGGGCTTTGCGGTGCTGCTGTCCTGGGCCACGGCCATCGATCTGCCCACCACGCTGCTGGCCACTGCGCCCGGCGGCGTGGCAGAGATGAGCTTGACCGCGAGAGCGCTTCATCTGGGTGTGCCGGTGGTGACGTCGTTCCACGTCACGCGTATGGCCTTCCTGGTCTTGAGCGCTGCGCCGGTGTTTGCGTTGGGGCAGCGGATGGTCGGTCGCTGGCGGTGAATACGCGCCGCTGAGCGGTCGCCGCACCGGTGCCAATTGGCCTGCCCGTTTTCAGACCTATCGTTGTGCCAGTCGCCCACGCGTTCACTGCGTTGTGGCGCGCAACGGGTGCCCGGTGCGTGGATAACGACCAGTAGCCTCAGAGTCAGCCTGCCGCCGTGCGGACCCTTCTCACGCAGCGACCCCGTTGCGTCACCTTCGAATTTCAGCCCCGCACACGCAGGATGTTGGCGAAGTAGGCCACCAGGTCGTTGCGGGCATTCAGCGGGAGGACGTGGCCAAGGTATTGATCCGGACGCACGATGACCATGCAGCCTGCGGCCCGATCGATCCCGCGCGTATCGAAGATGTCCTCGCCCCGCGTCGCATCGGCACAGAAGACCTTTTCGTAGTCGCACAGACCGTAGCGGCCCACGCGCGGACGCAGCATTGTGGGCATGACGCCGAAGTCCAGCGCACGGAAGTCCTGCTGGAAAACAGCGCGGGTGTCGATCACGGCATCCACGTCTTCGCCCGGCGCAGTGTGGCGGCGGACCGGCGAGGCCGCGTCATGTTCGAGCCAGTCGCACTGCGTGGCGACAGCGCCGCCCTGGGCGCCTGCGTCGCCTGCGGGTGCAAAGATGAACAAGCGGAAGCGCGCGTCGGCCTCGATGCAATGGCCCAGGTGCATCGGTTTGGCGTCGGCCAGGCGGACGACGGGGGCGGAATGGAGACGCTTGCCGATGTCAAAGCCCGTCGCGAGGTGCTGGTAAGTGGGCGTGGCAGTCAGGGTGCTGTGCCCGTACTGGATGGTCAGGCCGCAGGTGAAGGGCAGGTTGTTGACGAACTCGCGCGCCACGCGGGGCAGGCCGTCGGCCGTGTCGTTCCCGGCTCGTTCGCCAACGACACGGGACCACTTGTGGTCAAACTCCACCAAGCCCTGCGCGGCCGAGCGCCGTTCGCCGGAATAGCTGTGCAGCAGCGCCGGGTCGGCGCGACCGGTCAATACAGAGATCAGTTTCCAGCCCAGGTTGAAGGTGTCGCCCATCGACACGTTCATGCCCTGGCCGGCCTTGGGGCTGTGGGTGTGGCAGGCATCGCCAGCCAGCATCACGCGTGGCATGCGGGTCGCCACATCGCTCGCCGGTACGTCGTCGAACTTGTCGGTCAGGCGGTGGCCGATTTCGTAGATCGACCACCAGACCACCTCCTTCACGTTCAGCTTGAATGGCTGGAGGATGCGCTGCGCCTTGGCGATGATGTCCGCAGCACCCATGCCGCGGTCGGCGGCGCGCTCATGCGCAGCCAGGTTGTCGAGTTCGACGTACAGACGAACGAGGTGCCCGCCTTCGCGTGGCAACACCATCAAGATGCCATCGTTCTTCGAGCGCACGAAGGATTTCACGCGCCAGTCGGGGAAGTCGGTGATGGCCAGCAAATCGATCACGCCCCAGGCCTGGTGCGCTGCATCGCCGTGCAGCGCACCGCCGATGGCGCTGCGCACGTTCGAGCGTGCACCATCACAGCCGATGACATAGTTGGCGCGCACGGTCTTGAACTGGCCGTGCATACCAGGGACGGTGTGCTCCAGCTTGACGGTGACGGGGTATTCGGCAGCCTCGTGGTCGATGGTCAGGTCGATCACCTTCAAGCCGTAGTCGGGAACCAGCCGTTGGGGCGAGTTGCGCATGATGTCCAGGAACATGTCATGCACCCGAGCCTGATTGATCAGTACATGGGGCATCTCGGAGATGCCGTCCGGTACGTCATGTACACGGGCAACGCGGCCGAGCGGCGCGTCGGCGTCGGGTGCCCAGAAGGTGGTCTCGTTGACCCAGACCGATTCCCGCATGACCTTCTCGGCAAAGCCGAAGGCCTGGAACATCTCCATC
>JBBQAI010000032.1:0-37978 GCA_038316205.1 Burkholderiales bacterium
GGCAAGTACCCGCACGAATTCAGCGGCGGTCAGCGGCAACGTGTGGCCATCGCCCGCTGCCTGACGCTGAACCCCGAAGTGCTGGTGCTGGACGAAGCCGTCAGCGCGCTGGACGTGTCTGTGCAGGCCCAGGTGCTGAACCTGCTGAAAGACCTGCAAGACGAGTTCGGTCTGAGCTACGTCTTCATCAGCCACGACCTGGCCGTGGTGCGCTTCATCAGTGACGAGGTGCTGGTGATGAAGGACGGGGTGGTGGTGGAGCAAGCCAGCGCCGAGCAGATCCTGGCGGCGCCGAAAGAGGACTACACGAAGCGCTTGTTGGCGGCGATACCGCGCGGCTACCGCGCAACCGCCTGAGCCGTTTGGCGAAAAGGTCTTGCGTACACGTTCAAGCAGCCGCTTGCTGTCGTCAACGAAGGACAATCATGACCCACGCCATTCGCAGCTTCATACCGGCCCTCGCCTTCGCCCTGGTCGCGCCGCTGGTGCACACCGCGTCAGCTGCCGCCACACCCGGGTTCATGGCGTGCATCGTCAACCGCACGGCCAGCAACCCCAGATTCTTTTACACCGATGTGTTCCCGCGCGACCTCGAAGACCGCAAGGCCAGCGCCGCGAAAATGGAAGAACAAGTGGCCCGCACCAGCTCGGGCCGTTACAAGCTGGAACCCAACTGCATCTGGCACGAGTCCAAAGCCGTGGTCATGAACAAGATGGCCGATGTGGTCGACGACGTGGAAAAAGCAGGGGTCGACACCTTCAAATGGGAAGGTTTCAAAGGCGCTGAATGAGTGCCGCACGGACGAATATGGAACGGTCCCTGATCTGGACGTCCAGGTGGTTTTTTTGCCTGGCTACCTTGCTGGCGACCTGCCAGGCCCATGCCTGGAACGCTGCGGACGACGAGGCCAATCGCCAGCGCGCCATGCAGCGCATGCGTGACTCGGCCGCACGCACCGACCGCATCGACAGCGAGCGCGCATCCCGCCAGCAGGCGCAGAACGAACGCGCCAACGCGGCTGTCAACGGTCGCAGCGGCAGCGGAAATTCCAGTGCGAGACCACCAGTGGGCGGCGAATCCTCGGCCGCGTCGCCAGGCGCCGGCGGGCCGCAAAGCAGCGGCGAAACCTTCACAACCACGATTTACATCCCATTGACGCCGGCTCAGGCCGTCGCACGCGCGCAGCGCGATGCCGAAGGCGGTGACGCCAAGTACCAAAACTATCTGGCCCAGATGTATTACGCAGGCTATCTGGTGCCGCGCAACGACCAGCTTGCTCGGCGCTGGTTCGAGGCTTCCGCCCGCCAGGGCAACGCCGCGTCGCAAGGCCAGTACGGGTATTTTCTGGCCCAAGGGATCGGCGGCACGAAAGATCTGGCCGAAGGCCTGAAGTGGCTGCGCTTGGGTGCCGAGCAGGGCGACGGGGCAGCAGAAAGCTTCTACGGCACCGCTTTGCTTGTGCAAGGCGTCCGCAACCCGAGTTTCGATCCGAAGCCGGCATTGGCGTACACGGCCCGAGGCGCCGAAAGGGGAGAAGTCACGGCTCAGGCGATGCTCGGGCTGATCTATGGAGGCATGGAGGTGTGGCGACTTCCGGCGAACCCCCGATTGGCTGTTCGTTGGCTACGCGCCGCGGCAGATCAAGGCGAAGCCAATTCGATGGAAAAGCTGGCGGACTACTACCTGGAGGGTGCCGGTGGCCTGTCGGCCGATCCGGCGGTGGCATTGAAGCTGCTGCGCGACGCAGCGGCCAAAAAGCAGCCCGCCGCCCTTCGCAAATTGGCCGCTTATTACGCCAACGGCACGGCCGGCTTGAACCCGTCGATGCCGGAGGCGATGAATTTTCTGCGGCAGTCCGCTGACTTGGGCGACAACATGGCGCAATTCCAATACGGCGCCCTGTTGCTGCAGGAGCTGCAGGGTGCCGACCCGGCGACGGGCCTTGCCTACCTGCGACGCTCGGCAGACGGCAATTTCTACCTGGGGCTGGACTATTTGGCGCGCGAGTACTTCATCGGCAAACGCGTCCCGCGCGACCTCAAGCAGGCCGTCGTGCTGGCACGCCGTTCAATCGCCAACGGCACCGAGCCGCCGCACGCGCCGACGGTCGCGCTGCTGGCCGACCCGGACATGGTGCGCGCTGCGGCCGAGTTGGACGCGGCGGCCAAGCACTAACCTGCGGTCACCCGCTTCAAACCGCCCCAGCGAGGTAGGCCTTCACCGCCGCCTGGTAGGTCTTGAACACCGGCGCCAGCGTGGACAGCCTGGCGCATTCATCCGGGCCGTGCGCGTTCTTGAATTCCACGCCGAAACCGCAGAGCACTTGCGTGCCGTGGCTGGACAGGAAGTTGCCGATGTTGCCCGGCCCGCAGACCACCAAAGGCGGCGCGGTGCCCAGCACTTGCTCGGCGGCGGTTTCCATCAAACGCGGCAGCAGCGCGTCGTGGGGCGTGTGGTACGGCGGCCAGGTGTTGGGCTTGCTGACGCTGGACGGGTAGGCGTCGCCGCATTCGCGCGCGATCCTGGCCAGCGTCTTGTCCAGCCAGGCCTGCGCGGCGGCCACGTCGAAGGCCGGCGTGACGCGGATGTCGAGTAGGCATTCGATCTTCGAAGCCGTCACGGAATGCGTCTTGGCGCCGGTGCGCAGGCCGGTCACCGAAGCGCGCGGCGGGATGGGGAAATCGGCCGTCATGGCGTGTTTGCCAGCAGGTTTGCGGGCGTTGAAATCGCTGACCGCTTTCAGCAAGCGCTGCAGCTTGTCGGCGGCCAGCTCAGCCGGCACGGTGTCGGCGCCGGAATGGCCCATCGCACCCCGCAGCGTCACTGTCGTGCGGTGAAAGCCGCGTGAACCGGTGACGATCTCGTGCATACCCGGGTAGCCGATGGCGCAGTGCTGCGGGTAGCCGAAGCGCGCAGTGGCCGAGCGGATACCGCCGAAGCGGCCCGAATGTTCGTCGCAGTCAAACACCACGGTGACACGGCGACGCCGTTCGCCAGAGCCTTTTTTCGGCGCCTTGCCGGTCAGTTTGGTGATGCGCGCCAGCTCGCAGAACAGCGCCACGGCGGCCTTGGAATCGGAACTGCCTCGGCCGTACAACCAGCCGTCTTCCACGGTGGCGGCGAAAGGTGCGTGACGCCACTGGCCCAGATCGCCGACCGGCGCGGTGTCCACGCAGGCGTTGAGCATCCACACCTCGTCGGTTTCCGATTCGGGCGGGTTGATGACGATGGCGTCGGGCTGGCCCGCCGCGTTGGTGGTCAGCGTGTAAGCCACACCGTGCCCTTCGAGCCAGGCCGTGATGACCTTGACGATGGCGCCCAGGTCGTTGACCAGCGCCTGGCTGGGTGTTTGTACCAACTGCGCCAACAGCGCTTCAACGGACTTCATCGCAAGTTTCCTTGGTGTTCAGGTTTCGTCAATCCATCGGCCAGGCGGCTGCCTTGGGCCAGGTCATGGGTTCGGGCGGCGCGGCCACGGCGGTGCTGGATTCAACACCACGCCACCACGGCGTGACGCAGTCCACCTGCACCGGTTCGATGACCTCACCCAGCTGCGGCAGCAAGAGCTGCACGCCCTGCTGCGGCGCCAGTTTCAGCAAGGTCTCGACGGGTTCGTCCCAGGCGTGCAGGGCCAGTGTGAAAGTGCCCCAGTGCACCGGTAGAAAGGCGCCCCCACCGAGCAACTGCAAGGCTTCCAGCGCGTGTTCGGGGCCAAGGTGGATGTCGCCCCAGGCCGGGTGGAAGGCGCCCACTTCCAGCATCACCAGGTCGAAGGGCCCCAGGCGGTCGCGGATGGCGGTGTACTGGTCGGTCAGGCCGGTGTCGCCGCTGAAAAAGACGCGGTGCTTCGGGCCGCGCATCACCAGGCTGGACCACAGCGTGGCGTTGCGGTCCTTCAAGCCGCGGCCCGAGAAGTGCTGCGACGGCGCTGCCGTGACTTCGACTTCGGTGCCCGGCAGGCGGTGGCTTTGCCACCAGTCGAGTTCGGTGATCCGTTCGGGCGCGATGCCCCAGGCCTGCAGGTGTGCGCCCACGCCCAATGACGTGATGAATGGGATCTGCGTCTTTGCCAGCTCGCGCATCGTCGGATAGCAAAGGTGGTCGTAGTGGTCGTGCGAGACCAGCACCGCATCAATGGGTGGCAGGTCTTTCAAGGCCACCGGAACGGGCTGAAAACGCTTGGGGCCCACCAGTTGCGAAGGCGATGCGCGCAAGCCCCACACCGGGTCGGTGAGCAGCCGCACGCCGTCGATTTCGACCAGCACCGTGCTGTGCCCCAACCAGGTGGCGCGCAGGCCGCTGGCTGGCGCTTTGCGCCAGCCAGGTAGCGGGTTCAACACGGGCAGCGGGGCGGTGGGCACGCTGCGCGGTCCGCCGCGCAGGAATTCGACCAGCGAGGGGAACTTGGCCGTCGGGTCGCGCAAACCCGGGCGTATCGGCGCTATGTTGCGAAAACCACCGCCAGCAGCCGACCCGCTCTTGACCCACTGCGTGCTCTCCAGCATGCGTTCGCCGCGCAGGCCGGCGGCGCGCTGCTGGGCACTGGCGCCCAGCGACTTCACGCGGGGCCGGCCGCCCAGCGCCGCATCACGTCGCCCAGCACGTCCAGCGGCACCGAACCGGTGGTCAGCAGCACATCGTGAAAGGCCTTGACGTCGAACTTCGCGCCCAACGTTTTTTGCGCTTCGACGCGCAGTTGCAGCATGCGCAGCATGCCGATCATGTAGGCGCAAGCCTGGCCCGGGTTGGACACGTAGCGCTCGACTTCCTGCGCGCCGATGCCATAGGCGATGGCCTGTTCGCGCGTCCACTTCATCGCGTGCAGGCCAGTGTCCACCACCAGGCGACGGGCGCGGAAGAGCTGGCTGTCCAGCGCGCCCAGCAGGCCCACAGCGTCGCCGTCGTACCAACCGTTGTCGATGGCCAGGCGCTCGGCGTACAGGCCCCAGCCTTCGCTGTGGGCGCTGCCGCCGCCGAACACGCGGCGCTGGCGCCAGCGCGGCAGGCCGGTCTGCTCTTGCTGGATGGCCAACTGGTAGTGGTGGCCAGGCACCGCTTCGTGCACGGCCAGGCTGCGCATGTTGGCGATGTTGAATTCAGGCCCCGGCAGCGGCGCCCAGAACACGCCGGGGCGGCTGCCGTCAGGGGCCGGCGTGCTGTAGTGGGCGGCGGCGGTTTTCTCGGTCAGCGCGGGTTCGCGGCGCACTTCCACCGGTGCCTTGGGCAGCAGGTTGAAGAAAGCCTTGCTGCGTCGGATGTTGTCGCGCACGTTCTCGGTGTGCTTGGCGATCAGACCCGGCCGGGGGTCAGGATCGGCCGGCGGCTGCAGGCTGGCGTTCAACGCCGTCATGCGCACCAGCACCGTGCCGTCCTTGCGGCCCAGCGTCTGCAGCACCTTGTCCATCTCGCCTTCGATGCGCGCCACTTCGCGCAGGCCGATGTTGTGGATGTCGTCGGCCGAAAGCGTCGTCGTCGTGTACAGCGCCAGGGCTTGCGCGTAGGCCGATGCGCCATCGGCGTAACGCCACAGGCCGGCGTCAGCGGTGGTGCGGGGCTCGATCTCGGTCAGGAAGGCGTCGATACGCAACCAAGCCGGGCGTATGCGCGTGGCCACCAACTGCGTGGCGTCGGCGATGTAGCGCTGGCGGGTCTCGGCAGGCAGGCCTTCGATGCGCTCGCTGCGCCGGTTCAACGCCTGCACGAACAGGTTTTGCTCGGGCGGCGGCACGCCGAAAGCGCGCACCTGGGTGCGCGAGCGGTCCAGGATGAAACGCGGCGGGATGTAGCCCTTGGCCGCCGCCGCGCGGGCGCGGGCGATGGCTTCGTCGATGCGCTGGTCCACCTGCGCCAGCCGCGCCATGTAGGCGGCCGCGTCGTCGGGCGTGCGCATGGGGTGCGCTTCGCTCATGAAAGAGATCAGGCTGACCTGCGGCCCGCCGAGCTGGCTGAAGACGAAGGTGTGTTCTTCGTAGGGTTCACCCGCCATCGTGCGTTCCAGCGACCAGCGCAACGTGGCCGCTTCGGTGCGCTGGTTGGCCGACAGTGGGCCGGCTTCAAAGGTGACCAGACGCGCCAGGCCGGCGCGCGCCAGTTCGTGGGTCTTGACGCGGCGCTCGGGCGTTTGCGGCGTCAACTGGCGTTCGAAGGCGGCCTGCTCGGCGCCGCTGAAATACTGGCTGTACGTGACACGTTCGGCCGACAGGCGCATCCAGTCGGCGGCGAAGTTTTCGGCCCAGGCGTCGAAGCCCGCAGCGTTGACGCCAGGCGGCGCCGTGGCGGTCTGTGCGCAGCCTTGCTGCAAGCCCAAAGCACCGGCGGCGGCCAGCGCCAGAGCATGGCGACGGTTGATCGGGAAGGCGGAAGTCGGGGAGGTGTTTTGCATCGTGCTTTTCAAAGTGCCGGGCAGTCTATGCCAGCACTTGTGGGTTGGCCTGCACCGCGCCGGGCTTGGCCTACGCGCGGATCGGTGCCCCGACAGCCGTGATCTGCGCGTGAGCCGACGCTGAACCGGCGCCAATCCGTCACTTCGGGCGGGGGCGGCGCCGCAACACGGCGAACAGCGCCAGCGTGCCCAGGGCGGCCATCAACCCGCTCGCGGGTTCGGGCACTTCGACAGCCACGAAAGGCGACTGACCGATGAACGTGCCGTTCAGCGCATAGCGCGCCGAGAACAGGAAGTCCACCGGCGTCGTCGGCGCGAATTCGAAGCTCAGCGGCAAAGTCAGCCGCAGAGTGTTGCCGACCTGCTCGAGCCTGCCCGCTCCGGCGCCGTCGTTGCCCGACGGGATGGCGGGCAGATCGGTACTCAGGCCCAAGCCTAGGGTGTAGCTCAGCGCCAGGAAGCCGTTGTTCTGGATCGTCAGGTTGACGCCCTGGCCGGCCAGACTGCTTTGCAGGGTCGTCAGCGCCAACCCCGCTGCCAGGTAGTCGGCGAAGCTGGCCTGCTTGGCGGTGGCTCCGATCAGAAGGTCTGCGGTGCCGCTGATGCCGACCTGCAGTGACGTGGCGTCGAAAGCCTGCGGGCCGCCACCGAAGGCCGAAAGCGGGACGCTGCCGACGGCGTCGACGACCACGTTGCGGAGCGCCACCTTGGCATCGAATGAGGTCAGCGTCCCCAGGTTCAGCGTCGCTGAGACGCCCAGTGGCGTCAGGTCAATCGGCGGGATGGGGATGTTCTGCGGCGCAGAGAACTTCACGCCGTAATTGGCTGGCGCCGTGCCGCTGGTGGCGCCCACGCCGGGCGCGATGGCCAGGTTGTTGCCGAAGGCGCCGACGGCATTGCGCGCCACCGCGCCGCCGCTGTCGTCAAAGCGGATCCCGGCCTGTGTCACCTCGCCAGCCAGCCGGCTGCCGTTGCCGGTGTCGTTGTACAGGGTGCTGAGGCTGCCCAGGCCGTTCAGCCCGCCGGGCGCGAGCTGCGGGGTGGCGGTCAGCGCCGCCCCGGCAAACTGCGCGCTGGCTTCGAGGTTCAGTCGGCTCTGGCTGGCGCTGCTGGCATTGAACAGCGTGAACTGAAGCGGGGTCGCCACGGCCACGGTGCTGGCCAACAGGCCAGCAGCCAGCAGGCCTATGGTCGATGCACGGTCTGCTGCGGCATAACGGGCGCTGTAGGGTGACGGCACGGGGGCTCCTTGGTATTCGGCCACCGCAGTCTGCCAGCGCGCGCGCGTGCCGCGTTCAAGGGGGTTCCCGGATGGCGACGCGCGTGCGCGTGAGGTGTACTCGGCACACAACAACCGTTATGCGGAGACACCAGGATGCACCATTCCCAACCTTTCGCCTCGCGACTTAGGGCCCTGCTGGCCGGCGTGGCCTTGTCCGCCCTGGGCCTGAGCGCAGCGCAAGCCGTGCCGACCTTCAGCACACTTTACGTGCTGGGCGACAGCCTCTCGGACACCGGCAACACCCAGTCCGTGCTGGGCACCAACGCATTCATCGCCAACCTCGCCGGCTACGGCGCCAATGGCCGCTTCTCGAACGGACCGGTCTGGCATGAGTCCATGTCCATCAGCCTGGGCTTGCCCACCGCCGTGCGCTCGCGCAGCGGTGGCAACAACTACGCCTATGGCGGCGCCCGTCTGGACAACGCCACCGGGCAATCGACCGGCGTGTTGAACCAATACAACAGCTACATCACGGGGCCAGGTGCAGGTGGCGCCAATCCGACCGCGCTGTACGCCGTCTGGGCCGGCGGCAACGACATGCGCGACCTGGTCGGCAATGCCAGCCCTCTGGCTGGCGTGCAGACCGCCATCAACTCACTGTCCGGCGTGCTCACCGGTTTGCTCAATGCCGGCGCAACGACCCTGCTGGTACCGAACCTGCCCGACCTGGGGCGCATCCCCGAGAACCGCGGCACTGCCAACGCCGCTTCGGCGAGCTTCGTCAGCGGCCTTTGGAACACCTCGGTGTACTCGATGCTGAGCGGCCTGGCCGGGCAATACACGGCGTCGATCTACTTCCTGGACGTGTTCTCGATCTTCAACAGCGTGCTCGACAGCCCGGCGACTTACGGCTTCGCGAACACCACCGGGCAATGCCGCTCGGTCACGAACTTCGGCCTCACCGAGACCAGCTGCGCCAACCCCGACACCTGGGTCTTCTGGGACGGCATCCACCCGACGCGCGCGGCCCATGCCGTGCTCGGCGCCGCTGCCTTCGGCCTGTTGGCCAACGGCGCTCCGCTGCCGGTGCCCGAGGCCGCAACGCTGCTGCAGATGGCCTGCGGCCTGCTGCTGATGGGTGCTCTGATCCGGCACCGCCGCCGGCAGCGCTGAACGCGACGGGCTTGCTGCTCGCGGGCTGAACTGCGCGGGAGTCTTTGGCACCACGTCGGCCGGCACAGGCTGCCGACTGGCGACTGGTGGCTGGTTGCTGGCGGCTGGCGGCCGCCAGCAGCTTTGCCCAGCCGCCAGCAGGTTTGCCGCTGAACGCTTAACCTTCGCCCCCGCCACGCGCAGCCACCAGAGAACACGCATGTCCACGCCACCGGCTGATGCCCTGCTGAATGCCTTGCACCGCCTGTCGCCCGAGCGTCTGCGCGGCATGCGCCGTGGCGTCGAGAAAGAAAGCCTGCGGGTGCTGCCCAGCGGTGCACTGGCGCTGACGCCGCACCCCGGCGCCCTGGGTTCACCGCTGACGCACGGCCACATCACCACCGACTTCAGCGAAAGCCAGCTGGAGCTGATCACCGCCGTGCACGGCAGCGTAGAGGCCTGCCTGGACGAGCTGACACGCATCCACCAGTTCGTTGTGCACAGCCTGGCCGAGACAGGCCACGGCGCCGGCGACGAACGCATGTGGGCCAGCAGCATGCCCTGCGGCCTGCCCACCGACGAGACCATCCCGCTGGGCCGCTACGGCGGCAGCAATATCGGCCGGCTGAAAAGCGTCTACCGCATGGGCCTGGGCCACCGCTACGGCCGGCGCATGCAAACCATCAGCGGCATCCACTACAACTGGTCGCTGCCAGGCCTGAGCAACGACGAGCACTTCGCGTTGATCCGCAACTTCCGCCGTCATGCCTTCGTGCTGCTGTGGCTGTTCGGCGCCAGCCCTGCGGTGTGCGGCAGCTTCGTCGAGGGCCGCGAGCATGGCTTGCAGCCGCTGGGCGCCGGTAGCCTGGGCCTGCCCCACGCCACCAGCCTGCGCATGGGCCGCCTGGGTTACCAGAGCGCTGCGCAAGCCACGCTGGCCGTCAGCTACAACAGCCTGGAGGGTTACGCCGCCAGCCTGCACGAGGCGTTGACCCGGCCCTACCCGTCCTATGAAACCATCGGCATCCGCAACCTGGGCGGCGAATACAACCAGCTCGCCACCACGCTGCTGCAGATCGAGAACGAGTTCTACGGCACGATCCGGCCCAAGCGGGTCATCCAGAGCGGCGAACGCCCGCTGCACGCACTGCGCCAGCGCGGCGTCGAATACATCGAAGTGCGGTGCATGGACCTGGACCCGTTCGTGCCGGTGGGCATACAGGCCGCGACGATGCGCTTCATCGACATCTTCCTGCTGCACTGCCTGCTGCAAACCAGTCCGCCGGACACACTGGACGAGATCGCCGCGCTGGGCCGCAACCAGCACCGCACCGCCGCCTTCGGCCGCCAACCCGGGCTGACCCTGGAACGCGACGGTGCCGCCGTGCCGCTGGTCGACTGGGCGGCTGAATTGCTGGCGCAATGCGGCCCCATCGCCGCCGCGCTGGACGAGGCCCACGGCGGGCAGGCCTACGCTGCCGCCCTGGCCGAAGCGCAAACCAGCCTGGCTGCGCCCGACACGCTGCCGTCGTCCCGCGTGCTGGCGCAGATGGACAGCGGCTTCGCGGGCTCCCACATCGCCTTCACCCGGGCCCAGGCCGAGCAGACCCGCAACCACCTGCAGCAACTGGCGTGGACTGCCGAGCAGCAAGCCGCCTTCGAAGCCGAGGCCCGCGCTTCGGTGGCCGCGCAGCGAGCCATCGAAGCCGCCGACACGGTGGACTTCGAAACCTTCCGGCAGCAGTACCTGGCGCCCGAGGGCTTGCAAGTCGCTGGATAAGCGCGGGATGTGGCGTCCGTGCAAGGCCTGATCCGGCCGGGTCAGCGCTTGGCGGTGGCTTCCGGAACCGCAGGAACGACCGGCGCTTCAGTCGCCTTGCCGTGCGGCCCGACGCGCGCAAAGCTGTCCACCAGCGCCAGCAAAGCCGGTCGGGCTTTCGAGGCGGCGTCGTGGTTGACCATCATCGCCACCGCCCAGGGTTGGCCGCGCTCGTCGCGCACATAGCCGGCCAAGGCCACCACATTGCGCAGCGTGCCCGGCTTCAGGCGCGCCCAGCCTGATGCGGGGCTGTCTTTCAGCGGCCGCACGCTGCCGTCTTCGCCGGCCACCGGCAGGCCCATTACCAGGTCGGCCGCACGCGGGCCTTGCCAGGCCACGGCCAACATGGAAGCCAATTGGCGCGGCGTGATGCGTTCGCTGCGCGACAAGCCCGAGCCGTTGTCCAGCACCAAGCCGCCGGGGTTGATGGCGTGTTCGACCATCCAGCTGCGCACGACGGCTGCCGACAGTTCAGCCGTCGTGGCCTGCGGGTTGTTGGCCATGAAAGGCGCGCCCAGTTGCAGGAAAAGCAGCCGCGTGACCGGGTTGTCAGAGGTCTTCAGCATCGGCCGCAGCACCTCGCCCCACGGCCGGCTGTCGCGGCGCACCAGCGTGCGGGCGCCTTCGGGCGCCGCAGCCTCGCGCGCCTGGCCCGTCCAGGCGCCGCCCAGTCCTTGCCACAGGCTGCGGAACAGGCGGTCGGCCAGATCGGTGCGGTCGATGATTTGCAGTGCCGTGCGTTGGCTGCAGTTGGCCGGGAAACCACCCTGCAGTTCGATGCGCGTGCGGCCTGCCACGCCAGAGCCAGCGCCGGCTTCGCGCTGCACCACTGCTGGCTTCCAGACGCTGTCCCAGTCCTTGCACGGCGTGGCCGTGACGGCCATGCGGCTGCTGAATTCGATGCCGTCCAGCGGCGGCACGGTGTTGGCGCGCACGCCATCGGGGCCTGAGCGGATTTCCAGCGGCAGCAGGTTGCCGGCCAACTCCAGCGCGTCGGGGATGACGTTGTACTGAAACTCCATCTCATCGTCGAAAGGCGGCACGCCGATGTCCATGCGCGCCGGGCGGAACAGCGTGCGGTCCAGCAGCAGGTCGCCTTCGATGCGCGTGACGCCGGCCTGTTTCAGGTCCACCAGCATCTGCCAGAACTGCGGCACGCCCAGCTCCGGGTCGGCGCCGCCTTTCAGCACCAGGTCGCCCTGCAGCACGCCGCCGTTCAAGGGCGCTGCGCTGCGCAGTTCGGTGCTGCTGCGGTGGTTCGGCCCCAACCTGTCCAGCGCGACGATGGCGGTCAGCAGCTTCATCGTCGACGCCGGCTGCATGGGCATGTCTGCGCGGTACTGCCAGGGCGTGCCGCTGGGGCCCAGCGGCAGCGCGATGGCGGCCATCGCGTCTTCGGGCACGCCGGCTTTCAGCAGCGCGGCCTTCACGGCCGCCGGCAATGTGGGCGGCGTCGACGAGCCGCCCGTGGCGCAACCCAGGTTGATGAGCGAGAACAAGCAGGCCAGCAGTGCCAAGGCGGGGCGATTCGTCATCCGCGCATTGTCGCGCCGGCACCGTCAAAATCGCGCTTGCCATGCACCCGTTGAACCCCGCCGCCCTCTCGCCCGCCACCGCACGCGGCCTGGGCCTGGACGCCGGCGGCACGCAGACGCGCTGGGCCGTGGCCGACGCCGATGGCCGCCTGTGGGCCGAGGGCAGCGTCGCGCCCGTGTCGGGCCAGCAACTGGGCAGCGGCGTGGGCCGCGCGCAGGTGGCAGCGACCTTGGGCGCCATCGCACAGGCCGCCGGGCCGGTGGACGCGGTCATCGCGGGCGTCACCGGCCTGGCCGCAGCGCAGGCACCCGCGCTGGTCGCGCTGGCCGCGTCCACCTTCCAGGTCGCGCCCGACGCCGTGCAGGCGCAGAGCGACATCGAGTCGCTGTGCCTGGCCGCGTTCGCGCCGGGCGACGGCATCGTGGTCTACGCCGGCACCGGCTCCGTCGCGGCCTTCATCGATGCCAGCGGCACGCTGCAGCGCGCGGGCGGCCGAGGCGCCGTCATCGACGACGCCGGCAGCGGCCACTGGATCGCCCGCGAGGCGTTGCGCCACATCTGGCGCGCCGAAGACGAAACGCCGGGCGCCTGGGCCGCATCGCCGCTGGCCACGAAAGTCTTCGCGCAGATCGGCGGCAGCGACTGGGCCACCACCCGCGCCTGGGTCTACGGCGCCACGCGCGGCGAACTGGGTGCACTGGCTCTGGCCGTCGCTGCAGCGGCCGACGAAGACCCGGCCGCGCTGGCGCTGCTGCACAGCGCCGGGTCTGAGCTGGCGCGCCTGGCCGCGGCCCTGCTGCACCGCCACGGCCTGCGCCCGCTGGCGCTGGCCGGGCGCGTGTTTGAACTGCACCCGGCCGTCGAGAATGCCCTTTGTGCCGCCTTGCCGGCCGGCTGTACCGCCCACCGTTTGACCACACCTGCCCACCACGCCGCTGCGCGCCGGGCGGCGTTGGCTGTCACCACGAACACCAGGAAAGAAGCATGAAATTCGAAGTTCTGCATCGTCTGCCGGGCCTGCGTCCGGCCCGCTGGCTGGCCGTTACCGCCGCCGCGCTGTGGTTGGCCGGCTGCGCCACCGTCACCACCGAAGGCGGCGTGCCCATCGACGCCACGCACACGGCGCAAGGCCAGGACAGCCGCTCGCTGTTCCTGATCCTGCACTACACGGTGGCCGACTTCCCGATGTCGATGAAGATCCTCACCGAGCAGCAGGTGTCGGCCCACTACCTGCTCAGCGACGGGCCGCAGCCGCGCATCTACCGCCTGGTCGACGAGAACCGCCGCGCCTGGCATTCGGGCGCCAGTGCGTGGAAGGAAAACCGCCGGCTGAACAGCAGCAGCATCGGCATCGAGATCGTCCACCCCGGCATCAAACGCGGCACGCCCGACGGCCCCGCCGCGCTCAGGCAATACGAGCCCTGGGACCCGTTGCAGTTCGACGTGCTGGTGCCGCTGATCAAGGACATCGTCAAGCGCCACGGCATCCTGCCCGAACGCATCCTGGGCCACGGCGAGGTCAGCGCGCAGTACAAGGAAGACCCGGGTCCGACCTTCCCGTGGAAGCAACTGGCCGACCTGGGCATCACCCCGCCCTGGCCCGACGCCACCCGCGTGGCCACCCAACGCGCGTTGTACGAAACGCCACTGCCCACCGGTGAAACGGGCCTGCCGAACGCGCTGTGGTTCCAGCGCGCACTGGCCCAGCACGGCTACGAAATCCAGCCCACCGGCGAGTGGGACCAGCAGACCCAGCGCGTGCTGATGAACTTCCAGATGCGCTACCGGCCGGCCAACTACCTGGGTCTGGCCGATGCGGAAACAGCGGCCTTGATCTGGGTGATCAACCAACCGATGAAGGCAGCGCCATGAAGCACAAGCCTGCCTCATGATCAACCGCCGCCTGGCTTTGGCCGGGGCCTGGGCCAGCCTGTCGGGCTGCGCCGCGCTGGCACCCGACAACACACGGGCGCCGGTGGTGACCCCCGCGCCAACGTCCGCACTGCAGCCGACATCGACAACGCCGCCGCCACCACCGTCACCCGATGTGCCGCCCCCCGCGCCGCGTGAATTCCGCGCCGCCTGGGTGGCCACCGTCAGCAACATCGACTGGCCCAGCGCGCCCGGCCTCAGCGCGGCCGTGCAGCGCAACGAGGCGCTGGCGCTGCTGGACCGCGCCAAGGCCATCGGCCTGAACGCGCTGATCCTGCAGGTGCGGCCGGCGGCGGATGCGATTTATCCGTCCGCGCTGGAGCCGTGGACCGAATACCTCAGCGGCGAACAAAACAAGGCGCCCGGCGATGCCAGCTGGGACCCGCTGGCCTTCTGGGTGCAGCAGGCCCACCAGCGCGGCCTGGAATTGCATGCCTGGATCAACCCCTACCGCGCGCGGCACAGTGCGGCCAAGTCGCCGCTGGTGGCCAGCCACATCGCCGTGCGCCGGCCCGACCTGGTGAAGCGCTACGGCGACATGTTGTGGATGGACCCCGGCGAGCCCGACGCCGCCGCCCACACGCTGGCCGTGGTGGCCGACGTGGTGCGCCGCTACGACATCGACGGCCTGCACATCGACGACTACTTCTACCCCTATCCCGTACCCGTTCCGGGGGTTGCGGGGTTGACGGTTGCTGCGGGCGCGACGGTCGCATCAAGCGGGCCATCGGCCGCCGACCTGCCCTTCCCCGACGACGAGTCCTACGCCCGCTACCGGCTGAGCGGCGGTGCGCTGGCCCGTGACGACTGGCGCCGCGCCAACGTCGACGCGCTGGTGGAGGCGATGCACCGCACCGTGCACGCGGTGAAGCCGTGGGTGCGCTTCGGTGTCAGCCCGTTCGGCGTCGGCAAGCCCACATTGAGGCCGGCTGGCGTCGTCGGTTTCAGCCAGTACGACAAGCTGTACGCCGACGCCGAACTCTGGCTGGCGCAGGGCTGGCTGGACTACCTGGCACCGCAGCTGTACTGGCAGATCGCCCGCGAAGGCCTGCAGTTTCCGGTGCTGCTGGATTACTGGCTGGCGCAGAACCCGGCGCAACGCCATGTCTGGCCGGGCCTGTTCAGCAGCCAGGTCGGACGCAACTGGCCGGCGCGCGAAATCGTCGAGCAGATCGCCGTGCAACGCAGCCGGGCCGCAGCGGGCGGCCACATCCACTTCAGCATGGTTGCGCTGCAACAAGACCGCGACGGCCTGGCCACGTTGCTGCAGAGTGGACCCTACCGACAAGCCGCATTGGTGCCCGCGACGCCGTGGCTGGCCAGCACATCCCCGGGCGCACGACACGGCGCGCCGCGCTGGAGCGTGGTCGGCACGCGCGTGCACATCGAACCGGCGATGGACGCCAGCAGCGGGGCTGCGCTGCCGACTGCCGCTGCGCCACCGCCAGCGCCAGCGCCAGCACAGTCTCCAACGCTGTGGGCCGTGTGGCGCCGCGTCGGCAGCGACTGGCGCTTTGCGGTGCTGCCCGGCGGCGAACGCCGCATCGACATCGCCGGCGCCCAACTCATCACCGTCAGCGCCGTTGACCGCCTCGGTCAGCTCGGCCCCGCTACCCTGGTGCACCTGCCATGAAGCCCTTGCTGAACACCGAACGCCCGCACCCCGTGCACACGCAGTTGTTGCGCTGCGACACCGCCGCGCTGGTGGACGCGCTGGCCGCCGACCAGGCGCAGGCCGCGCAGGCCGTGCGTGCCGCCGGCCCGCAACTGGCGCAGGCCGTGGACGCCGCCGCGCCGCGCCTGGCGGCCGGCGGGCGCATCGTCTACGTGGGCGCCGGCACCAGCGGGCGGCTGGGGCTGCTGGACAGCGTGGAGCTGCACCCCACCTTTTCGTGGCCGCGTGAACGCTCGCCAGCGCTGTTGGCAGGCGGCGAGCGGGCCTTGTTCGTGGCCGTGGAAGGTGCCGAAGACAGCATCGAGAACGGCGTGGCCGACATCGCCGCGCTGCAGCTCACACCGCTGGACGTCGTGCTGCTGATCGCCGCTTCCGGCACCACGCCCTACACCGTGGCCGCAGCTGGCGCGGCGCGTGCAGCCGGCGCGCTGACCGTGGGCATCGCCAACAACCCGGGCACGCCGCTGCCGGCGGCTTGCGAGATCGCCGTCGTGCTGGACACCGGCCCCGAGGTCATCAGCGGCAGCACGCGGCTGAAGGCCGGCACGGCGCAGAAGATCGCGCTGAACACCTTCAGCAGCGCGGTGATGGTGAAGCTGCACAAGGTCTACGGCAACCTGATGGTGGACGTGCGCGCCACCAACGCCAAGCTGGTGGCGCGCGCGCTGCGGTTGACGGTGTTGGCCACCGGCGCCGAACCGGCAGCGGCAGACGCCGCGCTGGCGGCTTGCGGTGGCAGCGTGAAGGTGGCCATCGTGATGCTGAAAGCGGGCGTCAAGGCGGCCAACGCGGTGGCGCGGCTGGACGCGGCGCAGGGCGATATCGACGCTGCGGTGATGGCTGAGAAAACGTTGTGAGATGAGCGGCCGGCTGCGCTCGCTGGACGTGTTTCGCGGTGCCACCGTGGCGCTGATGATCCTGGTCAACAACCCCGGCAGCTGGGCCTACCTTTACCCGCCGCTGGCCCACGCCGGCTGGCACGGTTGCACGCCCACGGACCTGGTTTTCCCCTTCTTCCTCTTCGCGGTCGGCAACGCGCTGGCGCTGGTGTTGCCGGGCCTGCGCGCCGGGCCGCCGGCGGTGTTCTGGGAACGGGTGGCGCGGCGCACGCTGCTGATCTTCGCCATCGGCCTGTTCCTGAACGCTTCGCCTTTCGTGCGCTGGGACGCCGACGGCGCGCTGGTGCTGCGCGGCTTCGAAACGCTGCGCTTCATGGGCGTGCTGCAGCGCATTGCGCTGTGCTTCGGCGCGGCTGCGGCCATCGTCTGGACCTTCGAACGCACCGGCGTACTGCTGGCCACCGCGCTGCTGCTGGGTGGCTACGCGGCCGCCTGCCTCGTGCTGGGCGACCCGGCCGACCCTTACGGTCTGATCGGCTGGTTCGGCACTGCCATCGACCGCAGCCTGCTGGGCGCCGCCCACCTCTACAAAGGCGAGGGCCTGCCATTCGATCCGGAAGGCCTGGCCAGCACACCGCCCGCCGTCGCGCAGGTGCTGCTGGGTTGGTGGGTGGGCGATCTCATTCGCCGCTATCAAGTCGGCGACAAAGTGGCTGCTGAACTGGTGGTGCGGCTGTTCATGATCGGCACCGGCCTGCTCGTCGCCGGCTACCTGTGGCAGTTGGAACTGCCGTTCAACAAGAAGATCTGGACTTCCAGCTACGTGCTGCACACCACAGGCCTGGCCACGCTGGCCTTGGCGGCGCTGCTCCAGTTGCTGGAGGTGGCGCCGCAACCCGAACACGCCCCGGGCTGGGTGCGCGCGTTGGAGGCCTTCGGCCGCAACCCGCTCTTCGTCTTCGTGCTCAGCGGCTTCGTGCCGCGCGTGCTGGGCCTGCTGCGCTGGGCCGACGGTTTCAACGCCGACGGCACAGTGCACTGGATCACACCGCTGCCCTGGGTCTACCAGAACGTTTTCGCCAACCTGGGCAGCGACCCGCGCCTAGGCTCCTTCCTGTTCGCCACCGCCAACCTGGCGGTCTACGGCGCGCTGGCGACTTGGCTCGACCGACGCAAGATCTACATCCGCGTCTGAACGCGCGGGTGCTGAACCGCGCCTGCATGCGCGGCGGCTACTGCTGCAGAACGATCTGGAAGCCGCCGTAGATCAGCCGCTTGCCGTCGAAAGGCGCGGGCATCGCGTCGGCCTGCATGCGCGGGTCAGCCATGATCTTTTTCCAGCCCTCGTCGCGGGCGGCTTTCGACGCCCATGTGATCCATGAGAACACCACCGTTTCGCCGGGTTCGCACTTCACGGCCAGCGGGAAGGACGTGAGCTTGCCCTCGGGCACGTCGTCGCCCCAGCACTCCACGACGGTCAAGGCGCCGTGCTCCTTCATCACCGGCGCCGCGTACTCGGCATGCTGCAGGTAGGCCGCGCGGCTGGCGGTGGGCACGGGGGTCACGAAGCCGTCGACGTAGTTCATGGGGGGGCTCCAGGCAGGGGTGGGGTTGCACGCCGGACTCTACAGCCGTGTCGGATGCCGTTTATCTGTGCGGTGCGCAGGGATGGTTGCCGTTACTTACCGACGGTAGCCCCTGCCGACTAGGGTTTTCACGACCATACCTGTTCAAAAGTTGGGGCGGCAGGGCCATCCTGCAATGCCTTTCGATGGCTTAGCGGTGTCCGGTCCCTGATCGTCTCGCGCAGTCTCCCTGCTTGCGTCCGATCGTCACCTGCTCATCGCCCCATGCCCGCTGCACACCCACGCCACAACCACGCCCTGTTGCTATCGACCCGCTTCCTGCTGACCGCCTTGATGGCCGGCCTGACCGCCTGCGGCGGCGGCTCCACCAGCGAAGCGCTGACACCGAATTCGGGTGTTGCCGGCGTGGCTGGCACGGCCGTGACGGCCCTCGGACTGGGTGCGACCAGCGCCGTGGCCCGCGAAGGCCAGACCACTGTGGTCGTGCCGCCCGGGTCGGCCACGCCCACCACTTTCTATGTCGACAGCCGCGTCGGCAGCGACACCAACGACGGGCTGTCGGACAGCGTCACGGGTGCGGGCCACGGCCCGTGGCGCACGCTGGCCCGCGCGATGCTCTCGGGTATCGGCCCCGGCGACACATTGCGCCTGGGTTGTGCCAGCGAATGGAACGAAACGCTGCGGCTGCCCAGGTCGGGCACGCCTGGACAGCCCGTCTTGGTCACCGGCCCCGCCAGCGCCTGCGCCACCCGGCCGGTGATCGACGGCAGCGTGGTGCTGTCCACCGGCGCCTGGTCGTCCTACCGGGGCAGCATCTACAAGGCCAAGTTGACCACCACGCCACTGCAGCTGACCTCCGGCGAGCGCACCATCTGGAGCGCAGCCCACCACCCGAATCGCGGCTATCGGGCCTCGGCGCCCAACACGCCCTACCTGGCCACGGCCGCCGACAGTGTCGTCACCATCGTCAACGACCGTCCGGTCAGCAACACCATCGTCACCGGCAGCGACCTGGTGCTGCCACCCGGCGCCAGCATCGGCCCCGGCACCCGGGCGCGCGTGCGCACCTACAGCTGGCTGATCGAGGACGTGGCCGTCAGTGCGGTCAGCGGCCCGGTGCTGACCCTCAGCGCGCCAATGAACTACGCGCTGGGCGCCGGCTGGGGCTATTTCCTGTACGGCCAGCTGTGGATGGCAGACAGCGCCGGGGAATGGTTCTACGACGTCGCCGCCCAGCAGCTGTACGCCAACTTTCCCGAATCCGCGGCCCGGACGCGTGAACTGCGGGCCACGGTGCTGCCGGTCGGCATCGACCTGAAAGACCTCAGCAACGTCGTCGTCGATGGCCTGGCGGTGCGACGCGTGGGCGTGGGCGCCGACTTGCGCTGGGGCAGCGGCGCGGTCGTCCGCAACAGCAGCTTCGAGGACATCGCCGACGTCGGCGCCGACGTGACCGGCAGCGTCGCCGCCACGGTGGACAGCAACACCTTTACGCGGACCGGCGCAGACGCCATCTCGGGATGGCGCGAGAACACCGGCATCGCCACCGGCTTGGTGGCGCGCAACAACGTGATCCAGGACAGCGGCGTGCTGATGCGCGGCGAGCAAGTCCTCAGCCAGCCGCGGCTGTCCTACGCCGCGATCTACGCCGGGGTGAACGCCACGGTCAGCGGCAACCGCATCACCAATGCCGGCTACATCGGCATCCTGGTCCTGGCCGGCAGCGTGGTCGAGAAGAACACCGTGTCCGGTGCCTGCGCCGTGCTCGACGACTGCGCCGGCATCTTCACGCAGACCTCCAGCGGCAGCGTGATCCGCGGCAACACGGTCAGCCATTCGCGCGGCACGATGATCGGCAAGCCGGCGTCGGAAGCCTTCACGCTGGCGCACGGCATCTACCTGGACGAGTTCGTCTCGGGGGCACTGGTCGAAGACAACACCGTCTGCGACGCCGACGCCGGCATCCTGCTGCACGTGTCGTCGCACAACACCGTGCGCGGCAACCGCCTGTACGGCAACCGCCGCAGCCAGATCTGGCTGCAGGGCCGCGGCAACGAATCGCTGGGCGCTGGCGACCTGGTCGACAACACGGTGGTCGACAACCAAATCGCGCCGCTGGGTCCGACGGCAGCGGGCATCGTGCTCGAGACGCAAGCCGGCAGCACGGCGGCGTTCGGCACCATCGACCGCAACCGCTATTTCGACGGCTTGTCGCCCACCGCCGTGCGCGTCAGCACCGCTGGCGGGATGCGTAACTTCACCTTCGCTCAGTGGCAACGCGGCACCGAAAGCAACCTGCCGCTGGGGCGTGACCTGCAGGGCACGGCCACGAGCGCCGCCCGCTACGCGAGCATCCGGGTGACGGGCGAGAACATCGTGCCGAACACCACCCTGGCGATCAACGCCGCCGGCTGGACCGGCTGGTCGGTGGTCCCCAACAGCGGCGATCAGCTTCTGCGCGAGGCCTGCCCAGCGGGCATGTGCCTGCGCTACGTTGCGAGCAGCAGCCTGAGCGCCGTGCTGTCGCCGAACTTCAGCATCGTGCGTGGGCAGTGGTACCGCTTGACGGTCGACCTGGCTGCCGGCCAGGACGGGCAAGCAGTGGAACTGGCGGTGCGGCGCGGCGGCGGCGGCACCAACGGCTACGAAGGTGTCAGCGACCGCGGCTTTGCGCTGATCGCCGGGCGCAGCTGGCAGCGCTACAGCCAGGTCTTCCAGGCCACGCTGACCGTCAACGTCCACGACCCCGTGACCGACGACCTGGGCGCCCGCATCGACCTGACGCCGATCCGCGCCGGCACCAGCATCAGCCTGGCCAACATGGAACTGGTGCCGGTGACGCCGGACGCGGCCGCGCTGGCGGTGACGATGCAGTCGAACACCAGCGCCAACCCAGCCGCCCAGAACTGCCCCTACGCAGCCACCCAGCCTGCCCTGTGCACCAAGCTGCGGCAGCTGAGCGACGGCGCATGGA
Source organism: Burkholderiales bacterium (assembly GCA_038316205.1). Classification (GTDB taxonomy): domain Bacteria; phylum Pseudomonadota; class Gammaproteobacteria; order Burkholderiales; family Burkholderiaceae_C; genus Rubrivivax. The sequence goes on from JBBQAI010000032.1 coordinate 21,119, forward strand.
TGGCCTGGCCCTACAGCCTGCCCGGCAACAGCGCCGCCATCTTCTACGCGCAGGAAGTGAACCTGATCGACAGCGACGGCGACGGCATCCCGGACGTGCAGGACTTGTGCCCCGGCACGCTGCCCGATCAGGCCGTCAACGCGAAGGGCTGCCTGCTGGTTCTGCGCTAGCTTCCAGCGCCGCCTGCACCTGCTCGATCATCGCGTGCAGGGCCACCACCTGGTCGCTGCCCAGGCGCTGGTTCAGCGACAGTTGCGCGCGTTTCCAGTGGGCCTTGGCTTCGGCGTGCTTGGCCCGGCCGGCCGCGGTGATGGTGACCGACCGTGACCGCGCGTCGGCGCCCGGGCCTTGATCGCACCAGCCCTGGTCGAGCAGCGGGCGCAGATTGCGCGTCAGCGTGGAGGCGTCCATGCCCATCTGCGTGGCCAGCTCCTTCGGCGCGATGGGGCCCAGCTTGACCACGTGCGACAGCAGCGAGAACTGAGTGGTCTTCAGGCCGGTGTGGGCCATTTGCGCGTCGTACAGCCGAGCCACGCTGCGCAGCAACTGCCGCAGCTTGAAGTTGGTGCAGCCCTGCGGCTGGGCGGCTGCGGCTGTTACAGCTACTGGGGTTTGAACCCGGGGCCGGGCGGCGCTGCGGGCCGTGACCGCTGCGTGGCGTGCCGTTTTCGTGTTCATGGGATACTTTACTTGTATATGCAACCGTTGCATCTGCAAGCAAGCTGAACGCAAGGCTACCAGCCGTGACATCCACCGCCGGCGCAACACCGAACCCGCTGCTCAGCGGCCCCATCCTGCCCACGCTGCTGCGCTTCGCACTGCCCAATATGGCAGCCATGCTGGCCACGGCGCTGGGCGCCATCGCCGAAACCGGCTTCGTCGGCAGCATGGGCGTGGCCTCGCTGGCCGGCATGGCCCTGGTGTTTCCGATGGTCATGCTGCAGCAGATGCTGTCGGCCGGCGCGATGGGTGGCGGCGTGTCGTCGGCCGTCAGCCGCGCGCTGGGTGCGGGCGATGTAGCGCGGGCCAACGCGCTGGCTGTACATGCCATGTGGATAGGTCTGGCGGTGGGGGCCATCAGCAGCATGCTGATGCTGGCTTTCGGCCCCGCGCTCTACGCCGCGCTGGGCGGACGCGGTGCGGCATGGCGGGTGTGGCGCTGGGCCAAGTCGTGGCCTACGCGGGTGGGGCGCTGTTTCTGTTCGTCTACCTGCGCTCGGGCCGCGCGCGGCTGAAGCTGGCGGTGGGTGCCACAAAGCTGCAGGGCGCGCTGCTGCGCGACATCCTGCGCGTCGGCGCGCTGGCCTGTTTGTCACCGTTTCAAACCGTGCTGACCATCCTGGTGCTGACCCGCCTGGTGGCGCGCTTCGGCACCGACGCGCTGGCCGGCTACGGCATCGGCACGCGGCTGGAATTCCTGTTGGTGCCGATCGCTTTTGCCGTGGGTGTGGCTTCGGTGCCGTTGGTCGGCATGGCCATCGGTGCCGGGCTCATTGCCCGCGCCCGGCGCGTGGCCTGGGTGTCGGCGGCGGTGGCCTTCATCGGGCTGGGCGTGCTGGGCGTGGTGCTGGCGCTGTTCCCCAATGTGTGGACCGGCCAGTTCACCCGCGACGCCGTCGTGCTGGCCTCGGCCGCCACCTATTTCCACTGGACGGGGCAGGCCGGCGGGCCGGTGCTGGCCGGCATGGGCATGGTGGCTTACGGGCTGGCGATGGCGGTGCTGGTGCACCGCGCGACCTGGGGGCCGAAACCCGTTTGACGGCCGCTCACGCCGCGTTTCGGGGTTCGGGCGGCGCGATAGAGTCGCGGTTTTTTGGTTTCGGCCGCCCATGAACACGACCGAGCTCTTCCTGGTTGCGATGCTGATCGTCTTCAGCGTCCCCTACCTGATCTGGCGCCTGGGCCGCACCGAATACTGGGCGCCGCTGGTGGTGGTGCAAATCATCACAGGCATCGTGCTGGGCCCCGGCGTGCTGGGCAAGCTGCTGCCCGACGTCTACCAGTTCGTTTTCACGCCGCCCGTCATGGCCAGCCTGAACAGCATCGCCTGGTGGGCGGTGATGCTCTTCGTGTGGATCGCCGGCATCGAGCTCGACCTGTCGCAAGCCTGGCGGCACAAGCGTGAAAGCGGCATCACAGCCGGCCTGGCGCTGGGCATGCCGCTGCTCTTCGGCTGCGCGGCGGCGGTGTTGATGCTGTCCACACCCGGCTGGGTGGGCGCCAAGGCGCTGACCTGGCAATTCGTGGTGGGCATTGGCATGTCATGCGCGGTGACGGCGTTACCCATCCTGATCCTGTTCATGGAAAAGCTGGACATCCTGAGACAGCCCATCGGCCAACGCATCTTGCGCTACGCCAGCCTGGACGACATCGCCATCTGGGGCGTGCTGGCGCTGATCCTGATGGACTGGCAACGCGTAGGCAAACAGGTCTTCTTCCTGGCCGCCTTCGCCATCGTCGGCACCCTGTTCCGCCGGTTAATGGTGCGCATTCCCGAACGCGACCGCTGGTACGCCGGCCTGATCTGGCTGGCCGCCTGTGGCCTGGGTGCCGACTGGTCGGGCCTGCACTACATGGTCGGTGCCTTCCTGGCCGGCGCCATCATGGACAGCGCCTGGTTCGACCAGAAGCAGATGGACACACTGCGCCACCACGTGCTGCTGGTGGTGATGCCGGTGTTCTTCCTGAGTACGGGGCTGCGCACCAACTGGGCGATCGGAGGTGAATGCGGCGGCGGCGCGATGTTCATCGCGGCAGCCTGGCTGCTGTTGGCCAGCGTGGCGGGCAAGCTCATCGGCATCCACCTCGCCGGGCGCGTACTGGGCTGGGCCCAGGGTGAAGCCAGCCTGATCGGCTGGTTGCTGCAGACCAAGGCGCTGATCATGATCATCTTCGCCAACGTGCTGCTGGACAAACAGATCATCACCAACGAAAGCTTCACCGCGTTGCTGCTGATGGCTGTGGGCAGCACCATGCTGACGGTGCCCGTCGTGACCCCGATGCTGGCGAAGATGAAGGCGGTGCTGGCGAAAGTGGCCTGAGCGGGCCGCCGCCGCTGCGTGCCACCCCCCCAGGTCGCGGGGTGGGCGCAGCCGGCTTGAGCCTTGGGGCGAAGCGCCGCTGTGTAAACAGCTAATCCCGGCGCGTGACGGGGCCGGAGACCCCGCATGAAGACCTTGAACACCCGCCCGCTGCTGGCGATAGCCGCCCTCATCGCCGCTGGCGCTGCCCAAGCCGTGCCGGTGATTTCGCCCTTCGCGGCCGATCTGGCCGGTGGCGCTTACACGGCCGACAGCACGGCCGGCGGCTCGGCGCAGTCGGCTTTCAACGGCGGCTACTGGAACGCCGGTGCCTGGTTCACGCACTGGATACAGGCCGACATGGGCAGCACGAAAACGCTCAGCGAAGTGAAGATCGGCGAAACCATGGACCCGGGCTACACCATCGCCTACAAGGTCTACCTGTCGAACAGCCCCATCGCCGGCAGCTACGCCGGGCTGACGCCGGTGGTGTCGTGGACCGGTGTCTCGACGCCCGGCACGGTGCTCGACTTCACCTTTGCGCTGACCAGCGGCCGCTACCTGGAAGTGGTAGCCACCGGCGGCGGCGGCCCAGGCTTTGGCAGTTGGGTGGCCATAGGCGGCAGCACGCCGCGTGAGAACTGGGTCGACCCGCTGACCGGCCCGGTGCCCGAACCCGGTAGCTGGGCGCTGATGCTGGGCGGCCTGGCCGCCATGGCGCAAGTGGCGCGGCGCCGCAAGGTGGCCTGAACCGGCGGGCGCGGGCGGCCCCGCTCGCGCGTCGGGTCAGGTCAGGTCAACTCAAGTCAAGCCAAGCCAAGTCAAGCCACTCAGGCCTTCACGTAGCGGTGGGTGTAGCGGTCGGATTCGCCGATGGCCGCAAACCGGTCGCGGGCCACGTCCTTGCCGGCGTAGGTGGGCGGCAGCGACCACACGCCATTGGGATGGTCCTTGGTGTCGCGCGGATTGGCGTTGACCTCACTGCGCGCGGCCAGCTTGAAGCCTGCTGCCTGGGCGCGCGCTTCCATCAGCGCCTCGGTGACATAGCCGGACTTCATCATCGCTTCGATGGGCGTGCCCGGTGCCGCGCGATGGTCCACCACGCCCAACACGCCGCCGCGCTTGAGCAGCGCGTGGCAGGCCTTCAGCGTGTCGTCTAGCGTGCCGTCTTCCAGCCAGTTGTGCACGTTGCGGAAGGTCAGGATCAGGTCGGCGCCGCCGTCTTTTTCCAGCGCTGAAGCGATGTCGCCAAAGCGCCCAGCGCTGGGCAAGGTGCCACTGAACAAACGGTCGTAGAGCTCAGGCTGTTTGGCCAGGCGGGCGTCGTAATTGGCGCGCGAGCGGCGGCGGCCTTCGCTGCCGGTGTCCTTGTCGAAATGCGCGGTGAAGAAGCGGCCTTGCGGGCGCAGATAGGGCGCCAGGATCTCGGTGTACCAGCCGCCGCCGGGCGTCAGTTCCACCACCTTCATCGTCGGCTGTATGCCGAAGAAGCGCAGCGTTTCGTAGGGGTGGCGCGCGCCGTCGCGGGCGCGGTTGGTGGCGCTGCGGTGGGGCAGCGCCAGCGCAGCGTGCAGGGCTTCGTCTGCAGCGGCGTTGCTGGCGGCGGGCTGGGCGCGCAGGCTGGTGCTGGGCAGCGCTGAAACAGCGGCCAGGGTGGCCAGAGTGGCCAAGGTTTGGCGTCGGTTGGGTGTGTTCATCGACCGATTGTTGACCAGCGCCGCCATGGCCGCGTGGCGTGGCAGGGTAGTCCAGCATCCAGGCTGGCACCGGCTGGTTCGATACTGCGCCGCTGTCCTACCCCCCAAACCCGTCCGGAGACTTGCCATGAACACCTTTGCATTGCGCCGCATCCTGATCGGTGGCGCCCTGACCCTGGCCGCCGGCACCTTGCTGGCCCAGGCCAGCGGCCTGAGCCGCACCTTGGTGGGCCGCGCCGACGTGTCGGTGCCCGGCCGCGAAGCCGTGGTCGCCCGCGTGGAAGTCGCACCCGGCGCCAAGGCCGGCCGCCACACCCATCCCGGCGACGAAATCAGCTATGTGCTGGAAGGCGAAGCCACGCTGCTGGTCGACGGCCAGCCGCCGCGCGTGGTCAAGGCCGGTGAGAGCTTTGTGGTGCCGGCCGGCGTCATCCACGACGCGCACAACGCCGGCACCGTGCCGATCAAACTGGTAGGCGTCTACGTGGTTGAAAAGGGCAAGCCCCTGGCCACACCGGCACCTTGAGTTCGGGCGAAATCGACAGCGCGACGGTGGCCGCACAGTCTGCACGCGCGCTGGGCATCAGCAGCGCCTACCTGCAGCAGCGCGGCCTGCGGCCCTGCGCCGAGGCCAGCGCGTTGGTGTTGGCCGATGTCGGCGCCGATGGCCGCGAATTTCGGCTGACCCCGGCCGCCGCGCAAAGCTGGCGTGCCATGCAACTTGCGGCGGCCGCCGACGGCATCACGCTGGTGCTGGAATCGGCCTTCCGCAGCGTGGCGCGGCAGACCGAAATCCTGCGCATTAAGCTGGCGGCTGGCGACACCCTCGAGCAAGCCTTGCAGTGGGTGGCGCCGCCCGGCTACAGCGAACACCACACCGGCTGTGCGGTCGACATCGGCACCCCGGGCAGCGTGGCCCTGCGCGAGGAATTCGAGACCACCACGGCCTTTGCCTGGCTGCGCGCACAAGCCGGGCGCCACGGCTTCCTGATGAGCTTTCCGCGGGGCAATGTGCAGGGCTACAGCTACGAGCCCTGGCACTGGTGTTTTCAGACGCCCGAGCGAGCCGCCTGAGCAGCGCGCGTCAGCGCGGCGCCATGCGCTGGCGCAGGCGCCAGCCCAGCAGAGGCAGGCCCAGCGCCATCAGGGCCCAGCCCGTCGGCTCGGGCACAGCGCCGACGACGGTGCGCTCGAACAGCTTGCCGGCGCAGTCGTCGGCGTTGTCGAAGTTGCAGGTGGCAACTGGAAAGGTGATGGTGGACAGGCTGTGGCCGTCGGCGTCTGTGCCGAAGATCCACAACGCCAGTGGTGCACGGTAGAACTGGTAAACGCCGGCCGCCACCGAACCGCCGGTCGGCACAAAAGTACCCAGCAGGAAGTCGATATGGGCACCAGCGGCCAGGCTGAAGGGCTGCGCGAAGCTGAAGCCCGAGAAGTTGAAGGTGTAGGGCGGGCCGTCGATACAGCTACTGGTGAAGGTGCCGCTGCAGCCGAAGGCCAGACCCAGGAAGCCACTGTCGTAGGTCGCGAAGGGCGCGTTGATCGGGTCGCCGGTGACGGGGTCGGGGTAGCTGCCGGTGGCGGGCAGGAAGCTCGGGTCCAGGCCGATATTGGGCAGGCTGGGGTCGACAACGAATGCGCCGGTGGCGTCGTTGTTCGACAGGCGGACCAAGAGGTCGACGCTGTCGGTCGGGCCAATCACGCCGGTGGGCTCGACAAAGCTCATGGTCAGCGAGGTCACCGGAACCTGGGCCCAGGCCGTCGAGACCAGACAGGCACCCAGCAGAGCCAGGGTTTGTGCGCCACGGCGCAGTGCGTTCAGCTTGGTCATGATGAAACCCTTGTGTCAAAGCGGGCGATTGCACCCACGTGCCCGAGTGTGAACTCGAAGCGCCGAATGCAAAACCCCTCAACCTTGGGTGGCGCTGTAACCGTTCAAGCCGTTCCGTTGCGACGCCTCAGGCTTCAGCCGCCCAGCGCGGCGACAAGCCGCTCGCGCACAGCCCGGGTGTGGATGGGCAGCACCAGCACATCGCCCGCTTGCGCCCAAGCCAACAGCGCGTGCGCGGCGGCGGCTTCGTCGGGCTGCAGGGCCACGCGTGCTGGCCCGATGCCTGCGGCGCGCAGCGTTGCGGCGATCAAGGCCGGCACTGCGCCCAACGGCCGGCCGCGCAGCATCTCGGGCAGTTCCTTGATGACGATGCGGTCGGGCTGGCCGGCCGCTGCCGTGCGCGCCAATTCGGCGATGGCCGCGTCGTCGCGGTTGCCGGCCTGGCCCAGCAGCAAACCCAGCCGCGCGCCAGGCGGCCCGATGGACATCAACGCGCGCGCCACGGCCAGCAGTTGCGCCAGGCCGTCGGGGTTGTGGGCGTAGTCGATCAGCACCGTGGCGCCACGGTGCGTCCAGCGTTCCAAGCGGCCGGGGTTGTCTTGCGTTTGCGCGCCGAAGCTGTGCAAGGTCAGCCGCACGGCGCTTTCGGGCAGGCCGAGCGCGTGGGCCGCGAGCACGGCAGCGGCGATGTTCTCGGCGTTGTGCGTCGCGGCGCCGCCCAGCGTCAGCGGCAAGTCGGCCACCGCACCCAGGTCGGTGGATGCGCCGCCGTACGACCACAGCAAGCGGCCGCCGCGCACGCCGCAGGTGCTGCCGCCTGCCAGCCGCAGCGCCTGCAGCGCCGGGTTTTCGTCGTCACGCGCGAACAGCGCGATACGGCCGGCGGCGCGCAGCGCTTGCACGTGCGGCGTGCGGTCGGCCACGGCCATCAGCACGGCGTCGCCGCCGTTCAAGATCAGCGTGCCGCCGTGCAAAAGCGCGCGCGCCACCACCAGCTTGGCGTCGGCGATGTCTTCGACGCTGGCGATGCCGTATTCGCCCAGGTGGTCGGCGCTGACGTTGATGACCACCGCCGCATCGGCACGCAGCACCGCCAGGCCGCGCCGCATCAAACCGCCGCGTGCGGTTTCCAGCACGGCCACGTCGACCGCCGGGTGGCGCAGCACCGCGCGCGCACCGGCCGGGCCGCTGTAGTCGCCGCTGTATTTGCCGCTGTCGTCACCGTTACCCAAAGCCTGCCCGGCGACGAACACGCCTTCAGTACCGCAATAGCCGGCCGACACGCCCGCTGCGGCCGCGATGGCGGCCAGCAGCCGCACCGTGGTGGTCTTGCCGTTGCTGCCGGTGACGAGGGCGGTCGGCACGCTGTGCAGCACGGGCCACGGCACGTCGGCTGCGCCAGGCAAGGCCGTCAGCGGCCAGCTTCGGCTGCCCCGGCCGGCGCCGATGGACAGCGCTTCGTCGTCGATGAACACCGGCAGCCCGCGCTCGGCCGACGCTGCTTGCAAGGCGCGTTGCGCGGGCCGCTGCTCGGCCGACGCGCGCTGCGCGAACACGGCCAGCGCGCTGGCGTCGTCGCCCAGGTCTTGCGCCAGATCGAAACCGGTAGCACCCGGTTCGACCGCCTCAGCCGCCTCGGCCGAACTCCGCTCCCAGGCCCATTCGTTGATCTCGGTGGCGGTGAAGAGTTGGTCCTCAGGTGCCGCGAACAGCAGCAGGGGTTCGCGCGCTTCGGGCGAACCCGGCACTGCGCGCGGCTGTGGCGCGGGCCAGCCCAGGTGGCCGCAAACCTTCAGCACACGGGCCGCCCAGCGCGCGCGCGCAGCGCTGTCGTTCGCGGCAGCGCCCAGCGGCGTCAGCGTGACGGCCGTGCCCGCGTACCAGCGGTTGGGGCCGGTCAGCCGACGTGAATCGTCGAAGCCGTGATTCGGATCGGGTGTGGTTTCGGCAACGGGTTCGGCCACGTCAATCGGCGGCTTCGCCCACGTAGCGCAGCCCACGTTCGTCGCGGATGAAACCCGCCGCGTGCAGCGCGCCGTCGTCCGACAAGCTGGCCGCCGCAGCGCCTTCGCTGTCGTCGGCTGTGGCGTCTTCCACCGTCGCCAGCGCAGCTTGCGCGGGCACCGCCGCAGCCGCCGCACCACCCGTGCTGGCCAGCTCAGGTTTGAACTTGATGACCTGCTTCCAACTGCGCGTCAGCGCGTCGGCAAACACCAGCAGCAAATCGCCCAGCTGCCCCATGCGCAGCGCGGCATCGATGGCTTGCTGCTCGTCGGGAATGATGCTGATGGCACTGTCGGCCACGCCCTGTGCACGCAGCACGCCGGCGATCATGTTCGGCACCTCGTCGCCGGCACGCCCGCGCAGGCCGTCGTCGCGGCGGCAGATGTAGTGGTCGAAGCGCCCGGCCACCGCCAGCGCGATGTCGCGGATGTCTTCGTCGCGGCGGTCGCCCGGCCCGGCCACCACCACGATGCGCCGGCCGCGCACGTCCAAGCGCCCGGCCAGGTCGGCCATCGCGGCCACCGCATGCGCGTTGTGGGCGTAGTCGAAGATCACCTTGAAAGGGTGTTCGTCCCACACGTTCATGCGGCCCGGCGCCTGGAAGAACGTGCTGTCGAAAGTGCGCAGGCCCTGGCGGATGGCGTCCAGCTTGATCTCGAGACTGAACGCAATACCGGCGGCGAACATCGCGTTCTGCACGTTGTGCATGGCGCGGCCTTCGAGCGTGGCAGGGATCAAATGCGTCCACATCAGCGGGATGTGCCGGCCCTTGTCGTAGATCGTGATCATCTGGCCGTTGACACCCGCTTCCAGCGCGCAGGCACGGCCGCCGGCGCGGATGTGTTCACGCACCACCGCGTGATGTGGGTTCACGGTGACGTAGCAGAGGTGCTTGGCGTCGGTGTGCGCGCTCATGCGGATGACGTTCTCGTCGTCGGCGTTCAACACCGCGCAGTCGCGCGCCACTTCGACCACGATGCGCTTCACCTCGGCCAACTGCTCCAGGGTGTCGATGCCTTTCATGCCCAGGTGGTCGCTCTTCACGTTCAGCACCGCGCCCACGTTGACGAAAGGCACGCCCATGCCGGCGCGCAGCAAACCGCCGCGCGCCACTTCCAGCACCGCCATGTCGATCTGGGGATCGGCCAGCACCATGCGCGTGGCCACGGGGCCCGTCATGTCACCTTCCACCGTGCGCTGGCCGTCGATGTAGACACCGTCGGTCGTCGTCAAGCCGGGCGTGAACCCGGCCATCTTGGTGATGTGGGCCAGCATGCGCGCGGTGGTCGTCTTGCCGTTGGTGCCAGTCACGCACGCAATCGGCACGCGTGACGCGACACCGGTCGGGAACAGCATGTCGATGACCGGCCCGGCCGCGTCGCGCGGCGTGCCTTCGCTGGGGGCCACGTGCATGCGGAAGCCCGGCGCGGCGTTGACTTCGCAGATGCCGCCGCCCACCGACTTGTAGCTTTCGGTGATGTCAGGACAGAGGAAGTCCACGCCGCCCACGTCCAGGCCGATGGCGGTGACGGCGCGCACCGCCATCTCGCGGTTGTCGGGGTGGATGACGTCGGTCACGTCGGTGGCGGTGCCGCCGGTGGACAGGTTGGCGGTGCTGCGCAACTCGACGATCTGGCCGGCCGCCGGCACCGAAGCCTGCGTCATGCCGACGCGGGCCAACATGCTGTCGGCCTGCGCGTCGAGCTCGATGCGCGTCATCACCTTCTCGTGGCCGATGCCGCGACGCGGGTCCTGGTTGACGATGCCGACCAGCTGCGCCACGGTGTGCGCGCCGTCGCCGACCACGCGCCCTGGCGTGCGCCGTGTCGCCGCAATGAGTTCGCCGTTGACGACCAGCAGGCGGTGGTCGGCACCGTTGAGGTAGGTCTCGACGATGACGCTCGCGCTGTGTTCGGCGGCCGCCGCAAAGCCGGCCAGCACCGCCTCGGGCGTCTTCAATTCGATGCTGATGCCGCGCCCGTGGTTGCCGTTGTAGGGCTTGGTGACGACCGGGTAGCCCAGGCGTTCGGCTGCAAGCACCGCGCGTTCGCCGCTGCGCACCAGTTCCTGCCTGGGCACCGGCAGGCCGCAGTTGGCCAGGATCTTGTTGGTCTCTTCCTTGTCCTGCGCCAGTTCCACCGCGATGTAGCTGGTGCGCCCGGTGACGGTGGCCTGGATGCGCTGCTGGAACTTGCCGTGGCCCAGCTGGATCAGGCTTTGCTCGTTCAGCCGCAGCCACGGAATGTTGCGTTCCTCGGCGGCCTTCACCAGCGAAGCGGTGGACGGCCCGAGTGCGCGGCGCTGGGCGTAGCGGATGTAGGCGTCGCGGGCGGTGGTCCAGTCCCAGTCGGCGGGCACCGAACCTGCGGGCTGCAAGGCCGCCGGCAGCAGCGAACACAGCAGCTGGATGGCCAGTTCGCCGGCCTCGATGCCTTCGTCGCGCTGGGCGTATTCGTAGACCACGGTGTAGACGCCGGGCTGGCCATCCACGCTGCGCGTCTTGCCGAAAGTGACGTCTTCGCCGGCGATGTTCTGCAACTCGATCGCCACGTGCTCGAAGACGTGGCCCAGCCAGGTGCCGTCGGGGTCTTGCGCATCACCCCGCATGCGCCGGATGAAGCCGCCCGGCTCGCGGTAGCTGCAGCCGTGTTCGTGCAGGCTGGGCAGCGCCGCCACCAGCGCGTCCACATAGCCCGCGCCCAACCGGCCAGTGGGCCAGGCTTCCAGCGCGCCCAGGTCCATGACCAGCTTGATGACGGGGAAGTGGGCGTACAGCGACGGGCCCACGTAGACATTGCGTTCAAGGATGCGCATCGTTGGGCTCGGGTTGAGACAACAAAAAATCAGGTCAGGTCAGGTCAGGTCAGGTCTTGGGACTGTTCAGCGTGCCGGCGTTGGCCAGCCGCGTGTGCAGGTTGAAGGTGGCGCCGCGCGTCAGGATGTGCAGCTTCACGCCCAGCAGGCACACGGCCTGGCCTTCGTTGACGCTGTCCATGCTGCTGAACTGCACTTCGGCCGCGTCCACCACGGTGATGCCGCCGCTGCCTTCCACGTGCACGGTGTTGTCGGGCGCGATGAAGGCCGCCGTGTCCTCGTCCAGCCCCAGGCCGACGGCGAAGGGGTTGTAGGCCAGCGCGGTCATCAGGCGGCCCAGGCGGTCGCGCTGGCGGAAGTGCTGGTCGATGATGAAGCGGTTGGTGAGCCCCAGGCCGGCGGCCAGGCGAACGCTGCCGGCAACGGGCGTGCTGCCCTCGTCGCCAAAAGCAATCATGTGTTCGCTGATGAAGGCCGCGCCCGCGCTGGTGCCGGCCACCGGCACGCCGGACGCATTCATCACACGAATGGCTTTGGCGACGGCCGTGCCGCCCAACAGCGTGCCCAGGCGCAACTGGTTGCCGCCGGTGAAGAAGACGCCGGTGGCTTGCTGCAAACGGTCCAGCCGGCCGGCTTCGTCACAGTCGCGGCGGGTGTCGAAATCGAGCGCCGTGACGCGTTCGGCACCCAGTGCGCCGAAGATGCGCTCGTAGCGTGGCCCGGTGGCGCGCAACTGGCTGGCGGTGGGGATGACCACGATGTCGGCGCTGCTGCCGCCCGCCAGTTCAACAAAACGCCGCAAGATTTGCGGCGAGTTCTCTTTTTCTTCAGCACCGCCGATGGGAATGATCCATCCGCGTTGCTGGCCTTCGGCCACTTTGCTGGCGCACATCGAACACACCCTGAATGAGAACGGCCGATGATGCCAGCCGGCAGGCGGCAGCCGGCGAGACGGCATCAGCCATGCGTATCAGTCCACCTTGGCGCCCGAGGCCTTCACCACCTGGGCCCACTTCTTGGTTTCCGCCGCGATGAAGGTGGTGAAAGCGGCCGGCGTCATGCCGCTGGGGATGGCGCCTTGCGACAGCATGCGTTCCTTGATGGTCGGCGTGGCCAGCGCCTTGGCGCATTCCTGCTGGATGCGGTTGACCACCTCAGCCGGTGTCCCGGCCGGCGCCAGGAAACCGAACCATGAACTGGCCTCGTAGTTCTTCAGCAGCAAGCCGCCGGCCTCGGACACGGTGGGCACCTCGGGCAGGGCGCCTGAACGCTGACCACTGGTCACGGCCAAGGCCTTCAGCTTGCCGCTGCGGATGTGCGGCAGCGCGCTGGGCAGGTTGTCGAACATCAGGTCCACGCTGCCTGACATCAGGTCGATCAGCGCCGGGCCCGAACCGCGGTAGGGCAGGTGCAACATGAAGGTGCCGGTCATGCTCTTGAACAGCTCGGCCGACAGGTGGATGCTGGTGCCATTGCCCGAACTGGCCACATTCAGCTTGCCGGGGTTGGCGCGCGCCGCGCGCACCAGGTCGGCGATGGTGTTGACACCGTACTTTTGCGCCGAAGCCGGGTTCATCACCACCACATTCGGCACCCCGGCCACCAGCGTCACGGGCGCAAAGTCCTTGATGTGGTCGTAGGGCATCTTGGGGTACAGCGCCGGGTTGATGGCGTGCGTACCCACCGTGCCCATCAGCAGCGTGTAACCATCGGCCGGCGACTTGGCGACCTCGGCAGCGCCGCTGTTGCCGCCCGCACCGGGCTTGTTGTCGACGATGAACGGCTGGCCGAACACCCGCTGCAATTCAGGCGCCATCGCGCGGGCCAGGATGTCGGTGGTGCCGCCCGCCGCGAAGGGCACCACGATGCGGACGGGCTTACTGGGCCAGGCGCTTTGCGCGCGCGCGGTGGTCACGGTCAACAGCGGCAGGGCTGCGCTGGCAAGAAGGATGTGGCGGCGGTTCAGGCTCATGCAGGGTCTCCGGAAAGGGTCACCGCGAAGTCTGACGCGTCGCGCCCCCGCTGCGCAGCGGGGGCATCCCTACGGATGCGCCGCTGCGACAGCGCAAGGCCCTGCGACCGCTACAGCTTCAATTCCAGCCGCAGCGACCAGTTGATGTAGCTGGGGCCTGTGCTGCCCACCGTCGTGCGTTCATTGGCGCTTGTGGTGGGCACCGTGATTTCGCTGATGGTGGTGTTGGTGTAGTCGCGCGGGTTGAGGTTGCTGCCCAGCAGGCGCAAGGCCACGGCGGGGCTGAAGGTCCACAGCAGGTAGGCGTCCCACACGGCCTTGGTGCTGACGATGCTGAATTGGCCGACGTCGGACTTGGTGGTGTAGCCCGGCACCCAGTTCACATTGCCACCCAGCGTCAGCGGAACGCCACGCATCCGGTAGTCGGCGCCGATGTTGCCGGTGGCCTTGGCCTGCTGGTCGAGCCGGTTGTTCGGGCCCGGCACGTCCTTCACCTTGGAGTCGTAGACGCTCAGGTTGGCGCGCAGGTCCACGCCGGGGCTGCCGGCGATGACCTGGTCCAGGCGCAACTTGCCGTCGAGCTCGATGCCCGAAATGGTGGCGTCGCCGATGTTGCGCATGCGGCGCACATAGCGCTGCACCGGGCTCCACGACACCGTTTCCAATGCGGTCACGCCACGCATGAGGTCGGAGATCTGGCGGTGGAAGAAGTTGGCACTGAGCACCCCGCCGCCATCCAGATAGCGTTCGAAAGCCAGGTCGATGCCGGTGGCCAATTCCGGCTTGAGGTCGGGGTTGCCGGCGCTGTCGGGGCTGATGAAGGTGTTCTGCACCGCAACCCCGTAATCGCGGTTGATGCTGGGCTTGGCGATCAAGTTGCCCAGCGACGGCGGGCGGTAGCTGCGGGTCAGGCTCAGGCGGATGCGGTCCTGCTTCTTCGGGTCGGGTTTCCAGACGCCCGTGAACAGCGGCGTCAGCACGCTGCTGCGGTTGGTGCTGGTGCGCTCGCCGACGCTGGCGCCGTTGTCACCCCGCGTGGTGATGCCTTCCCAGCGCAAGCCACCCTGCACGGTGAGGCCGGGGTTGATGTTCCAGTCGTCTTGGGCGTAGATCGCCGTGCGCACCGCACGGGCCTGCACGCTGTCGTCGAAGCCGCCCAGCAGGTTCACGCCGTTCTGCAGCGTGGTGCGCGTCTCGGTGCGCCTGGACGCATCCAGCTCGGCGCCGCTGACCAGGTTGTGTTCGCCACCCTTTTCACCGCCGGCCACGCCCGTGCCCTTGACGCTGAGGTTCACCGAGTTCTCGCGCACGTCGGCGTGGTCGCTGATCAGGCGCAGGTCACCGCTGCTGCGCGTGTTCTCGGCGCGCAGTGTGTCGTTCACGCTCTTGAAGCTGCCGCCGGTGCCGTTGGTTTCCAGCCGCACCGGGCCCACGCGCTGACGCCAGTTCAGGCCCAGTCGGGCGTTGGTGAAGCGGCTGTCGCCGACGGTGGTGCCGTCGTCATAGCTCGGGTTGCCGGTGCGCGGCACCAGCGCCGGGTTGCGCGCCAGGTTGAATTGCGTGTCGCTGTGGGCTTCGGTGTGGAACAGGGTCGGGTTCAGGCTGAGTTGGTCTCCGCCGTCGCCCAGCTTCCACTGCAGGCGGCCGGTGATGTTCGCGCCCCAGCGCTTGTCGGCCGTGGTGCTGGTGGTGGTGCGGTCTTCCAGCAGCACGCCGCTGTCGATGTTGTCGACCGTGGTGTGCGTGCTGTTGCTGCTTTCACGGCGCGGTGAAAAGGCGCCGCCCGAGATGTTGTAGGTCAAGTCGCCAGCGCTGTCGTTGTGCGTCCAGTTCAGCCCTGGGCTGAACTTGCCGTTTTCGGTGCTGATGCCGCCGCGCAGGTCGTTCAGCCGGCGCTTGTAGCCTTCGCGCGTGACGATGTTGATGGTGCCGGCGATGGCCTGCGCACCCGTCTCGGCGGTGGGCGCACGCAAGATCTCGATGCGTTCCACCTGGTCGGGCGTCAAGCTTTCCAGACTGAAGCCCGGCGGGACGCGCTGGCCGTCGATCAAGAGCTGAGTGAACCCGTTCCCCAGGCCACGCAGCCGAGGCGGGCCGCCGCGGCCGGGTGGGCCCGGCGTGGTCACGCCCGGCAGGCGGCGCAGCACCTCGCCGACGTTCGAGTCACCGAACTTGTCGATCTCTTCGCGGCCGATGACGATCTTGGCCGCCGTGCTCTGCCGGCGTACGTCGGTGTCGGTGTTGCGCCCGCCGGTGATCTCAATGCGCTCGGTGGCGGCGGGCGCCGCAGCCGCTGGCCGGGGCCGCGACACAACGGCCGAAGCGGCTCGTGCCGGCGATGCGGCCGAGGCGGCCGGGGCGGCTGCGGCGGGTGCGGTGGCCTGTTGCGCGGCAGCGGCCGTGGCGGTCAGGAGGAAGGCGTGCGCCACGGTGGCGCGCAGGGGAAAACAAAAGCGTTGGGGCATCACCCCATTGTCTCTGTCGTGTCAGGATGTTGCCGCGCAAGACCCCATGTTTGCCTTTCTTCACCCGGCCCCATCCAGCGGGTACGCTTATGGCTTAGCCGCCGTCAAGGAAGTCCCGCATGAAAACCCGCGCAGCCGTGGCCTGGAAGGCCGGCGCCCCGCTCACCATCGAAACCGTCGACCTCGAAGGCCCGCGTGCCGGTGAGGTGCTGGTCGAAATCAAGGCCACCGGCATTTGCCACACCGACCAGTACACGCTGAGCGGCGCCGACCCCGAGGGCCTGTTTCCGGCCATCCTGGGGCACGAGGGCGCCGGTGTGGTGCTGGAAGTGGGCGCCGGCGTCACCAGCCTGAAGCCCGGCGACCACGTCATACCGCTGTACACGCCGGAATGCAGGCAATGCAAGTTTTGCCTGAGCCGCAAGACCAACCTGTGCCAGCAAATTCGCAGCACGCAGGGCCGGGGCTTGATGCCCGACGGCACCAGCCGATTCAGCCTAAATGGCCAACAGATCCTGCACTACATGGGCACCAGCACCTTCGCCAACCACATCGTGGTGCCGGAAATTGCGCTGGCCAAGATCCGCGAAGACGCGCCTTTCGACAAGGTCTGCTACATCGGCTGCGGCGTCACCACCGGCGTGGGCGCGGTGATCTTCAGCGCCAAGGTGGAACCCGGCGCCAACGTGGTCGTCTTCGGGCTGGGCGGCATCGGGCTGAACGTGATCCAGGGCGCCAAGATGGTCGGTGCCGACAAGATCATCGGCGTCGATCTGAACCCGGAACGTGAAGCGATGGCGCGGCGTTTCGGCATGACGCACTTCATCAACCCGAAGACGGTGCCGAATGTGGTCGAAGCCATCCAGCAACTGACCGACGGCGGCGCCGACTACAGCTTCGAGTGCATCGGCAACACCACCACGATGCGCCAGGCGCTCGAGTGCTGCCAGAAAGGATGGGGCCAGAGCATCGTCATCGGCGTGGCCGGAGCCGGCCAGGAGATCTCGACGCGCCCGTTCCAGCTCGTGACCGGCCGCGAGTGGAAGGGCTCGGCCTT
>JBBQAI010000023.1:0-46562 GCA_038316205.1 Burkholderiales bacterium
AGTGCGTAGCCCCGAACCGATCTAAGGCACTACACATGTCACTCAAATGCGGTATCGTCGGCTTGCCCAACGTGGGCAAATCCACGCTGTTCAACGCCCTCACCAAGGCCGGAATTGCGGCCGAAAACTACCCCTTCTGCACCATCGAGCCCAACATCGGCGTCGTCGAATTGCCCGACCCCCGGTTGGGCGCGCTGGCCGCCGTCGTCAAGCCCGAACGCGTGGTGCCAGCCATCGTTGAATTCGTCGATATCGCCGGCCTGGTGGCCGGGGCCAGCAAGGGTGAAGGCCTGGGCAACCAGTTCCTGAGCCACATCCGCGAGACCGACGCCATCGTCAACGTGGTGCGCTGCTTCGATGACGACAACGTCATCCACGTGGCCAACAAGGTCGACCCCATCGCCGACATCGAGATCATCCAGACCGAGCTCTGCCTGGCCGACCTGAGCACCGTCGAAAAAAGCCTGCACCGCTACGTGAAGGCCGCGCGCAGCGGCAACGACAAGGAAGCCGCCGCGCTGGTGAAAGTGCTGGAAAAGTGCCAGGCCGCGCTGGACCAGGCGCAGCCGGTGCGCGGCGTCGCGTTCAGCAAGGAAGAGTGGGGCATCCTGAAGCCGCTGTGCCTGATCACCGCCAAGCCGGCGATGTTCGTCGGCAACGTCAGCGAGACCGGCTTCGAGAACAACGCTTACCTGGACCGCCTGCGTGAATACGCCGCCTTGCAAAAGGCACCGGTGGTGGCCATCTGCGCCAAGACCGAAGCCGAACTGGCCGACATGGCCGACGAAGACAAGACCATGTTCCTGCAGGAAATGGGGCAGGACGAGCCGGGGCTGAACCGGCTGATCCGCGCCGCCTTCAAGCTGCTGGGCCTGCAGACCTACTTCACCGCCGGGGTGAAGGAAGTGCGCGCCTGGACCATCCACATCGGCGACACCGCGCCGCAAGCGGCGGGTGTGATCCACACCGACTTCGAGAAGGGTTTCATCCGCGCCCAGACCATCGCCTTCGACGACTTCGTGGCCTTCAAAGGCGAACAAGGCGCCAAGGACCACGGCAAGATGCGCGCTGAAGGCAAGGAATACGTCGTCAAGGACGGCGACGTGTTGAATTTCTTGTTCAACGTGTGATGCCCGTGGGCTACCGGGGCGTGGCCGTGGCGCTGTTTTGCGCCCTGGCCTATGCCCTGGCGGGCTGGGTGGCGATTGCGGTCAGCTCGCCGCTGAGCTACGCGCTGTCGCTATACCCGCCGGCCGGCATTGCGCTGGCGGCGGCCCTGGTCTACGGCCGCGCGGCTTGGCCGGGCATCTGGCTGGGGTCTTGTGCGGTGGAGATGCTGCTGGCTGCGCAGCACGGGCCGCTGGTAGGCCTGGCGTGGCTGAACCCGCCGCTGCTGGCCACCGGCGCCACGCTGCAGGCCATCTGCGGTGCGGCACTGGTGCTGCGCTACGTGCGCCAGCCGATGGTGCTGAGCGCGCCGCGCGACATCTGGCGTTTCGGGCTGCTGACCGCACCGCTGGCCTGCTGCATCAGCGCCAGCGTGGCCACCTTGGTTTTGCTGACCACAGGCGGGTTGACCCGCGAAGGCGCTCTGACCCATTGGCTGACCTGGTGGATGGGCGACACGCTGGGCGTGTTGATCGCCGCCCCGCTGGCGTTGACCTTCGTGGGCCAGCCGGCCGCCGACTGGCGGCCCCGGCGGCGCACCGTGGCGCTGCCGTTGCTGGTGGCGATGGGCCTGGTGGGCGTCGGCATCCACGAGTTCAACCGGCTGGACCAGCAGAGCTTGCGCAACACCTTCGAGCGCGATGCCGACCGCCTGGCCAGCGAAGCGCAACTGCGCATGGCCGCGCCGCTGCACGCGCTGCAGGCCCTGCACGGTGTCAGCCGGGGGCACGGCAGCCTGGACCGCGAAGCCCTGCACCAGGCCGCGCGCTGGTGGCTGGCCCAGCCCATCGAACTGCAGGCCGCGGGCTACAGCGTCCGCATGCCGGTGGCCGGTATCGCCAGCTTCGAGGGCAACGTGCACGCCCAGGGTGACACCAGGTACCGCGTCTTCGACCGCGACGACGGCGCGGCGCGGCGCGGCGACAGCGAAGTGGTGGCGCTGCGCTACATCGAACCGATGGCAGGCAACCAGGACGCGCTGGGCGTGAATGCGTTGTCGATCCCGGCAGCGCGGGCCGCCATCCTGGCCACGCGCGACAGTGGGCAAGCGGCGGCCACGGCCGGCTTTGCGCTGACCCAGTCAGCGACCCAGGAAACCGGCACGGTGATCTACCAGGCGCTCTATCGGGGCGAGCCCAGCACCGCCGCCGAGCGCCAGGCGCTGTTCCGCGGTGTGGTCTTCGTCACCGTGCGCACCGAGCGCCTGCTGGGCACCCTGGCCCGCCCCAACCAGGCCTACCTGCGCTGGTGCCTGGTGGACCTGGACACCGGCGCCGAACGGCGGCGGCTGGCCGGCCTGCCCGGCTGCGAGAACACCGTCATCGGCCCCACCGACCTGCACGCCGCACGGCCTCTCGACCTGGGCGGGCGCGCGGTGGAACTGCGCGTCAGCGCCCCGCACGCCGCCGTGCCCGGCCATCAGATCGAGGCGGTTTGGCTGCTGTCGCTGGCCGGCCTTTCAGCTTCGGCCATGCTGGGTGCGCTGCTGCTGACCGTGACCGGGCACAGCCGGCGCACCGAGGTGGAGGTACAGGCCAGCACGGCCCACCTGCGCCGCGAGATCGAGGATCGGGAACACGCCGAAACCGCGCTGCGCGAAAGCGAGGCCCGGCTGCGCAACATCCTGGACCACGTGCCGCTGGGCCTGATGTTCCTGGACCCGCAGGGCCGCATCATCGAAACCAACCCGGCGCTGCGCGACCTGCTGGGGCGCAGCGCACGGCGACTGAAGCGCATGTCGGTGATCGAACTGGTGCGCCCTGTCGATGCCGACCGCTTGCTGGCCTGGCGGCGCGAACTGATACGCGGCACGGCCGACACGCTGGGCGGCCGGTTGCGGCTGCGCGACGGCACGGGCCGCGAGCGCGTGGTCGACGCCACCATCAGCGTGATGCGCGGCACCAACGGCCATGTGCTCAGCATGGTTTGCGCCTTGCAGGACATCACCGAGACCGTGCGCCTGGAGACCTCCGAACAAGCCCGTCTGCGGGCCGAAGCGGCCAACCGCGCCAAGTCGGAATTCGTCTCACGCATGAGCCACGAATTGCGCACGCCGCTGAACGCGATGCTCGGTTTCGCCCAATTGCTCGGCCTGGACCGCGACCCGGCGCTGTCGGCGCGCCAACTGGACTGGACACAACGCATCCAGCGCGCCGGCTGGCATTTGCTGGAGATGATCAACGAGACGCTGGAGCTGGCGCGCATTGAATCGGGCACGGTCGAGCTCAGCCTGGCGCCGGTGGCGCTGGAGCCGCTGCTGGCGGGCTGCCTGGAACTGGTGGCGGCCAACGCGGCCGAACGCGGCATCGCGGTGGCGCATGCCATCGACGCTGACGCGCAAGGCGTCATCGCCGACGCGCTGCGGCTGAAGCAGGTGCTGACCAATCTGCTGTCGAACGCCGTCAAGTACAACCGCGACGGCGGCGCGCTGGCCGTCACCGCGCGGCGTGTGCCGGCTCACGGCGACGAGGCCGGCGACAGCGTGGAGGTGGCCGTCAGCGACAGCGGCCTGGGCCTGACGCCCGAACAATTGGCGTCTTTGTTCCAGCCCTACAACCGACTGGGCCGCGAAGGCAGCGACATCGAAGGCACCGGCATCGGCCTGGTCATCAGCCGCAGCCTGGCCGAACTGATGGGCGGCACGCTGACCGCCAGCAGCGAGGCCGGCGTCGGTGCCATCTTCACGTTGCGCTTGCCGGCTGCCGATGGCGCCCAGGCCCCGGCCGCCCGCTACAGCGACACCCGACCCGCGCCTTACCGCGAACGCCACGTGCACTACGTCGAAGACAACGAAACCAACATCGAGGTGATGCGCGGCATCCTCGCGCAGCGCCCCCAGGTGCTGCTGGACGTGTCCATGCTGGGCGAGCAGGGGCTGGCGGCCATCCGCAGCGCGCCGCCCGACCTGGTGCTGCTGGACATGCAACTGCCCGACATCAGTGGCATGGAAGTCTTGCGCCAGCTGAAGCAGGACCCGGCGCTGGCCGCCATTCCTGTGGTCGTGGTGTCGGCCGACGCGACCAGCCTGCAGGTGCAGGAAGCACTGGAAAGCGGCGCGCTGCATTACGTGACCAAGCCGGTCGACGTGGCGCACTTCCTGGCGCTGGTGGACAGCGCGCTGGACGACCCGCGCCTGCCCTGACGGACGGCCGGAAACCGGACAAACACCTACGGCCGCTGCGTGGGTTGCGGCCGATTTCGCACCGATGATGCGCAGTCTTTGCGCGCGCCGTTCGACGGCCTACCCGACATGTCCCATGCCCAGATACGCGGCGTCCATCTGCAGTACGAAGTGGTCGGCGCCAGCGGTCCGTGGCTGGCCCTGATCACCGGCGGCCGGCGCTCGTATGCCGAATTCGTGCCGCTGGCCACGCGCATCGCCCAGACTGGTTTCCGCGTGCTGCTGCACGACCGCCGCAACACCGGTGCTTCGCAAATCCTGATTGAAGGCGAACTCGGCGAAGAAGAACTATGGACCGACGACGTGGTGGCCCTGCTCGAACACCTGGGCGCCTCGCCGGCCTTCTTCGGCGGTGCTTCATCGGGCGCGCGCACATCAATGCTGACCGCGTTGCGCCACCCGCAGGCCGTGCGCGCGCTGATGCTGATGCGCATCACCGGCGGCCCCATCGCCGCCGGCCGTCTGCCCGAGATGTACTACGGCCAGTTCATCCGTGCCGCGCAGGAAGGCGGCATGGCGGCCGTCTGCGCCACCGAGCAATACCGCGAACGCATCGCGGCCTACCCGCCGAACGCCGACTACCTGATGGCGCTGGACCCGCAGCACTACATCCGCGTGATGTCGCACTGGCTGGACGTTTTCCTGCGCGGGCCGCGTGAGCCGGTGCTGGGCTTGACCGATGCGCAGATGGCGGCCATTGCCGTGCCCACGCTCGTCGTGCCGGGCAACGACCGAACGCACGCTTCGACCAACGGGCTGGCCGCGGCCGCCCGCATCCCCGGCGCCGAACTGTTCCGGCTGCCCATCGAAGACCTGGACGTGCCGCTGCTGCCTTTCACCGAATGGGCACCCTACGAAGAAACGCTGGCAGGCGTGTTCGTCGACTTCATGCACCGCATGGCTGCGCGCTGAACGCGACGGTTTCCGCAGCGTCCCCCCAACAGATTCCGAAAGAGCGCCGACCATGTTTGTACAAGCCGCGGGCATTCGCATGCACTGCACGATCGACGGCCCGGAAGGCGCGCCCTGGTTGACCTGCGTCACCGGCATTGCCAATGACACCGGGCTGTTCGAGGGCCAGGCCCAGGCGCTGTGTGACCGCTTCCGCGTGCTGCGCTACGACCTGCGTGGGCAGGGCCTGACCCAAGCGACACCGCCGCCCTACTCCATTGCCTCGCTGTCGGCCGACCTGCTGGCACTGTGGGACGCGCTGGGCATCACCCAGTCGCACCTGCTCGGCCTGGGCCTGGGCAGCACCGTGGCGCTGCGCACCGCCATCGACCAGCCCGGCCGCATTGCCCGCCTGGTACCCAGTTGCTGCCGCGCGCGCATGGTTCCCGAGTTCGCGGTGATGTGGCAGCGCCTGACCGATACCGTGAAAGCCGGCGGTGTCGAGGCCATCGTCGAGCAGACCGCGCAACGCTGGTTTTCCGACGACTTCAAGGCCGCCCACCCTGAGGTCATCGACCGCGTGCGGGCCATGGTTCGCAGCACCAGCCTCGACGGCTACCTCGGTTGCGTCGGCGCGTTTGTCGGGCTCGACCTCGAAAGCGAGTTGCACCGCGTCCAGGCACCGACACTGTTCGTGGGCGGGGCTGAAGACAAGAGCGGCGGCCCGGAAACGCTGATGCGCGGCATGGCCGCTTTGGTGCCCGGCGCGACCTATGTGCCGGTGCCGCAGGCGGCGCACATCGCCAATGTGCAGAACCCCACCGAATACAACCGCATCGTGCGCGAATTTCTGCTCGGCGCAGCTTGAGGACAGGTCCATGAATCTACGGAAATTGACGCGGCTCGGAAGGCTGACCGCCTGCCTGTCAGCCTCTCTGGCGGGCTGCCTGGCGGGCTGCCTGGTGGGCTGCCTGGCCTTTGCGGCTCCGGCCTTCGCGCAGACCCCGGCCTGGCCGACCAAGGCGATACGCCTGATCGAGCCCGCCGGGCCCGGCAGCGCCGTCGACGTTTTCGCGCGCCGGCTGGCGCCCATGCTGGCCGAAGCGCTGGGGCAGCCGGTGGTCATCGAGAACCGCGCCGGCGGCAACAGCGCCATCGGTGCGCGTGAAGCGGCGCGCGCCGCGCCCGATGGCTACACCCTGTTCCACGGCAACATCAACAACTCACTGAACGACTTGCTGTTGAACGACAGCTGCTGCCGCCTGAACGAGGCGCTGATACCGGTGGCGCGGCTGACGGTGACGCCGCTGGTGATGGTCGTCAATGCCAGCGTGGCGGCACCCGACCTGGCGGCCTTCATCGCGCTGGCCAAGGCGCAGCCGCAGTTGGTGACGGTGGCGTCCAGCGGCCCCGGTTCGATCACCCAACTGCTGGGCGAGAAGTTCAAGCTGGCGGCCGGCATCAGCGCGCGCGAGATTCCGTACAAAGCCATCGGCGCCGAACTGCCCGACCTGCTGGCCGGCCACGTGATGGTGGCCTTCCTGTCGCCGGTGGTCGTGCAGCAGCATGTGCGCAGCGGCAAGTTGCGTGCTCTGGGCGTGGCCTCGGCCAAGCGGCTGGTCATCTTGCCGCAGGTGCCCACGTTGGGTGAAGGCGGGCTGCCCGGTGTCGAGGCCTCGGGGTGGAACGGTCTGTTCGTGCCCGCCGGCACGCCCAAAGCCATCATCAACCGGCTGGCGGCGGAGACCGCCAAGGCGCTGAGTTCGCCCGCCATGAAGGACGACGCCCTGGCCACGGGTTATGAACTCGACGCCGCCGGGCCTGAGGAATTTGCCGACTACGTGCGCGCCGAGATCGTCAAGTGGCGCAAGGTCATCAAGGAATCGAACATCCAGCTCGAACGATGACAGCGCCGAAACCCGTGGACCACAACCCGAGAGCAACGACATGAAGCGATGGACCTGCAACTGCAATGAGCCGACCCCGGTGGGCGCGTGCTCGCGCCGAGGTTTTCTAAGTGGGTTGGGCGCGTTCGGTGCCATCGGCGCCATCGGCGCCGTCGGCGCGACCGGCCTGCTGGCCGGCTGCGAAACCGGCAGCGCGCCCGGCAGCGCGACCGGCACCGCAACAACCGCCAAGGCCGCGCCGCACCGCATCGACATCCACCACCACATCGTGCCGCCGGCCTACGCGGCCGAACTGACACGGCGCGGCATCGGCGGCACGCCCAAGTGGTCGCCGCAGATGTCGCTGGAAGACATGGACCGCAACGGCATCGCCACCTCGGTGGTCGCGCTGATGCAGCCCGGCGCCTACTTCGACGACGCCGCTTGCGACCGCAAGGCAGCCCGTGAATCGAACGAATACGCCGCGAAAATGGCGCGCGACTTCCCCGGCCGCTTCGGCTCGTTCGCGACGCTGCCGCTGATGGACGTTGAAGGCAGCCTGCGCGAGATCGAGTACGCGATGGACACGCTGAAGGCCGACGGCATCGGCCTGATGACCAGCTACGGCACCCACTACCTGGGCGACCGCCGTTTCTGGCCGATCTGGGACGAACTGAACCGGCGCAAGGCCGTGATCTACACCCACCCGCTGGCGCCGGCCTGCTGCCGCAACCCCATCGAAGGCCTGCCGCCGTCGGCCATCGAATTCCCGGCCGACACCACGCGCACCATCGCCAGCCTGTTGTTCGGTGGTGCGGCCAACCGCTACCCCGACATCAAATGGATCTGGTCGCACAGCGGTGGCACGCTGCCCTTCCTTTGGGCCCGCTTCACGCGCCAGGAAGTCGACATGAAGGAAAAGGCCAAGGCCGTGATGCCCAACGGCCTGCTGGCGGAAGTGCAGCGCTTCTACTACGACACCGCCCAGGGACACCACGAAGGCGCCATCGCCGCGCTGCGCGTGCTGATACCGCCGTCGAACATCTTGTTCGGCAGCGACTTCCCCTACCGCAAGGCCGAAGACGTGCGCGTCGGCCTGGCCGAGCGCAACTTCACGAAGGCCGAACTGTTGGCCATTGAACGGGGCAACGCTTTGCGCATGATGCCGAAACTGCGCACCGCCTGAGCCGCTTGCTGGGTCACTCGGCCTCGATGCCGGCGCGCTTGGCCACCGCCGTCCATTTCGCCAGGTCGTCGCGGATGACGGTGGCGAATTCGGTCGGGCTGCTGCCCACCGGCTGCGCGCCTTCAGACAGCAGCTTGTCGCGCGCTTCTTTCGCGTTCAGCGCCTGCTGCACCTGGCCGTGCAAAAGCTTGACGACGGCCGCTGGCGTGCCTGCCGGCGCCAGCAGGCCGTACCACTGCTCGGCCACATAACCCGGCACGCCGGCCTCAGCCACCGTGGGCACATCGGGCAGCAGGGCCAGGCGCTGCTGGCCCGACACCGCCGGCGCGCGCAGGCGGCCGGCCTGGATCATCGGCAGCACGGTCAGCGCGTTCGAGAACATCGCGCTGACCTGCCCGCCCAGCAGGTCGCTGACGGCGGGCGCGGTGCCCTTGTACGGGATGTGCTGGATTTGCACGCCGGCCATGCTGGCCAGCAGTTCCATCGACATGTGCGGCGACGTGCCGACCCCGGCGCTGGCGTAGTTCACCTTGCCCGGCGCGTCCTTGGCCAGCTTGATGAATTCGCGCAGGGTGCTGGCCTTGACGCTGGGGTTCACGACCAGGATGTTCGGCGTGGTGGCGGCCAACGAGATGGGCGCGAAGTCTTGCACCGGGTCGTATTTCGCGGCCTTGTAGAGGATGGTGTTGAGCACCAGAGGGCTGGGCACGAACAGCAGCGTGTAGCCATCGGGCGCGGCCTTGGCGACAAATTCGATGCCGATCAAATTGCCCGCACCGGCCTTGTTTTCGACGAAGAAACTCTGCCCCAAAGACTTGCCCAGCGACTGCGCCAGCAAGCGTCCGACGATGTCGGTGCCGCCGCCCGGCGCTGAGGGCACCACGATCTTCACGGGCTTGGTCGGGTACGCCTGCGCTTGTGCTTGTGCTTGTGCTTGTGCTTGTGCTTGTGCGGGTATGAGCGCTGCGTAAGGGCCCGCGCTGAAGGCCAGGCCCAGCGTCTGCAGGGCGCAGCGGCGTGTCAAAAACATGGTCTGCTTCCTGCCGGCTTCAGCCGACGGCATTGAGGGTCTCGCGCGCCAGCGCCAGCGGCTGCGCGGCGATCAGCACGAAGGCGATGGTGCACGGCACCGTGCCCCGGTTGACCCAGTTGTGGATGGTGCCGCGCTGCACCAGCACGTCACCCTGCTTCAAATGAACGCTGGTGCCATCCAGTTCCATGTCGATTTCGCCGCTCAGCACCACGGCGTAGTCCAGCGTTTCGGTGCGGTGGTTGCGCGGCGCAACACCGGGCTGGTATTCAACGACGCGGAACACCGAGTCGGTCTTGCCGACGACAGCCACGTCCCGCGCGGCCAAGTCGCCGGGCGCGGCGTTGTCGATGGGAAATTCAGCGCTCGACCAGACCACGCAACTGCTGTGCAGCGGCCGCCGCGACAGCACGTTGGCGCACAGCTCGTCGATCTGCACCACCGCCTGGCCTTCGGCATCGTGGCCCGTCACTACACGTCGAAGTTGCATCGGAGTCGGGTTCTTTGAATCGCGGTGGACACCGCCAGCGGCGCATTCTGTGGCCAAGCTGCTGCTGCCGTACTCGGTAGTTCCCGCGCGCATTTCTCTTATCCTCGTCGCGCCAGATACACCCACATTTTTTGCTGCAAACCGACATGAACCCTGTATCCCGACTTGCTGCTGACCGCGCCCACCACCGGGCCGTGTTCCTTGCGCTGGCTTGCGCGTGGCCTTTGGCTTTTGCGCAGATGCCGGTCACGCCGCCCGCGCCGGTTGCGCCCGCTGTCGCTGCGGCACCGGCTGCAGACCCAATCGCCTTCCTGGTCAGCCAGCTCGACCTGGCCCAGTACAAGGCCACCGTCAAGGGCCTGACCCAATTTGGCGACCGCCGGCAAGGTACCGAGCGCAACCGCAAGGCGCTGGACTGGATAGAGGCTCAATTGAAGGCCTCCGGCTGCACGAAAACCGAACGCCTGCAGTACAGCTACACCGAGCCGGCGCGGCGCACGCCCGGCGTGCCGCAGCCACCACGCGCTGGCGGTCCTGCCGGCCAGGGCGGCAGCACCTTGTTCGGCCAGCGCGGCGCCACCGGCGTCAACACCGACCCGATGGCGCAACCCGACGAGCGCCTGCGGACCTTGAATGCGGAACCGACGCCCGAGGGCACCTCGCTGCGCGAGAACGTGTACTGCACCAAGGTCGGCACCACACGGCCCGACGAGATGTACATCGTGGCCGCGCACATGGACGGCATCGGCTGGGGCGAGGCGGCCAATGACGACGGCTCGGGCACGGCGCTGGTGATGGAGCTGGCGCGCATCTTCAGCCAGCCCGGCGTGGAGACCGAGCGCACCATCCGCTTCGCCCTGTGGAACAACGAAGAGACGGGTCTGCAAGGGGCCAGCGCCTACGTGGCCCAACGCAAGGGCTTGCAGGGCATCGAAAGCCCCAAGGGCTCGGGCCTGTACCCCGAGCCGATGTGGCTGGGCATGATCCAGCACGACATGATGATGTTCGACCACGGCATGCCCGTGCCCAAGCTGGACGGCAACGGCAAGCCCGTGCTCGACGCCAAGGGCCAGCCTGTTTTTGCGCCGCCGAGAGATCAGCGCGCCGAAGCCGACGTGAACATCGAATACCAGTCCACGGCCAGATATGCCGAAGCCGCCGCCCGGCTGGCCTGGGCTTTCCGCGCCGCCAACGACAAGTACGCGACGAATTACCCGGCAGCGGTCGGCTTCCACATGACCAACACCGACTCGACGCCTTTCATGGACGAGGTGCCCGCCATTTCACTGCGCGAAAACGAGCGCGGCCAGCAAATCGGCGCCGGCTGGAACCCGCACTGGCACCAGCCGACCGATCTGTACGCGTCCTACTCGGACAAGGACTTTTTGCTCGGCCTGAACGCCGCCCAGACCACGCTGGCGGCGGTCGCGCAGTTGACGGGTGCCAAGGTCAAGCGCTGAGGCTTGGCGGCGGCGCACCACGGCGCACCACGGCGTGCGCTGGCCGTGCCGCCGGCAGCCGGTGGCCAGTGGCAAGTGGCAAGTGGCAAGTGGCCAGTGGCCGGTCGCACCGTCCTCTTGTCCTACAAGCGCTCGGGTCATGCGCTGTCCGTGTGCTGCCGCAGTGCGCGCTAATGTCCCTTTTCGATGGCGCTAAACGCATGCGCTGTGCGCACCGCGCGCTGTTGCGCACGCACACCCAGCGCGGTGAATGGCTGCCCACCCAAAGCAAAAGGACCCCCCCATGAACATCCTGATGGTGTTGACCTCTCACGACCAGCTTGGCGATACCGGCAAGAAAACTGGCTTCTGGCTGGAAGAATTTGCCGCGCCTTACTACGTGTTCAAAGACGCAGGCGCCGCCGTGACCCTGGTGTCACCCAAGGGCGGCCAGCCGCCGCTGGACCCCAAGAGCGACGAGCCCGACGCACAGACGGAGGCCACCCGGCGTTTCAAAACCGATGTGGATGCACAGCACGCGCTGGCCCACACCGGCACGCTGGCCGAAGTGGATGCGGCCAGCTATGACGCCGTGTTCTACCCGGGCGGTCACGGGCCGCTGTGGGATCTGGCGCAAGACTCGCACTCGTTGCGGCTGATCCAGCAGATGCTGCAAGCCGGCAAGACCGTGGCCGCTGTCTGCCATGCGCCAGGCGTTTTGTGGCGCGCCAAGGATGTTGATGGCAACTCGGTGGTCAAGGGCAAACGTGTGACGGGTTTCACCAACTCTGAAGAGGCGGCCGCTGGCCTGACCCATGTGGTGCCGTTTCTGGTGCAAGACCTGCTGGTGGAAAACGGCGGCCGGTACAGCAAGGTCGCAGACTGGCAGCCCTACGTGGTGTCCGATGGCCCGCTGATTACCGGCCAGAACCCGGCTTCTTCAGAGCCGGCCGCGCGGGCGCTGCTGGCACGCCTGGCTGCGCGCTGAATGACACGCATCGACTGAACCCTCCGTACCCCCCCGAACCCACCGAACCAGGAGCGCCTCATGGCCTACCGCAGCACCAACCCCTACACCAACACGGTGGAGAAGTCCTTCGACGACATCAGCGACGCGCAGCTGGAGGCCAAGCTGCAAGCCGCCCAGGTCTGCTTCGACAACACCTGGCGTGACCAGAGCATTGCGCAGCGCAAGACCGTGCTCAAGCGCGCAGCGGCCTTGATGCGCGACCGCCAGCCCGCGCTGGCCGCGCTGGCCACGCTGGAGATGGGCAAGCTGATTGCCCAAAGCGCCGGCGAGGTGGCGCTCAGCGCCGCAATCATCGACTACTACGCCGACCACGCCGAGGCCTTTCTGGCGCCCGAGTCGCTGAAGACCGACAAGGGTTAGGCCGTGGTGGAAAGCAGCCCCCTGGGCGTGCTGTTTGGCGTGGAGCCCTGGAACTACCCCTACTACCAGATCGCCCGTTTCGCCGCGCCCAACCTGATGGCCGGCAACGTGGTGATGGTCAAGCACGCGTCCAACGTGCCGCAATGCGCCTTGGCCTTCGAGCAGCTGATGAACGACGCCGGCCTGCCCGCCGGCGGCTACACCAACTTGTTCGTGTCGAAAGACCAGGTCGCCGCGCTGATCGACGACAAGCGGGTGCGTGGCGTGGCCTTGACTGGCAGCGAAGCGGCAGGTGCCGTGGTGGCCGCGCGTGCAGGCCAGAACCTGAAGAAATCGACGATGGAGTTGGGCGGCAGCGACGCCTTCATCGTGCTGGAAGATGCCGACATGGGACGCGCGGTCAAGCAGGCCGTCAGCGGCCGCATGGGCAACGCCGGCCAGGCCTGCACCGCGTCAAAACGCTTCATCGTGCTGGACGCTGTGGCCGATGACTTTCTTGACAAATTCAAGGCGGCACTGGCCCCGTTCAAGCCGGGTGACCCGATGGACGAGCAGACCACGCTGGCACCACTCAGCTCGGCCGACGCGCTGGACAAGCTCGAGCAGCAGGTGCAAACCGCCGTCAAGCACGGTGCCAAGCTGGTGCTGGGCGGCCAGCGCGTGGCGGGCATGAAGGGCAACTTCATGCAGCCGACGATCCTGACCGATGTCGCTGAAGACAACCCGATGTTCAGCGAAGAGTTCTTCGGTCCCGTGGCGATGTTCTTCCGCGTGCCCGATGAAGCCGCAGCCGTGGCGCTGGCCAACAATTCGCCCTTCGGTCTGGGTGGTTCGGTGTTCACGCAAGACGCCGAGCGCGGCCGCCGCGTGGCGCGCCGCATCGACACCGGCATGGTGTTCGTCAACTCGGCCGCAGTGTCGCTGCCCGACCTGCCGTTTGGCGGGGTCAAGAATTCGGGCTATGGCCGTGAACTGTCGGCCGCCGGCATCCACGAATTCATCAACAAGAAGCTGATCCGCGTGGCTTGATGCCGGTGCCGTGCAGCGTGCGAGCCGCCGATGGCTCCCGGGTCGCGGCCTGCAGCCTCATGGTGCGCCACGACGGGCTTCGGCTTTGGCCAGTTTCACGAACGCGGGGTCGGCATTGCCCAGTTGAGACGTGCGGCCCGCGATGCGGCCTTCGGCGTCCAGCAGGATCAGCGCCGTCGTGTGGTTGTAGTCACCGTTGGGCAGCGCGCGGTACTGCACGCCCAGCGTGGCTGCCAACTTGCGCACACTGGCCGCATCAGTCCGCGCCAGCGTCCAGTGCGCTGGGTCCAGTTGCCGCTGCTCGGCGGTTTTCTTCAACACCGCCACGGTGTCGCGCGCCGGGTCGAAGGTGACCAGCAACACGCTGAATCGGCTGCGCTCTTCGGGCGTCAACCTGGCTTCTGTGTCAGCCAGCGCCTCGACCAGCATCGGGCAGACGAACTCGCACGACATGTAGAACATGCTCACCAGCACCGGGTGCCCGCGGCCGGCGGATAAGGCCCGCGTGCGGCCCGCTTGATCGGTGAGTTGAACCGGCAATTGATAGATGGAATCGGTCGGCAAGGCAGGCTCGGAGGCCGATGCACTGGAACCGCCACCCAGCAACAGCGCCAGCGGTGCCGCCAGCAGTGCCGTCAGCATCAGGCGGCGCGTGTCGAAGGTATTCATGGCAGGTCCTTGGTTGCCGGCCGCACGCAGCGAAAGCCGAGGCTGCTGGTGCTGTCCGATGCGTTCAGAGATGACAGCAACGCAATGCGCATCAGCACTGCGTAGTTCTGCCGGTCTTGCAAATTGATGGCGCCGGCGCCACAAAACTTCAGCTTGTCGGCGTCTTCGGCTGATCGGCTGTCGGCATTCACCAGCAGCGCGTTGAAGTCGTCCACCCATTCCCACACCAGGCCGTGCAGGTCGCGCACGGCATAGACATTGGCCACGCCGCCCACTGCCGGCAGCATCGTGCTCGCCGGCCTGGCGTACCAGCCCAGAATGCGCGCCAACCAGGCCGGGTCGCTGCGCGCGTCGGCGCGCGTGGCGTCTGCGGCGGCCGCATATTCCCATTCCAGCCAGGTCGGCAGCCTTGCGCCTTCTGCCTCACAGAAGGCCTGCGCGGCGAACCAGCTGACTTGTGTCACCGGCTGCGCGGCAGCAGCCGTGTCCGGCAGGGTCGTCGGGCCTGACCATTGCTGCAGGTAGTTCGCGTCGGCGAATGTGCGCGCAACCCCGTCACGACGCCACTGCGGTTGCCGGTTCACGAAGGCCAGAAACTCGCCCTGGGTGACGGGCGAAACGCGCATCGCGAACGCCTCTACCGCTGCCGGCGTGCTGCGTTCAGCGTCGCTGGCCAGCACGCTGTTCAGCGTGCCCGCAGGCACCTGCACGTACGCGGGCTGCGCACAGGCAGCGCCAGCCCACCCGCACATGCTGACAGCAGCCACGGTGCGCCAGATGTCCATCGCAGACCTCAGTGCGCGGCGGCCGCTGCCCGCACCGGCTTGACGGCACGAACGGCCTTCACGTCTTCGGTCAGCACGCGTCCCCCGCCGTTGCCAAAGCTGTTCAGCACGTAGCTCAGGATGTTCGCCACCTCGTCGTCGTTGAGCTGGTTCATCGGCGGCATCACCGAGTCATAGGCCTGGCCGTTCACCGTGAGCTTGCCACTCAGGCCGTTCAGCACCGCGGCGATGGCGCGCTTGGGATCGGCAGCCAGGTAGTCGGACTTGGCCAGCGGTGGGAACACACCGGCCAGCCCATTGCCATTGGCTTGGTGGCACACCGAACAGGTGCCGGCGAACAAGGCCTGGCCCGCTTGCACCTGGTCTTGCAAGGTCAGCGTGCCGCTGGCGGCAGCCTTGGACGCAGCGGTCACGGCGTTCATGTTCGGTTGCGAACGGTCGCCGAGATAGACCGAGTCGAGTTCCTTGCCCGAATAGATGGCCTTGTTCTCAGGCCCGCTGACCTTCAGGATCGCCAGAGCACCCTTGTTGAAAGCCCGGAAGATCGAATGGTCCACCAGCACATAGCTGCCGGGCACCTTGGTCGTGAACTTGACCACTACCGCGCCGCCGGCCGGGATCAGCGTGGTCTGCACGTTCTTCTGCACGTTGCTGCCGCCCTCATAACGCACCTCGTCGAAGATGGCACCGATGACGTGGAAGCTGGACACCAGGTTCGGCCCGCCATTGCCCACGAACAGGCGCACGCTTTCGCCAACCTTGGCAGTGATTGCCTTGTCGCCGGTCAGTGCGCCCTCGGCGCCGTTGAACAGCACATAGGTCGGCTGCTCGGCAATGGCCTTTTCCATGTCGAAGGGCTGCTGGCCCTTCTCGCGGTATTTGCCGGTGGTGTAGAAATCGCCTTGCATCACGTAGTACTCATGGTCCACCTTGGGCAGGCCTTCGGGGGGCTCGACCAGGATCAAGCCGTACATGCCGTTGGCCACGTGCATGCCCACCGGCGCGGTGGCGCAGTGGTAGACGTAGATGCCTTCGTTCAGCGCCTTGAAGGTGAACTGCGACTCGTGCCCCGGTGCCGTGAAGCTGGACGCGGCCCCGCCGCCTGGGCCGGTAACGCCGTGCAGATCGATGTTGTGCGGCATCTTGCTGCTCGGGTGGTTCTTCAGGTGGAACTCGACCGTGTCGCCCTGGCGAACGCGGATGAAGCTGCCCGGCACCGTGCCGCCAAAGGTCCAGAAGGTGTAGTTCACGCCCTCTGAAATCTGCATTTCCTTCTCGACCACTTCCAGCTCGACGATGACCTTGGCCGGCGTCTTGCGCGTGATGGGTGGCGGAACATTCGGCGGGCTGGTCAGCACGGCGCGTACCGGCGCGCCCTGCGGCGGACCGAAGTCGCCACTGTCGCGCTTCGTGGCGGCTGCCGCGTGCGTGACCATGGCGAACGCCAGCAATGCGCAGGCCACTGCCGCGCGGGTGATGAGGGGTCTGATGGGATGGGTCAAGTGTCGCTCCTGGATCGCTAGGGTGGGAGTAGGCACATATAGATGCACATTCCGTACATCTATCTTCACATGGTCGTCGTCGGCTGCCCTTGCGCCAGATCAAGAAGTTGCCGCAGCACCTCCGGTCAACGCGCGGTGCGCGCCTGGGTAACGGTCTCAGCCGTCCTTGCCGTCTGCACGCGGACTGGTCAGCCACGGTGCGAACACGAAGAGGTAGATGGCGAAAGCTGCGCTCCATGCGCTGGCCGCCAGCAGCCAAGCCCGTTGCGGCGCGACCAGCATGGGCAGCAGCACGCGCATCACGGCCGCAGCCAGCACCAGTGCGTAAGCCGTGACCTCGGCGCGCGAGGCCTTCAGCGGCCGGCCCGTATGGCCACGTGCGGTGCGCGTGATCATGCCGATGACCAGACCGCCTGTGGCCCCCACGGCCAGCGCGTGGATGCCCGCCGATTCGGCGACGATGCCCAGTTGCGCCAGCGCCAGCAGCAGCAGTCCGACCGGTATCCAGGCATAAGCCACGTGCAGCACCCACAGGATGGGCCGCGCACGCGTCAACCAAGGCTTCCACTTCGATTGCAGCGCGGCGTGTGCCAGCGCAGCGCAGGCCAGAACGACAGCACCGGCGGGCCCGGCGGGCAACAGCACCCAGATGCACAAACCCACTGCCGTGGCCGCCAGCGTCAGCTGGGTCAGCCGCGGCGACACTTTCAAGCGCAGCCCCGGCGTGGCACCTTCGGAAAAGGCCGGAACCACGCGGCCGGCCATCACACATTCGATCATCACGACCAAAGCCAGGCCTGCATGCAGTGCGCGCAGGGGCGGCACGTTCAGCCAGCCGAGCACCGCCGCATGGAACAGCGCATTGGCCAGCGTCAGCAACGCCAGCAGGCCCAGCAACGGCAGGTTGCGCCTGTTGCCCGCGCGCAGCAGCACACGGCCCAGCACCACAGCGACGGCGGGCAGCAGCAGCATGTCCAGCATGGCGTACAGCGCGTAGGCATCTGCCAGCGCGGCCACGCGCGCCAGCAGCCACAGTGCGGCCAAGGCAGCCAGAGGCGGGCCGCGCAGGGTGCCGAGGCCTGTCCACGCCTTGCCCGCCGTGAGCAGGAAGCCGACGATGACAGCACAGGCAAATCCGAACAGCATCTCGTGCGCGTGCCACAGCAGCGGCGAGATCGGCGCCGTCCAGTTGAGCAGCCCGTTCGCGACTGCCAGCCACATCGGGATGGCGATGGCGGCATAAGCGGCGGCCAGCAAATAGAACGGGCGGAAGCCCAGCCGGAACAGCGGCATGCCACGGTCGGTTTCGGGCAGCGTGGCGGTACCGCCCGGCTCTATGGGCGTTGGGAAGATCGGCAGGGTCATGGTGCTTCGGCCAACGAAGCGGCCTCATGCCGCTTCAGGCTCGATATAAGATATATATGTCTTACATGTTATAGATGTCAGCACGACCCCACAAGCTCAAGACCCTGCTCTACAGTCCGTACGCCACTGATCGAAAGGTGACGCCATGCGCTTGTCCGAGTACACCGACTACACGCTGCGCGTGCTGATGGCGTGCGCCAACCAGGGTGAAGAATTGCTGACCATCGCCGGCCTGGCCGAAAGCCTGCAGGTTTCGCGCAATCACCTGATGAAGGTGGTGAACAACCTGGCCCGCGAGGGCTTGCTGGCCACCACGCGCGGCCGAGGCGGTGGCATACGGTTGATGCTGCCGGCTGAGGACATCAACATCGGCGCGGTGGTGCGCACCACCGAGACCGACTTCCGTCTGGTCGAGTGCTTCGACCCGGCAATCGATACCTGCACGCTCACTGCGCAGTGCCGCCTGCGCGGTGCGTTGGCTCGCGCGATGCAGGCCTGGTTCGCTGAAATGGATGCGCTGACGCTGGCCGATGTCGCCAAACCGCTGCCGGCCCGGCGGAGCCCGCCACGGGCCATGTTCGTGGCACCGCCGCGAAGCCGTCGGACTGCGGCCTGAACGGCCAAGGCCAGCAGCTGCGGCTGCGGGTGGCCATGGCCCACAGGGTTGTGCGCCTTCGCGTCACCCATCGAGCGGGGCCCTGGACGCCGCCAGGCAGCCCCTTGCAGGTCAGTTGCGCTTGCGTTTGCGTGCGGCCACCGACGCCATGGCGATCAACCCAGCCACCAGCATCGAACCAGAACCGGTCTCGGGCACGGCGCTGATGCTCAGCGACACGCCGCCGTAGTTGTCGCCCAGACCCCAGTTGTAGTCATCGACATAAAAGTCGAGCACCGTGGTGTGGCTCAGCGTGAAGGTGTCGGTGAAGCCCGCGGTGGTGGTGCTGCCCAGCAGCGTGTTGCCGTTCCAGGACAAGGTGCCCGTCTGGCTGGCCATGGCCGCTTGCGAGCTCCGCACGTCGTTCATGTAGGCGTCTTCGATGATGTTGCCGCCGTGCTCGGCCATCTGGAAGCTCCAGACCCAGTTGCTGGTCGAGCCCAGACCACTGCCGTTGAAGTTCCAGCCCGAGAAGTAGCCCGTGCTGGCGGCATTGGTGATGGCGTAGGTACCGGCGTCCAGCGTCAGCTGCACCGCGTTGTAGGGCTGGGCCACGGTGCCGGGCAGCAGGTACTGCGGCCCACCCGCGATGTAGGAACCGTTCTGTGTCGCATCGATATCAATGACGATGGCCGAGGCCGGCGTCGCGACCGCCAGGGTCAGGGCACTCAGGGCGGCAGCAAGGGGACAGTGAGGTTTCATCGGGCGGATCCCAGTTGCCCGCACGGACATCGAGCGGATGGCTCGATTGTTGAAAGCGGATCCCGCTTTGAACAGGGGCCATCCGGCCACCCCTGCACCCCCCCTACCGGGGATGTACCGAAGCGAACGGCACGATCAGGCAGGTTGCCGACGGGGCCTGCGGGAATCGCGATTCAGGTCCGCAGCGGCCAGCGCGTAAGGGCCACGCCCAGGCTGGCCGCGAAGGCCAGCCCAGCGCCGGCCTTGCTGATGAGGTCCATCGTCGAGCCGTCGCTCAGTGTCTTCATCACGATGGCACAGGTCATCACCACCACGGCGGTGCCGGCCAGCACCAGCCAGCGGCGCAATTCGGGTACCCGGTTTTTCTCCGCATTCATCATGAAGCCCAGCGAAGTGCCGAGCACGGCACCGGCAACCAGGGCCAGAACGATGTAAGCCATCAAGCTCATGAGGTTTCCTTCTGAGTGTGAAAAGTTGCGCATCCACCGGGCTGATTCTGAACGCGGCTATGCGAATTGACACCTGGGCTTGTCACGGATGCGACACCGATTCCGCGCCAATGTCTGCCCAGGCTTTGGGTGCACGCGCCATCGACGACGGGCGGTAGCGCGTGCGATGGACCGGAGCGACCTTGAACCTGTCGCAGAGCCCGTCAACCGTGTGCGCCTTGCGAGCGGTGTTCAAGCTTTCCCTGGCAGGCCAAACAACGCAGCGAGGCCGGTTGAACTTGCAGGCGCTGTGCGGGGATGGACTGGTCGCAATCGATGCACGTACCGTAAAGGCCCAGGTCGATGCGCTGGCAGGTGGCGATGATGTCGCGCAATTCGGCGCGGTCACGTTCCATTTCGCCGTCGGCCACCACATCGCGCGCTTGCGCTTCGGCCTGTTCCCTGCGGTCACCCTGTTCAGCGGGTTCAGCGGGATCGGTGACGACGCGGGCCTTCGAGGCGGCGATCTCTTGGTGGAGTTGTACGGCGCGTGCGTCGAGTTGATGGCGCAGGGCGCTGAGCGTGTACGAAGATGCCATGCTGATCTCCTCCCTTGTGGTGATGCAGCCCGCTGCACCTAGAGCGATTCGACGCGAGTTCCCATGGCCCTTCCTTGAGGTTGATCAACCCAAGGCGTCTCGGTCAGCGGGGGCGGGTTCAGCCGGGTTCAGCCGGCTTCATCAGGCGGCAGCCCAGGCAACGGCCGCGGCCGCGGTGGTGGATGCCGCCAAGGACGTACCAACCACGGCGCCGAAACGCGGTCCTCCCGAGACAAAGGCCACCGCGGTGCGCGTGAGCGCATTGGTCGCCACCGCGACCAGCGTGCCCGTGACCAGCGTTTGCGGCTGCACCAGCCCGGCTGCGCTCATGGCACCCAAGGCGGCAATGCTGGCATGCGCGTCGGCCACACCGCCCAACGCCGTCGCGGCCAGCAACCCCGCCGTTCCGAAATGCGCTTGGGTCCAACTCACCACCAGCGACACCGCTGTCAGCGTGGCGGCCACCACCGCCGCTTCGCGCAAGCGCAGCGGTCCGTGCGCTGAGGCGGTTTCGGTGCGCGGCGCATCAGCGGGTACGCGCCGCGCTTGCCACCAGCCGCTGCCTGCGGCCACTGCCAGCCCCGCCATTGCGGCCGGCGCCACCGTCAGCGCCACCACGGGCGAAACCGCCAGCAGCAGCAGCATGGCCAGCAGCCAGGTCGCCGCGGTCGACAGCATCGCGCCCGCTTCGCATCCCGCGCGCAGGGTGGGTTCGGCGCGATGGCGCGCGCCCATCGAGGCGATCGTCGCCGTGCTTGACACCAGGCCACCGAAAAGGCCGGCCAGCGCCAGTCCCGCGCGCGGGCCAGCGACGCGCAGGGCCACGTGGCCGGCCGCCTGCATCAGCAGGATCAGCACCACAAGGCCGACCAGCAGCCGCGGCTGCAGCCCGGCCAGCCAAGACAGCGGCGTTGCGGGCATCAGCGGCAGCAGCACCAGGGCGACGGCCGCCAGCCCGAACAGGTCGCGCAGTTCGGCCGCACTCAGCAGCCCGGTGGCAAAGCGGTGCAAGGGTTCGCGCGCGGCCAGCACCATCGCGAGCAGCACGCCTGCAGCGGCCGCCAGCACAGGCTGGGCCACCGCCAGCGTGCCGAGCAAGCAGGTCGCGAGCAAGGCCAGCTCGGTGGTCAAACCAGGGTCGCGCGCCAGACTCTTCCAGTACGACACTGCGGCCAGCGTCGCAACGGCCAGCAACGCAACCGGCACCAGACCGGGTTGCTCGGCTGCCGACGCCAAGGCGCCCAGCAGGCCAGCGACCGCGAAGGTGCGCAGGCCCGCTGCGGCGCGATCGGCACCCTCGCCCTTTCGGCGCTCGCGCTCCAGGCCCACGAGCAAACCGATGCCCAGTGCCACCACCACGCCGATGACGGCCGGTGACCCCACCAGAGCCAGCGAGGTCATCGGCGGGGTCCCGCTGCGGGCTCAGGCCGTGACGGTGGCACCGTGGGGCGCCGTGCGCACGGACCAGCCGAGTTCGTCCTGAATGCGGATCCGCAGGGCGTCACTGGCGGCCGGCTCGCCATGCACCACGAAAGTCTGCCGCGGCATCGTCTTGAAGCCGCGCATCCAGGCCATCAACTCGTCGCAGTCGGCGTGACCTGAGAACCCTTCGAGCTGGCTGACCTCAGCGCGCACCGGCACGTACTCGCCGTGGATCTTCACCTGGGTCTCGCCCGCAACCAGCCGTGCACCGCGGCTGCCGCCGACCTGGAAGCCGGCGAACACGATGTGATGCCGGGCGTCCGGCGCCATCTGCTTGAGGTGGTGCAACACCCGCCCACCGGTGGCCATGCCGCTGGCCGAGATCACCACGCGCGGGTAGCGCAAGGCGGCCAGGCGCATCGACTGTTTCGCCGTCTGAACCATGCGCACGCCGTCGGTCGACGCCAGAATTTCTGCCGCCGACACGCGCAGCAACTGGCGGTGGCGCTTGTACAGATCGGTGGCCTGGATGGCCATCGGGCTGTCCAGAAACACCGGCAGCGCCTGCGGTATCTCGCCGGCGGCCTTCAGCCGATGCAGCACCAGCATCAGCGCCTGTGCCCGGCCGACCGCGAACGAGGGCAGCAGCACGGAACCGCCGCGATGGATGGCCTTGCGAATGATCTCGCCCAGCCGTGCGGCCGAGTCCTCTTGCGGATGCCGGCGGTTGCCGTAGGTGGATTCGATCAACAGCACATCGGCCTGGGTGAGCTGGCGCGGCGCCGGCATCAGCAGGTCGTGGGTACGCCCCAGATCGCCCGAGAAGACCAGTGTCTGCCCTTCGTGCGCCAGCGTCACCGCACAGGCGCCAAGCAAGTGGCCCGCCGGGCTCAAGGTGACCGAGACGTCGCCGACCTTGACCGGCTTCAGCGGGGCCACCGCGCGAATCTTCGCGATCGCCTTCTTGGCGTCCGCCTGGGTGTAGAGCGGCAAGGCCTTGTCATGCTTGGCGTAGCCGTAGCGGTTGGCGCGCCGCGCGTCTTCCTCCTGCAAATGCGCGCTGTCCAGCAGCAGCACTTCGGCCAGGTCGCGCGTGGCCGGCGAGGCCAGGACGGTGCCGCGATAGCCGGCCTTGACCAGCACCGGCAGCCAGCCCGAGTGGTCCAGGTGCGCGTGGCTCAGGACGACGGCATCGGCTTCCAGCAAAGCCGCCGGTGGTGGCGCCCAGTTGCGCTCGCGAAAGACCTTGTAGCCCTGGAACATGCCGCAGTCCAGCAGCACACGTGTGTCGCCCATCTGCACCAGGTGCTTGGAGCCGGTGACGGTGTCCGCCGCGCCGAAGAAGCTGACTTGCATCATGGTCGGGTGTCGACGCGTGGCGCCGAGGACGGGTGGTGAAGCATTCCGTGAATCATGCCGAACGGCTTGAAGTCGACCTTGATTTGCCGCAAGCGGCATGTCGGTATGGCCCTGGCCTGCCTTGCAAAGGCGCTGCTGCTATGGTCTCGGGCATGCTAAGTCTCCATGCCAATCGCCGCCTTGTGCTTTCCGCCGGCCTGCTGGCCCCTGCCGCACTGCTGGGCGCCTGCGGCACGCCGCTGCCGCTGAACGCGCCGGCGGGCTCCAGCGCCGCCGCTGCCGCTGCGCAGGCCCGTCTGATGGCCAGCGCGGTGGCCCACGGTCTGGAGGCCTACCGGCAGTACACGGACATCAGCGTCTCCTTCGCCGGCCAGTGGCGACCGTTGATCAACGGCATCCAGCCCGAAGTGGTCGATCGGGCCTACCGAGGCGCCAGCGAAGAACGGCTGCTGCCCGCACTCGGCGCGGTGGCCCAGTCCTGGCGCGGTAGCGACGACGCGCGTTTGCGCAAGCATGTCTTCTGGCAGCGCGGTGACCCGGCCAGCGCCAAGCCCGGCGAATTGGCGCTGTGGTACGACGGTCGGGCCAGCACCGACACGGCACGCGCGGCCGCCAGCGCGGTGGTGGCCGAATGTTGCGGCCTGTTCCTGCTGGGCCCGCTGTGGCTGGTCGGCCGCTGCACGCCGCTTGAAGTAACCGGCACCGAGCGGGTCAACGGCCGCCTGTGCGATGCCGTGCAGGTCTGGCTGCGTCCAGGCCTGGGCCATTCGGCACAAGACCGGGTGACCGTGCTGGTGGACCGCGACGACCAGCTGACCCGCCGGCTGCGCTTCACGCTGGAAGGCTTTGCCGGCACGCGCGGCGCGGTGGCCGAGACCGACTGGCTGGAATTCAGCCGCCGCTTCGGGGTGCTGTGGCCGACCCGCTTCTACGAAGAGGTGGTGCATCCCGTGCGCCTGCCGGCCCACGACTGGGCCTTGAACGGCCTCAGCGTCAACCGCGGCTTCGGCCTTGCCGACCTTCGAGGCCCCGTGCTGAGCGGCGCGGCCGCACCACCGGCCGCGCCGCTGTAGCGGCCTGCGCCGAGGCAGCCCGCAGCGGGCCACCCTGCCCCTATTCCGGCACGATGTTGTGCTGCCGGATGAAAGCGCCCCAATCGGCCTGCTCGGCCTTCAGCGACGCCGCGAACTGCTCGGGCGTGTCCAGCACGGGCAGCAGGGCCACCTGTTCCAGCCGCTGCACGGTGACCGGATTTTTCATCGCCTTGGCGATCTCGGCGGCGATGCGCTTCACCAAGGCCGGCGGCACCTTGGCCGGCAGCATCACCGAGAAAGCCGTGAAGGCCTTGAAGCCCGGGTAGCCGGCTTCCGCGATGGTGGGCACGCCGGGCAGCAGCGCGCTTTTGTCGGTGATGGCCAGGGCCAACAGCTTGCCGGCGTCGATGTAGGGCCGCACGCTGGCCAGGTCGGTCAGCATGAATTGCAGACGGCCGGCCAGCAGGTCCTGGTAGGCCGGGCCGGCGCCTTTGTAGGGCACGTGGCTGAAACGAGCGCCGGTGGATTCCTCGAGCATGCGCACGCCGATGTACAGCGGGCTGCCGACGCCGGCCGTGCCGTAGAACAGCGCTTGCGGGTCGCGCTTGCCGGCCTGGACCAAGTCGCGCAGGGTACCCAGCTTGGCGGCCGGATTGGCCACGATGACCATCGGTGCGATCACGCCCCGCGTGACGGGCGCGAAGTCACGCGCCACGTCGTAGGTCAGCGTCTTGTAGAGCACCGGGTTGATGCCCAGCGACGAATTGCTGGCCACCAGCAGGGTGTAGCCGTCGGGCGCCGCGCCAGCCACCGCGGTGGCGCCGATGGCACCGCTGGCGCCGGGCTTGTTTTCGACGATGAAGGTCTGCTTGAGCTGCTCGGTCAGGGCCTGCGCCAACAAGCGGCCGTAGGTGTCGGTGCCGCCGCCAGGCGACGAAGGCACGACCACCGTGACGGGCTTGGCCGGCCAGTCGCTCTGGGCCGCAGCCGCCATCGCCACCGCTGAGGTGACCAGCCACAAAGACACGGCACGCGCCGGCTTCCAATTCATCGCAAACGCCATCGAAAACTCCATCGAACAACCCCTTCGGTCAGTGCGCGAGGGTAGTCGCTCGGCGACGGCCGAGACAAGTCGAGATACCCTGACGGCCCCGGCCGGCAGCCTTTGCCATCGCCCCTCCCCGAAATCCCATGAGCCCACAGCCCAGCACACCGCCAGCGCAAGCCGCCCTGATCCAGGACCTGGTCGATGCCAACCGCATCCTGTTCAACCAAGGCATCGTCGACGCCTTCGGCCACGTCAGCGCGCGCCACCCCGAACGCAGCGACCGCTTCCTGATGGCCCGCAACGTGGCGCCGGGCCAGGTCACGGCCAGCGACATCGTCGAATACCACGTCGCTACCGGCGAAGCCGTGGCCGCCGACCCGCCACGGCTGTACCTGGAGCGCTACATCCACAGCGAGATCTACAGGGCCAGGCCTGATGTGATGGCCGTCGTGCACAACCACTCGCCGGCCGTGCTGCCTTTCGCCATCGCACGCGGTGCGCGCTTTCGGCCGGTGTGCCACATGTGCGGTTTTCTGGGTGACGCCGACAACGCCGGCGCGCCGCTCTTCGAGGTGCGTGACACGGCCGGCACGGGTAGCGATTTGCTGATCCGCAACCGCGAACTGGGCGCTGCGCTGGCGGCGTCACTGGGCCGCGCCAGCCTGGTGTTGATGCGCGGCCACGGCTGCACCGTGGTGGCCGACTCGGTGCGCGTGGCCGTCTACCGCGCGGTATATGCCGAGGTCAACGCGCAACTGCTGCTGCAGTCCCTGCCGCTGGGCGAGCCGGAGTACCTGACCCCAGCCGAAGCCGAGGCCGCCCGCATCACCTGTGAAGGCCAGATCGACAGGCCCTGGAACCTGTGGAAACAGCAAGCCGACGGGGCCAGCGCATGAGCTTGGCCGCCTCCGCGCCCATCCTCGAATGGAGCGACCGCCTGCTGCTGGGCTACGACGAGATCGACGCCGAGCACCGGGACTTCGTCACCTGCGTGCAGGCGCTGCAGCAAGCCGAGCCGGCGCAGGTGGCCGAGCGTCTCGCCGCTTTTACCGAACATGCACAGCGACATTTCGGTGCCGAAGACCGCTGGATGACCGAGA
Source organism: Burkholderiales bacterium (assembly GCA_038316205.1). Taxonomy (GTDB): domain Bacteria; phylum Pseudomonadota; class Gammaproteobacteria; order Burkholderiales; family Burkholderiaceae_C; genus Rubrivivax. The sequence continues at coordinate 26,358 of JBBQAI010000023.1, forward strand.
CCGAATTCCCGGCGCGCCAGTGCCACATCGACGAGCACGCGGCGGTGCTGAAGTCGGTGGCCGAGGTGCAGGCCCTGGTCGCGCAAGGCAACACGGCCATCGTGCGTTCGCTGGCCGATGAACTGGCGCGCTGGTTCCCCGGCCACGCCGACTACCTGGACTCGGCCCTGGCTGCCTGGATGGCCAAGCGGCGCTGGAACGCCAAGCCGGTGGTCTTGCGCCGCAACATCCTGGAATAACTTAGGAGGCTAAGTTTATAGTCGCGCCCTTCACGCTTCACGCTTTACTGAGGAACGCCGCTCATGTCCAAGCTTCAACTCTCGATCGCGCTGGGCGACTACGACCGCACGCGCGCCCTGCTCGACAGCAGCGTGCAGATCGACGGTGTCGACCCGGTGTGCATGACGCTTTCACCCGAAGAGACCTTCTTCCGCGCCTTTCGCGGGCTGGAATTCGACATCAGCGAACTGTCGTTCAGCAGCTACCTGGTGAAGCATTCGCGCGGCGAGTGCCCCTACATCGCGGTGCCCGTCTTCCTGTCGCGCGCCTTCCGCCACACCAGCATTTACGTGCGCAAAGACCGCATCAAAAAGCCTGAAGACCTGAAGGGCAAGCGCATCGGCCTGCCCGAATACCAACTCACCGCGCACGTCTGGGCGCGGGCCGTGCTGGAAGACGATTTCGGCGTCAAGCCTTCGGATGTGCGGTGGGTGCGCGGCGGCATCGACACACCCGGCCGGCCCGAGAAGATCAAGCTGCAACTGCCGCCCGATGTGAAATTGGAAAACGCCCCTGAAGGCGTGACGATTTCCGAGATGCTCGACCGTGGCGACATCGACGGCTTCATCGCACCGCGCCCGCCCAGCGGCGCCGCACTGAAGAACCCGAACGTGGGCTGGCTGTTCGACGACCCCACGGCCACCGCCAAGGACTACTACCGCCGTACCGGCGTCTTCCCCATCATGCATGTCGTGGGCATCAAGAAAGAGCTCGCCGCCCTGCACCCGTGGCTGCCCGGCGCGGTGCTGAAGGCCTTCACGCAGGCCAAGGCCGTGGCGCTGGAAAAGCTGGCCGATACCTCGGCCACCAAGGTGACGCTGCCCTTCGTGGAAGAGCAACTGAAAGCCGCGCGCGATGCGATGGGCGAGGACTATTGGAGCTACGGCGTGGCGCCCAATGTGCGCACGCTGGAGACCTTTGTGCGCCACCACCACAGCCAAGGTCTGTCGGGCCGCTTGATGAAGGTGGACGAACTCTTCCACCCCAACAGCTACGAGAGCTACAGCATTTGAGCTTCAGCCTGTTGGGCGTGCCCGCCGTATGGCTGCTGCTGGGCGCGCTGATCTTCGTGGCCGGCGGCCTGGTCAAGGGCATGCTGGGCATCGGACTGCCGCTGGTGGTGGTGCCGCTTTTGTCGCTGGGCGTTCCGGCCACGCACGCCATCGCCATGGTCGCCGTGCCGATCTTGCTCAGCAACGCTTGGCAGGCCTGGGACACCGGCTTTTCCTGGGCCGGCGTGCAGCGTTTTCTACCGCTGATCGCGACGCTGCTGATGGCCACGCTGATCACCGTGCCGATGACGCTGGCGATGTCGGACGGCGCGCTGCGCACCTCGATGGCCGTGGTGCTGCTGATCGCCGTGACCCTGATCGCCTTGCCCTTGCACCTGCGCGTGCCGCCCTCGCAGGAACGCTGGTGGAGCGCGGGTGTCGGCGCGCTGTCCGGGCTGATGGGCGGCGTGTCGTCGTTGACCGGGCCACTCATCATCAGCTACCTGGTCAGCCTGCGGCTGCCGCGCGATGTCTTCGTCGGCACCATCAGCGTCATCTACCTGGCCGGCGCGATACCGCTTTACGGTTCGATGGCCGCCAACGGACGCATCGGCCTGCACGACGTCGCGCTGTCGACCTTGGCGCTGCTGCCGATGGCCGTGGGCCTGCAGGGTGGCAAGTGGTTGCGCGGAAAACTCAGCGAAGTGGTCTTCCGCCGCGTGCTGCTGGGCTCTCTGGTGCTGGTGGCCTTGATGCTGATCTTCAGGCGCTGACCCGGCCGTGACATCAAGAATCAAAGACCAAGGGATGACCAGCATGTTTGAAAGCAACGAAAACCTGCGCGAGGCTTTGGCCCGCAATGTGCGCGACGCGTTGAAGGAAGACATCGGCCGTGGCGACTGGACGGCGCAACTGGTGCCCGCCAACCACCGCGTGAGCGGCCGCGTCATCGCCAAGGAAGCGGCCGTCATCTGCGGCCGCCCGTGGTTCGACGCCTGCGTGTTGGCGCTGGACGCCACCGCCCGCGTCACCTGGGCTGTGACGGAGGGCCGTGCGGTGGATGTCGGCACCGAGGTCTGCCGCATTGAAGGCGATGCCCGCGCCCTGCTCAGCGCCGAGCGGCCGGCCTTGAACTTTCTGCAGACGCTGTCGGCCGTGGCCACCGTGACGCGGCAGTACGTGGACGCGATTGCCGGCCTGTCGCCCAACCCGCAAGGCTGCGCGGTGCTGGACACGCGCAAGACCCTGCCCGGCCTGCGCCAGGCGCAGAAGTACGCGGTGCGTACCGGTGGCGGCAAGAACCACCGCATGGCGCTGTGGGACGGCATCCTGATCAAGGAAAACCACATCGCTGCGGCCGGTGGCATCGCGCCCGCGCTGACCGCCGCCTTCGCGCTGAACTCGGGTGTCGTCGTGCAGATCGAAGTGGAAAGCGTGGTCGAAATGGAAGCCGCACTGGCCGCCGGTGCCGAACACATCCTGCTCGACGATTTCACACTGGCCGACATGCACCGCGCCTTCGCCGTGAATGCCGCGCAGCCGAAACCGGCGGTGCTGGAAGTCTCGGGCGGCGTGAACCTGGACAGCATCCGCGAGATCGCCAAGACCGGTGTCGACCGCGTCAGCGTGGGCAAGCTGACCAAGGACGTGCGCGCTATCGATCTGTCCTGGCGCATCGACGCCTGAGCGACTGACACCATGGCCAGCCGGCGACCGGCCGCCGCCGAACGTGATGCCGAAATCGCGCAGCGCGTGCTGCGCCACTGGCGCGAGGCGGTGCCCGACGACCGCATGGCCCACCTCGTCAAAGACGCGATGCGCGGCCTGCACCGGGCACTGCAAAGCCGCCTGGCCCAGCACGGCGTGCAGCCGGGGCATTGGGTTTTTCTGCGCGTACTGTGGCTGCGCGACGGGCTGACGCAGCGCGAACTGAGCATCGAAGCCGGCGTGATGGAGCCCACCACCTTTGTCGCGCTGCGCGCGATGGAAACGCTGGGCTACGTGACGCTGGAACAGCGCGCCGGCAACCGCAAGAATCGCTACGTCATGCTGACCGCCGCGGGCCGCAAGCTGCAGAAGAAACTGGTGCCGCTGGCGGTGGAAATCAACGCGCTGGCGCTGCGAGGCCTGAGCACCGCCGACATCGCCACCACACGGCGCGCGCTGCTGACGATGATTGCCAACCTGGCGCCGGACGCCGCATAGCGTCGCTTGACGCCGCCTGAACCTGGAGCCACCCCGTGGACGACACCGACCGCAAATTGATCGCGCTGCTGCGCAAAGACGCGCGCACCAACGTCGCGACGCTGGCGACCAAGCTGGGCGTGTCACGCGGCACGGTCACCAACCGCCTGCGCAAGCTGGAAGACGACCACGTCATCGTCGGCTACGGCGTGCGCTTGCGGCCCGACGCTGAACCCGACCGCATCCGCGCCTGGATGGGCGTGCTGGTCGAGGGCAACCAGACGCGCGCGGTGATGGCCAGTTTGCTGGGCGAACCCGGCGTGGCGGCCCTGCACGACACCAACGGCCGCTGGGACCTGCTGGCCGAATTGCAAGCCGGCTCGAACGCCGAGCTGTCGGCGGTGCTGGAAAGGGTGCGGCTGATCAAGGGCATCGCCAACACCGAGACCAGCATCTTGCTGGCCACTTACCGCTAGGCGCGAGCCGCCTTCCCGCTGACCGCCCGCAGCCCGCCGCCATGCGTGTTTTTGATGCCGAACAGACGGCCGCCGCACTGCCTTTTGAGGCGTTGATCCCCGCGCTGAGGGCCCGCTTCGCCGCCGGCTGCGTGGTGCCCACGCGCCATGTGCACGAGGTGGTCAACCCCGACGGCGGTGTCGTCACGTCCTTGCTGATGCCGGCCTGGGTGCCGGGGCAGTGCTACGGCGTGAAGGTCATCAACATCGCGCCTGGCAATGCCGCGCGCGGCCTGCCGGGTCTGCACGCCAGCTACCTGCTGCACGACGCCAACACCGGCGTGCCGCTGGCCTTGCTGGACGGCAACGCGATCACCGCGCGGCGCACGGCAGCGGCCTCGGCGCTGGCCGCTTCGATGCTGGCGCGCGGCGACGCACGACACCTGCTGGTGCTGGGTGCCGGCCGCGTCGCCAGTCTGCTGCCAGCGGCCTACCGCTGCGTGCGCGGCATCACGCGCGTCAGTGTGTGGACGCGCCGCGCAGCGCAGGCCGAAGCGCTGGTGTTGCAGTTGCGCGAAGACGGCTTCGACGCGCAGGCGGTGACCGATTTGCCCGCCGCCGTGGCCGCCGCCGACATCACCAGTTGCGCCACGCTGGCCACCACGCCCGTGGTGCGGGGCGCCTGGTTGCAGCCGGGCAGCCACCTGGACCTGATCGGCAGCTTCACACCGGCCATGCGCGAAGCCGATGACGCTTGTTTTATCGGCGCTGCGCTCTACGTGGACACCGAGGAAGCGCTGGTGAAGAGCGGCGAGTTGCTGGGTCCGCTGGCGCGCGGCGTCATCACGCCGGCCAGCGTGCGCGGCACGCTCACGACGCTGGTGCGCGGTGAGGCGGCAGGCCGCCGTTCGGCTGGGTTCTCCGACGGCCCCTCAGAAGCTGAGCGCACCGTGTTCAAGGCTGTCGGCACGGCACTCGAAGACCTGGCTGCGGCCATGCTCGCGCTGCACGGGCAGGTTTGACGGGGCGCTTGAAACGGGCAGCGGTTCATCGCGCAGCACGCCGAACAAGTTCTTCGGATCGGCCGCTTCCGGCACCAGCGCGATGACGCTTCCGATGCCCAGTTCGGCCGCCGCGTCGCGCATGTACGTCAGCGCCGCATAGTCTTCCAGCGCGAAGCCGACCGAGTCGAACACCGTCACTTGCTGCGCGTTTTTTCGGCCAACGGCGGCACCGGTCAACACCCGCCAGAACTCGGTGACGGGGAAGTCGGCCGGCATCTGCTGGATGTCGCCTTCAATGCGCGTCTGCGGCTCGTATTCGACGAAGACGGCAGCGCCTTCCAGCACGCCGGGGTGCAGTTCGGTCTTGCCGGGGCAGTCACCGCCCACGCCGTTGATGTGCATGCCGGGCTCGATCATCTCGGGCGTCAAGATGGTGGCTTGCGTCTTGTCGGCGGTGACGGTGGTGACGATGTCGGCACCCCGCACGGCCTCGGCGGTACTGGCGCAGATGTGCACCTGCAGGCCAAGGCCCGTCAGGTTGGCGGCCAGCTTGACGCTGGCGGTGGGGTCGGTGTCGAACAGGCGCAGTTCACGCACGCCCACCAGGTCGCGGAAAGCCAGCGCCTGGAATTCGCTTTGCGCGCCGTTGCCGATCAAGGCCATGCTGCGGCTGTTCGGCCGGGCCAAAGCGCGCGCCGCCAACGCCGACATCGCGGCGGTGCGGATGGCGGTGGTCAGCGTCAGTTCCGACAACAAACGCGGGGCGCCGGTAGCCACGTCAGCCAACACGCCGAAAGCCATCACCGTGGGCAGGCCCAGCCGGTGGTTGCCGGGGTGGCCGTTGACGTATTTGAAGGCGAAGTGTGCGGTGTCGGCGATGGGCATCAACTCGATCACGCCGACGTCGGAATGGCTGGCCACACGGGCCGTCTTGTCGAAGTCGTTCCAGCGCCGGTAGTCGGTGGATATGCGTTCGGCCACGCCGGCGATGCACGCCGACAGGCCTTTGCGGCGCACGATCTGGATCAGGTCGGTCGCGCTGAGGAACACGGTCTGGGGATAGCGTGATGGCGGCATGACGGGCTCGGTTGCAGATGGACTGCCGCCAGTCTCGGCGCAGGCCGCGTCAAGCGATAGCGGCAGGTTTGTCACCTTTTGCAGGTTTGACTGTCGAATCGGGATATTGCGTTGACAGAATGCGCAGTTCGACCCGGCTCAACGGCGCGGCATCCGGCTGACATCCACCCACGAAGCAGCCACCAAGCACCCGCAAAACGCCCACCCCAGATCAGCCACAGCGCTTGCGGGGCCGGCCGGATTGACAGCGCAGCGGGTGCCCGGCCTAATCCGCCGTCCACCATGCCGGACCATCGTTCCGCATGTAGAAACAGATTTCTTCCCCCAAAAAAGCCCAATTCGGGCCGCTTTTCAGAAAGTTTTCATGGCTCTCAATTCCACGGTCAAGGCCGACGCCAACGCACCCGCCATCACCGAACTGCTGGCCCGTTTTGTGGCCGGCCATCCCAGCCGGGGCTGGAGCGACGCGGTGGACGCGGAAGCCCACCGCACCTTCGCCAACTGGGTGGGTTGCGCCATCGGGCCGTCGGCCCACGAAACGGTGGAAGCCGCACTGGCCGCTGTGCAGGAATTGCAACCCGCGCCGCAAGCCAGCCTGCTGGGCCGCCGCGAGAAGGTGGACATGGCCAGCGCCGCGCTGGTCAACGGCATCAGCTCGCACACCTGGGACTTCGACGACACCCACCTGAAAACCATCATTCACCCCGCCGGTCCGGTGGCGCCGGCCGCCTTGGCGCTGGCCCAGCACCTGGGCAAAAGCGGGCGTGACTTGATCGACGCGCTGGTGTTGGGCGTGGAGGTTTCGTGCCGCGTCGGCAACGCCATCTACCCCGACCACTACGACCGCGGCTGGCACATCACCGGCACCACCGGCATGCTGGGCAGCGCCGCCGCCTGTTCGCGCCTGCTGGGCCTGGACGCCATGCGCACGCAGATGGCGCTGGGCATCGCGGCCTCGCAGCCCACAGGCCTGCGCGAGCAGTTCGGCACCATGACCAAGCCCTTCCACCCGGGCGGCGCGGCGCGCGTGGGTTTGATGTCGGCGCTGATGGCCAAGCACGGCTACACCGCCAGCCGCCGCGCGCTGGAAGCACCGCGCGGCTTGATGCAGGTCTTCAGCGACAAGACCGACTGGCGCGAGATCACCGAGAACCTGGGTGGCATGAACGGAAGCCAGAACAGCGGCACCTGGGAAATCGCGCTGAACACCTACAAGCCTTTCGCCTGCGGCATCGTCATCCACCCCAGCATCGACGGCTGCGTGCAGCTGCGTGACGCGCACGCGCTGACGGCCGACCAAGTCGAGTCCATCACGCTGAAGGTGCACTCGCTGGTGCTGGAGCTGACCGGCAAGAAGACGCCGGCCGACGGCCTGCAAAGCAAGTTCAGCGTCTACCACTCGTGCGCGGCGGGTTTGATCTTCGGCCGCGCCGGCGAACACGAGTACACCGACGAAGTCGTCAACCGCGCCGACGTGCTGGCGCTGCGCGCCAAGGTCACGGCCGTTGTGGACGACAGCGTCAGCGAAGCCTCGTCCGACGTGACCATCCGCACCACCGACGGCCGCACGTTGCACATCTTTGTGCAGAACGCCATCGGCAGCGTCGAGAAGCCGATGACCAACGCGCTGCTGCTGGGCAAGTTCGCCGGCCAGGCCGAACCGGTGCTGGGCGCCGACAAGACGGCCAAGGCCTGGGCGCTGTCGCTGGGCATCGCGCAGTGCGCAAACCTGGACGACTTCTTCGCGTCGGTCACGCTGTAACCCTTGTTCCAAACCGCAATCGGAGTCCCGCCACATGAAGCTGAAGTCTTGGTTGACCGCGCTGGCCGCGGTGGGTTTGTTGGCGCAATCCGCCGCTGCACACGCGCAGGCCGCCTACCCGGTCAACCGCGTCACGCTGGTCACCCACAGCAGCCCGGGCGGCGGCACCGACTTGTTCCTGCGTGAACTGACGCAGTACCTGACGCCGGTGATGAAGACCAGCTTTTCGGTGGAGAACATCCGCGGCGGCAGTGGTGCCACGGCCGTGGCCCACGTGGCCGGTGCCAAACCCGACGGCGGCATGTTTTACGGCACCACGCCGACCTACATCCAGACCACGCTGCTCAGCAAGCCGGCCGTGGGCTACGACGGCCTGGACCCCATCGCCATCGTCTTCCTCGACCCCGAGGTGCTCTATACGCGCAGCGAGTCGCCGCACAAGACGCTGGCCGACGTGATCGCCTTCGCCAAAGCCAACCCGGGCAAGAGCCGCTGGGGTGCTTCCAACCCCGCTTCGCTGGAACGCCTGGCGCTGGAACGCCTGGCGCGCAGCACCGGTGTGAAGGTGCCCATCGTCAGCCACGAAGGCGGCGGCGATCAGATGATCGGCGTGCTCAACGGCACCTACGACATCGGCATCGGCGAGATGCAGGAACTGAAGGGCCAGCTCGAAGCCGGCAAGATCCGCCTGCTGGCCGTGCTGACGGAAAAGCGGTTGGATGGCCTGCCGCAACTGGCCACCGCCAAAGAACAAGGCTTCAACGTCGTGGTCACCAAGTTCCGCGGCATCGCCGGGCCCAAAGGTGTCAGCGACGAAGTGGCCAAGGCCTGGGAAGACGGCTTGCGCAAGGCGCTGGACAACCCGGCCTACAAGGCGGCCATCGCCAAGGAAAACCTCGTGCCCATGCTGATGGGCCGCGCTGAAGCGCGCAAATTCACGGCGCAGTTTGTGGTCGACGTGACCGCGTCGCTGAAAGAGCTGGGCGTCATCAAGTGACCCTGCACTTCAGTGACCGCCAGCGCGACCGGCTGCTGGCGGTGGGCGTGGCCGTGTTCGCGGCCAGTTACGTCGCGGCCGCGCGCGGCATCGAAGACAGCATGTTGTCCGACGCCGTGGGCGCGGGCGGCGTGCCGCAGGGCGTGGGCGTTGCGATGTTGGTGGCGGCGCTGGCGCTGTTCATCAAGACCTTTATCGGGCGCGACGTGCCGGCCGCAGCGCCGGCTGAACCCGAGGCCGAAGCAGAAGCAAAAGACAGCGGCGGCCTGTGGCGCACGGCGGGACTGGTGCTGATCCTCATCGGCTACGGCCTGCTGTTGCCGGTGCTGGGTTACCCGCTGACCGTGAGCCTGCTGGTGCTGGCCAGCGGCTGGCTGGCGGGCGCGGCTTTCAAGCTGCCGCTGTGGCTGTGCGCAGCGCTGTCGGGGCCGATTTTGTGGGGCCTGTTCGACCAACTCTTGCAAGTCCGCATGCCGGTCGGCAGCCTGTGGGGCGGCTGAGATGAGGCCCCCAAGCTCACTGCGTTCACTGTCCCCCGAGGGGGCTCTTAGCATCTTCGGAACGACCGGGCGGTGCTGATGGACGCCTTCCTCCACGCCCTGAACCACCTCGCTTCCATCTCCATCATCGTGGCCGCTTTCGGCGGTGTGCTGTGGGGCATTCTGGGCGGTGCGCTGCCCGGCATTTCGCCGTCGATCGCCATGGCGCTGCTGCTGCCCTTCACCGTCGGCATGGACCCGACGACCGCGCTGGTGCTGCTGGCCGCCGTCTACGTCGGCGCCGAATACGGCGGCAGCATCCCGGCCATCTTGATCCGCACGCCGGGCACCAATTCGGCGTCGGCCACCGTCGTGGACGGCTACGCGATGGCTGCGAAAGGCCGCGCGGGTGAAGCGCTGGGCATTTCGCTGATGTCCGGTTTGTGGGGCGGCCTGTTCGGGCTGGCCGTGCTGGTGCTGTGCACCGAAAGCCTGGCCAAGGTGGCGCTGGCTTTCACACCTGCCGCCTACTTCTCGCTGGGCATCCTGGGCTTGAGCGTCATCGCCGGTTTGTCGGGCGGCTCACTCTTGAAAGGCACCATCGCCGCCCTCATCGGTTTGACGATTGCATTCATCGGATCGGACCCGGTCAGCGGCGTGCCGCGCTTCACCTTCGGCTCGGCCGATTTGCTGGGCGGCGTCAAACCCATCCTGATCATGGTCGGCCTCTTCGCCGTGACTGAAATGCTGGTGCAGATCACCGAGCCGCCCTGGGCGAAAGCAAACAAGTCCGAAGCCAAGTTGAAGCTGCCCAACTGGGCGATGAGCAAGCGCCTGTTCAAACCGCAGGCCATCGGCGCGGTGATCGGCACCGTCGAAGGCGTGACGCCCGGCGCCGGCGGCACCATCGCGGCCTTCATGGCGTATTCAGAAGCCAAGCGCTGGAGCAAGCACCCCGAAGAATTCGGCCACGGTTCGCCGGAGGGCATCGCCGCGCCGGAATGCGCCAACAACGTGGTCACGGCCACCGCGCTGGTGCCGCTGCTGAGCCTGGGCATACCGGGTTCGAATTCGGCGGCCATCCTGCTGGGCGGCTTCCTGATCCACGGCCTGCAGCCGGGGCCGCTGCTGTTCGAAAAAGCGCCCGAGGTCGTCTACGGTCTGTACGGCGGTTTGTTCATCGCCAACATCGCGATGCTGCTGATCGGCATGGTCATCCTGAGCCCCTGCATCTGGCTGGTCAACCGGCCCAAGCCTTTCCTGATCGCGGTGATCCTGGCGCTGGTGATGTCGGGCGTGTTCGCCATTCACCAAAGCTTCTTCGAGATCTTTCTGGTCATCGCCGTGGGTGTGATGGGCTATGCCATGCGCTGGCTGAAGATGCCGGTGCTGCCGCTGGTGCTGGGCCTGGTGCTGGGCTATCTGGTGGAAAGCAACTACCGCCGCAGCCTGCTGATTTCGGGCGGCGAACTCAGCATCTTCGTCACCGACAAGGTCTCGCTGGGCTTGCTGCTGCTGGCTGCGCTGCTGACCGGCTACACGGCGTGGAAAGAGTTTGTCGGCGCCCAAGGCAAGAAAGACAAGAAGGAACAGAAGCATGCAAGCTGAAGCCACGAATTCGCAAGCAGGGGCGGGCGTCCTGTCGGTGTCGCAACAACTGGCCCGCGTCATCGTCGGCTGCACGCCCGAGGCCGACCCGCTGGCCGCCGCCGTCGCGCAGCGTTTGCTGCTGGACATCGCCGGCATCTGCGTCGCGGCGCGGCATGAACCGTATGTGGCTGCGGCCATTGCCAGCATCGACCAACCCGGGCCCTGCACCGTCATCGGCTTTGCGCAAACGATGGGCGTCGAAGGCGCGGCCTTCGTCAACGGCACTGCCGCCCACGGCGAAGACTTCGACGACACCTATGAGGGCGGGCCGGTGCACGCCGGCGCCGTCATCGTGCCGGCCGTGCTGGCCGCCGCGCAGCGCCACGGCCGCAGCGGAGCCGACTTGCTGCGCGGCATCGCGGTGGGCGTGGAAGTGACCTGCCGCCTGTGCGCCGTGGCGCCGATGAAGGTGCACAAGGCCGGCTTCCACCCGACCGCCATCTTCGGCGTGATGGGCGCGGTGGCCGGCGTGGGCGCGATGCTGCGGCTGACTGAAGCGCAACTGGTGCACGCCTTCGGCATCGCGGGCAGCGTGGCCGCCGGCATCATCGAATACCTGGCCGAAGGCGCGTGGACCAAGCGCCTGCACCCCGGCTGGGCCGCGCAGTCGGGTTACCGCGCCGTGCGCTTGGCGCTGGCCGGCTTCCAGGGCCCGCGCACCGTTTTCGAAGGCGACCACGGTTTCTTCCACGGCTATGCCAATTTGAAAACCGGCGCCGGCGAAGGCGACTTCGCGGCCATGCTCAGCGGCTTCGGCACGCGATGGTTGTGGACCACCATCGCCTTCAAGCCCTACGCCTGCGGCACGATGGCCCACCCCTACATCGACTGCGCGCGCGCCTTCCGCCAGCGCGGCATTCCGCCCGAGCGCATCGCCCGCATCGACTGCGAGACCGCCGAAGGCATCGTGCACCGTCTGTGGGAACCGCTGGCCACCAAACGCGCGCCGCAGAACGCCTACGCGGCGAAGTTCAGCATTCCGTATGCCATCGCGGTGGCGCTGTTGAAGGACAACGCCGGCCTGTCGGAATACACCGACGCGCAGGTCAGCGAACCCGACCTGCTGGCGCTGATGGCCAAAGTCAACTACGTCGTCGATCCGACCAATCCCTACCCCAAACAGTTCACCGGGCATGTGAAGGTGGCACTGACCGACGGCACGGTGTTCGAACACCGCCAGGGTTACTTCAAGGGCGGTGCGCAGCACCCGCTTTCTGACGCCGACCTGCAGCACAAATTCCACGCCAACTGCGCCCACGGCGGCCTGGGCCGCGCGGCGTCTGACGCCTTGCTGGCGCAGCTGGACGGCTTGCTGACGCAGCCGACGCTGTCGTCCACGGCACTGACTTTCTGAAGCCTTCACGATGACAACTCCACACACGCAACCGGTCGCCTTGGTCACCGGCGCCGGGCGCAACATCGGCCGCGCCATCGCGCTGGCGCTGGCCGCCAGCGGCCACGCCGTGGCGGTCAACGTGCGCGCTTCGGTGGATGAAGGCCAGGCCGTTGTCGACGAGATCGAGGCGGCCGGTGGGCAGGCCTTGCTGTGCGTGACGGACGTGGCCGAGCGCGCGGCGGCGGGCGCGATGGTGGCGCGCATCACCGCGCGCTGGGGCCGGCTGGACGTGCTGGTCAACAACGCCGCCGTGCGCCGCGAAGCCGACCTGGCCGTACTCAGCGCCGAAGACTGGCACGACACCCTGCGCGTGGTGCTGGACGGCGCCTTCTTCTGCACGCAGGCCGCGCTGCCGTGGCTGAAGGCATCCGGTGAAATCGGTGAATTCGGTTCAGGCGCCATCGTCAACATCGGCGGCCTGACCGCCCACACGGGCGCAGCCGAGCGCGTGCACGTGGTCACGGCCAAGGCCGGATTGGTCGGCATGACGCGGGCGCTGGCCCATGACCTGGCGCCGCACGGCGTCACGGTGAACTGCGTGTCGCCGGGCTTGATCGACACCGTGCGCAAGGCCCCCAGCGCGTCGGCAAAACCGAATCACCACGCCAAGCACCAGACGCTGTCGGGCCGCAAGGGCAGCGCCGTCGAGGTAGCGCAAGCGGTCGCCTACTTGGTCGGGCCGGGCGCGCGCTACGTCACTGGACAGGTGTTGCACGTCAACGGCGGCAGCTACCTGGGCGGCTGAAGGGCCCCCGCGCCGGCCGGCAGCGGCGCAAAGCGGCCTGCAGGGGCAGAATCCCGGCCTTGTGCCCCACCCGGACAGGGAAACAAGCCAGGTGCCCACTGCCCCGCCCACCAGCAGCGCTGAAACGCCGCCAACGACAACGCAAGCACAAGCCGAATCGGCGCTGGCGTGGGCCACGTTCGACTCGGCACCCGATGGCATCGTGGTGCTCAGCAAGGACCACCGCATCCTGATCTGGAACCAGCGTTTCCTGGCGCTGTGGAATTTTCCGCCCGACATGCTGGCGCGGCGCGACAGCGACGAGATGCGCCGCCACACCGCTGCGCAACTGCAAGACCCGGCGGCCTATCTGGCCAGCATCCCTTCGGTGCAAAACACGCACCAGCCGCAGTTCTATCCCCCGGTCGCGCTGCGGGACGGCCGTATCTTCGAACGCCACGCCTCGCCGCTGTCTGCCGTGCCTGGCGCGCCCGAGGCCGAAGGCGGCGTGGTCGTGCGCTGGCGCGACGTGACGCAGCGCCAACAGGCCGAACAGCGCCAGCAGGAACTGAGCGCGCTGCTGGACCTGGCACTGACCGGAGCCGACATGGCCTTCTGGGACGTGGACCTGGTGAACCGCACGCCGCGCTCGGTGAACGCGCGGTGGTACGCCATCATGGGTTACCGCCTGCAAGAACTGGCCGACGACATCGAGGCCTGGGACACACTGGTCCACCCCGACGACAGGGCCGCGCGCGACGCCGCCTGGGAGGCCCACCTGTCGGGCCAGACACCCCGCTACGAGGCCGAATTCCGCATGCGCCACAAGGCCGGCCACTGGGTGTGGCTGCAAGCGCGCGGGCACGCCATCGAACGCGGCGCCGACGGCCGCGCCACGCGCCTGGTGGGCACGCGGCAAGACATCACGCGCGCCAAGCAAGCCGAGCAACTGCTGCGTGAACAGGCCCACACCGACGAGCTGACCGGCATCCACAACCGACGCAGTTTTCTGGACCGCGCCGCCGAAGCGATGGCCAGCGGCCGCCGCCATGGCCATGCTGTGTCGCTGCTGATGATCGACCTGGACCATTTCAAGGCCATCAACGACGGCCACGGCCATGCCGGTGGCGACGCCGTGCTGCGCAGCTTCGTGCAGACGGCGCGCACGGTGATGCGGCAGAGCGATGTCTTCGGCCGCATTGGCGGTGAAGAGTTCGCGGCGCTGCTGCCGCACACCGGGCTGGACGGCGCGCGGGCCATCGCCGAACGGCTGCTGCAACAGACACGCGGCCAACCAGCGGCCTGCGGCGTGGACCAGGTGGTGGTCTATTCGGTCAGCGTGGGTGTGGCCGAAATGGGCAGCCTTGCCGAGCCAAACCCCGATGAACTGGGCGCCCTGATGGCCGCCGCCGACCGTGCGCTCTACCGCGCCAAAGCGCAGGGCCGCGACCGCGTGGAGCAGGCTGCCGACTGAAGCGCATGCGGACCACTTCCAGAATCACCACCGCCACCCCCGACTCGCGCTACGCCTGGACACGGCTGGCCGTCACGCTGGCGCTGATGACCATCGGCAGCGGCTCCATGTACATCATGGCCGTGGTCTTGCCCACCGTGCAGACAGAGTTCGCCGTGGCCCGCGCCGGGGCTTCTTTCCCCTACACGCTGATGATGATCGGCTTCGGCCTGGGCGGCATCGCGATGGGCAAGCTGGCCGACCGTTACGGCTTGTTCCCGGTGCTGCTGCTGGGTGCAGCCGGCCTGGGCGCGGGCTTCATCGCCGCCGGCTTGTCGGGCAGCCTGATGAGCTTTGCGCTGGCCCACGGCGTGTTGATCGGCGCCTTGGGCAGCAGCGCCACGTTTGCGCCACTGGTGGCCGACACCTCGCTGTGGTTCGTGCGCCGGCGCGGCATCGCGGTGGCCATCTGCGCCAGCGGCAACTACGTGGCCGGCGCGGTGTGGCCGCCCATCGTGCAGCACTTCGTCGGCACCCACGGTTGGCGCGCCACCTACATCGCGCTGGGCGTGTTCTGCGCCGTCACCATCCCCTTGCTGGCGCTGCTGATGCGCCCGCGCCCACCGGCCGCCATGGCCGCCCTGGTGCGCGATACCGGCGCGGTGCTGCCTGCCAACCACGCAAACGGCGCGAACCTGGCACCCATCGTGCCTCTGGTGCCCCTGGTGCCTCTGGTGCCCCAGGTGCCTCTGGTGCCTCTGGCAATGGGCCTGAGCCTGAACCACGCGCAAGCCCTGCTGTGCGTGGCCGGCGTGGCCTGCTGCGTGGCGATGGCCATGCCGCAGGTTCACATCGTGGCCTATTGCGGCGACCTGGGCTACGGCGCGGCACGCGGTGCCGAGATGCTGTCGCTGATGCTGGCCTGCGGCATCGTCAGCCGCATCGTGTCAGGCCTGATCTGCGACCGCATCGGCGGCCTGCGCACCCTGCTGCTGGGCTCGGTGCTGCAGGGCCTGGCGCTGCTGCTGTTTCTGCCGTTCGACGGGCTGGTGTCGCTCTATGTGGTGTCGGCGCTGTTCGGCCTGTTCCAAGGCGGCATCGTGCCCAGCTACGCCATCATCGTGCGCGAGCATTTCCCGCCCGCCGAGGCCGGCGCCCGCGTCGGCACGGTGCTGATGGCCACGCTCTTTGGCATGGCACTCGGCGGCTGGATGTCGGGCAAGGTTTTCGACCTGACGGGGTCCTACCACGCGGCGTTTCTGAACGGCCTGGCCTTCAATGCGCTGAACCTGTCGATCGCCGGCTACTTGCTGCTGCGCGCGCGCCGTGCGTCGAGGGCCGTGGCCGCTTGATCAGCGTTTGATCAGCGTTTGATCAGCGGTTGGCCCTGGGTGCGCTCATGGCGCCACGGCCCAAGGCCGCGCCAGCGGTTCGCCGATGAACAGGCCCTGCCCCGGCGACTGCACCGATTTCCAGTAGGCCTCGATCAGCGTCTCGCCCCTGCGGTAGCGCGCCGCCAGCACCGTCGCGCGCGAGAACTTCTCGGTGAAATTGCAGGGCTCTTCCACCGTGCCGTAACTGCCCGTGGCACCGGCCTGCAACCAGGTCGTGATGGGCATCTGGCCCTGCCCGTCGGGCAGCGAGCCACCGGTGCTCGTCAGGGTGTCGGCCACGGCGCCGGGCAGGTAGCTGTTGGTGGCGGCCAGCGCCACGTTGGCAAGGCCGGTCAGGTAGAACATCACGCTGGACTGACCGCTGATTTCATCGGCCGCGCCGCCGGCCGAGTTGTCGACGTAATGCAGGCCCACGCCCGCCAGGCTGGACGAGGTCATCAACTGGAAATCGGGGTAGCGCACGCTGCGCTTGACATCGCTGGTGCGCACCAGCCAGGCCTGCGGCGTGACGCTGCTGTTGAGCATCGACGCATCGGCGGCCACACCGCGCGCGATCAGCTTTTGCGCGTCGGCGAGCGTCGCCGCGCCCAGCATCATCGAAGGGCGCAGCTTCAGATCGGTCCAGGGTTTGCGGGTGTCCACGTTGTAGTAGGCCGACGCGGTGGGCCCCACACAAGTGCCGCAATATTTGGCGTCGTAGCCCAGCGTCAACGCGCTGGTGATGCCCATGCTGCAGCCACTGCCGTCGGCGGCAACCGGTGCGGCCACGCGCGAGGGTTGGGTCCAGGTCAGCAGCATGGCCTGCGCGGTGGCCGGCAGCTTGGCGTCCAGGCTGGCCTTCAGCGTGGCGAAATCGGCGGTGCTGATGCTGTCGCTGCCGCGCGGCACGGCCAAGCGGATGAGGTTGGCGTCGGGGATGCCGCGCGCCTTCTGGTAGGCCAACGCGATGGCCTCACTGGTGGCGTCGCCGTCGGCAATCAGCACGGCCAGGTCGCTGGCCGCCAGCGAGGGCGCGGGCACCGGTGCCGGCGCAGGGCTGGGCGATGACGCCGCCGTGCCGCCACCGCCACCCCCACAGCCGACCAGCGCCAGCCAGGCAGACCAGACCGCAGCCGACCGCAACCAGCGCGGCGCGCTGCGTCTGCCGCGAGCAGCGCCAGGCAGAGGGCCAGGAAAGCAGCAAGGAAGAGGGCAAGGCAGAGGGCAAGGCAATTGCGGAACAGCGTGGGGCACAGCCATTCGACAAGGATAGCCGGCGGGCCCTTGCGCCCAGGCTTCAGTGTGTGACGGCGCCCGTACCCGCCAGATCGACGCGCGCCGGCAGCGTCAGGAAGGCCTGGATGGCATGCCAGAAGCGCTGCCGGTTGACGCCCAGTGGTGCGGTGTGCGCCAGGCCGGCCAGCTTCACCATCTGCTTGTCGGCATTCGGCAGCCGTGCGTAGAAAGCCATGATGTCTTCGTCGGTGGCGATGCCGTCGTGCTCGGCGCGCAGGATCAGCACCGGGCACAGCAGCTTGTCGGGGTCGACCACCGGTAGCTGGGTGACCATGTCGATGTAGGTGCCGGTGGGCACGGTGTCGCCGTACTTCAACTCGGCCTCGGCCACCACGTCACCGATCATCGCTTCGCTGGCACCGGGGTGGTCGCGCGTGAAAACCGAGCGGTAGAACTTCGCATCGACCTTGCGCACGTTGGTCTTCAGCAGCGCTGGCAAACTCTTGGCGCGCTCGATCAAGGTGGGCGCGTCCTTGCCGGTCCAGACGAAGGCGTCGAGCATCACGCGCTCGACGTTTTCGGGGTGGACGTTGGCGAAACGCGCGGCACGCAAGGCGCCCGAAGACTGCCCGAAGAAGGCTGCTTTGCTGCGACCGGTGGTCTGCTGCACCACGGCCATCGCGGCCTTCAGGTCGATGACGCCGCTAGCGATGTCGGACGTGCTGGCCGTGCGGTCGCTGTGCCCGTAGCCCTCGTGGTCCATGGTCCACACGTCGTAGCCCAGGCGCGCGAAATGGTCCATGAAGGAGTAGTTGCTGCGGCCCGGCACCGTCAGGTCGAACATGGTCTTGCCCGGGTAGGAAGAGCCGTGCACCAGGAACAGCAAAGGCTTGTTTTTGCGGCCGTCGTCCACCTGCTTGCGGTAGACCCACAGCTTCACCGGCGGCGCGCCCGGCAGGCCGGGCTTGCTGGTCCAGAACTCTTGGGCGACGACGCGGTCTGCAGGGCTGCCAGGTGCATCAGCGGCAGCGCACGGCATGGCCGCGCAGAGCCAGGCCAGTACGGCCACGAGCAGAGGCCACCAGAGTCGGCGGTTGTTGTTTGACATGATGGTGGACATGATTTTCTAGCTGTTATTTGGGCAGGAAAGTCTTGTCCCACAGTTGCTGCCATTTGTCACTTTCATCCAGAACGACGGCAGCATCCAGCGTGGTGAAATTGAGATTGGCGGTTTCCGATTTCACAGCGCGGCTGGCCGGTGTGCGGCCCATTGCCGACAGCATCTCCTGCGCCTCGGGGCTGAGCAGGAAATCGACGAACAGCAGCGCGGCATGCGGGTGCGGTGCCTGGCGCGACACGCCGACGCCCTGCGGTCGGGCGATGATGGGTTCGACCGCCGCCCAGTCCAGCGGGGCGCCGCGTTTCTTGAAGCTCTGGGCGTTGGCCTGGTAGGCCGTGAGGCCCACTTCCACCTCGCCCGATGCAATCAACTGGGCCAGCAGCACGTGGCCCTTGCGCATCTCGGGCTTCATCGCACCGAGCTTGCGGAAATAGTCCAGGCCCTTGGCCTCGCCCCAGGCCTTGACGACGCCACCCATCCATTCGGCATCGGTGGCTTCCAGGGCGATGCGGCCCTTCCACTTCGGGTCCAGAAAGCCTTCGTAGGTCTTGGGCAGGTCGGCGGCCTTCACCTTGTTGGTGTTGTAGGCCACGACGAAGAAGTTCAGCCGGTCGGGCGCCCACATGCCGTGCTTGGGCATCGCGGCGGGCGGCAGGTCGGCCAAGTAAGGGCTGAAGAATTCGGCCAACACCTGTTCGCGGGCCAGGCCTTCCATCTCGGGGGCGTTGGTTTCCACCACGTCCACGAGGTTGCGCTTGCCACGCGCTTCAGACACCGCGCGTTGCACCACGGCTTCGCTCAGGGCGCGCCACAAGTTCACCTTGATGCCGGTCTTTTTCTCGAAAGCCTCGGCCAGCGGGGCTGACTCGGTGGGCGCCAGCGAGGTGTACAGCGTGACAGTGCCTTCGGCCTTGCCGCGCTCCAGCAAACGCGCGGCGCGGTCTGCGCCTTTGTAGTTGTAGATGGCGGCATGCGGTGATGCAGCCTGGGCCATCACGGACAGCGGTGCAGCCAACGCGACGGCCAGCGCGAACGGCAGCGCGACAGCGCGCGAGAAACCGCGCCCAACAGAACAGACGGCCACAGGCGTGGACGGAAAAACGGGCCAGATTGAGCGCACCAGAGGTCTCCTTGGGGCAGCTTGGGTCAGCTTGGGACAGGGTTTTCAAGCACCGGTCTGAAGTGCCGGCTGACCGCTCAAAGATCGGCTTTGACGGTGCGAAAAGTGTATGGTCAAATCCCCATCGGTTCAAATAAAAGAACAATGTTCCACATAAAGGAACGTTCGAATTCATCCACTCGCGCGCCTGCCGCGCACCGGAGACAGCATGCCGCACGACAAGGATCTGACCCACTGGCACGAACCGTCGGGCAACAAGAAGGCCGGCTTCGGCACCTTCAAGAAACAGCCCACGCCCTACGACGCCTTCATGGAAAGCGAAGGCATCCCGGTGTTCCGTGACGTCGGCATTTCCAAAGTGCAGAACCTGCCGCTGTTCCCGTGGAAACGCACCGGCGGCAAGGGGCACTTCATCCAGTTGCTGGGCACCGAAACCAAGTGGGGCTGCTTCGTCGTGGAAGTGCCGGCGGCTGGCGCACTGCATGCGCAAAAGCACATGTTCGAAGAGATCTATCTCGTCGTCGAAGGCCGTGGCACCACCGAGGTCTGGCAAGAGGGCGACACCAAGAAGCACGTTTTCGAATGGCAAGCCGGTTCGATGTTCTCGATCCCGATGAACGCCTGGTTCCGCATCGTCAACGCCACCAACAGCGGTGCGCTGCTGCTGGCCGGCAACACCGCGCCGAACGTGTTGAACATGATCAACAGCGTCGACGCGGTGTTCAACAACCCCTACGTTTTTCGCGACCGCTTCAACGGTGCCGACGACTTCTTCAAGCCCAAGGACGACATCGAGCCCGACCCGGTGCGCGGCCTGGCCATGCGGCGCACCAACTTCATCCCCGACGTCATCAACTGCGAGCTGCCACTGGACAACCGGCGCAGCCCGGGCTGGCGCCGCGTC
>JBBQAI010000160.1:0-8258 GCA_038316205.1 Burkholderiales bacterium
AGGGGTAGTTGTCGGCGGCGATGCCGGCCTTGGTCAGGGCATTGAAGAGGGTGGACTTGCCTACGTTCGGCAAGCCGACGATGCCGCACTTGAGACTCATGGATGGCTTTCGATTCAGTGCCCGTGGAGGGGCGTTGTCGGCCTGATTTTCCTACACTGGTGGGATGGACACCGAACGATTGCTGCTCAACCCGCAGACCAAAGATTTGGGCGGCGGTTTCACCGTGCGCCGCCTGCTGCCCGCCGCCCTGCGCCAGGCGGTCGGGCCTTTCGTTTTCTTCGACCACTTCGACCACTTCGGCCCGGTGGACGCCGGCCCGGCCGACAACCACGACGTGCGGCCGCACCCGCACATCGGCCTGGCCACGGTGACGTATTTGTTCGAAGGCGCGATGCAGCACCACGACAGCACCGGTGTGGCGCAGCGCATCGAAGCCGGCGCCATCAACTGGATGACCGCCGGCCGCGGCATCGTGCACAGCGAGCGCGCGCCGGCCGAAGAGCGCGCGGTTTACGTGGTCGAAGGCCGTGCGCAGCTGGACGGCGACGACATCCTGCCCGGTCGTATGGTGGTGTTGGCTGCCGATGAAGAACCCATGTTGTCGGCCGACGCCGACGCTCGCGTGGTGATGGTCGGCGGCGCGTCGCTGGGCCACCGCCACATCTGGTGGAACTTCGTGTCGTCGCGCAAAGAGCGCATCGCACAGGCCGCCGACGACTGGGCCGCGCAGCGCATGGGTGTGGTGGCCGGCGAGACCGAATTCATCCCGCTGCCCGACAAACGTCCGACCTGAGGGTCAGTCGAAGTTCCAGCTCACCGTCGCGGCCTGCCCGGGCCGCAGCGTGCACTCGACGCCGCTGACGATGACCGCGTTCATGCCGAAGGTGATGGCACCCTTCAGGCGCGGGTCGGCGCGGTAGCTGGCCAGCGTGTCGCCCACCGCGTGCGAGGTCTCGGCGGTCAGCGGGTCCACGTCGGGGATGCTGCAGCGCGAACAGGGCTTGACCAGGCGCAGCACCACCGGCCCGTCGGCGGTGGCGATGGTGATCTCGTGAAGGTGGTCTTCATCAAAGGCCAGCGGGCCCGTCAGCACGATGTTCGGCCTGAAGCGCTGCATCGTCACGGCCGCTGCGCCACGCGCTGCCAGGCGAGCGTTCAGGTCGTCCAGGCTGGCGCTGTTGGCCACCAGCAGCGGAAAGCCATCAGCAAAGGCGGTTTCGGCCTGGATGTCGCCCGTCCACTGCGCGTCGGCCAGGCGCTTTTCCTCAGGGTCGAAGCGCACCAGGCGGGCCTGCAAGCCCAGGAAATCACTGAACCACTGCGCCGCCAGGTCGCCCATGTCGTAGGCCTTGACGATGTCGTCCCAGACCTTCGCGCGGGTTGGCTTTTCCACCGTGTCCAGGCGGATGTGCAGGGCCAGCATGCCGGGTGCGCGCAACACCATGTCGCTGCTGCGCAGCGTGGGCTGGATCAGCGCCATGCGCGGCAGTTGGCGCTGGGTCAGCATCTGGCCCCCGGCGTCCACCACCATCCAGGCGCGGTCGAATTCCAGGCCGGTTTCGATCAGCAGGCTGTTGTCCACCGCGATGCCGCCGCATGACTTGATCGGGTGGACGTAGACCGCCGCCACGGTGCAGAGCGGTGCGGTGGCTGAACTGGCGATGGCGAGGGTGTCCGTTGCAGGTGTCACGTTGGTGCCAAGGGGCTTTCGAAGCCGGCGATTCTGACGCGGGGCGCTCCCTACAATCGGCACGATGTCCATACCCGACGTTCTCGTCCGTGGCGCAGGCGCCGTGGGCCTGGCCAGCGCGCTTGCCTTGTCGCGCCAGGGCCTGAGCGTGGCCCTGCTGGGCAGCCTGGCCGAACCCACCACCCCAGACGTGCGCGCTTACGCGCTGAACGCGGCATCGGTGCAACTGCTGCAGACACTGAAGGTCTGGGACGCGATACCGGGCGACGCCCGCACGCAGGTGCACGAGATGCACATCGAAGGCGACGTGCCCGGCGCGGTGCTCGACTTCTCGGCCTGGAGCCAGTCGCTGGGTGAACTGGCCTGGATCGTCGATGCCGCCGAGCTGGAACGCGCGCTGCGCGCAGCGGTGCGTTTTGCCGCCCACGTGCACGTCGTTGCCCACGAGGTGCCGGCCACGCTGCAGGTGCTGGCCGAGGGCAAAGATTCCGCCACCCGCGCCCGTCTGGGCGTGCAGATGTCGCGCCACGCCTACGGCCAGCGCGGCGTGGCGGCGCGCTTCGTCAGCAACCAGCCGCACGCCGGCCTGGCGCGGCAGTGGTTCCGCAGCCCCGATGTGCTGGCCCTGCTGCCGCTGGACCGGCCGCTGTTCGAGGGCCCGAATGGTCAGGTCACCGGTCACGGGCTGGGCCTGGTCTGGTCGCTGCCCGATGAGCGCGCTGACGAACTGATGGCGCTGTCCGACGCCGCCTTCACCACCGCCTTGATGGACGCCACCGCCGGCGCTGCCGGCACGCTGACCCTGGCCAGCCCGCGTGCGCAGTGGCCGCTGGCACTGGCCCACGCCGAAGCCCTGCACGGCCCCGGCTGGGTGCTGGTGGGCGATGCCGCTCACCTGGTGCATCCGCTGGCCGGCCAGGGCTTGAACCTGGGCTTCGGTGACGTGCTGACGCTGGCCGCAACGCTGGCCGCCCGCGAAACCTGGCGCAGTCTGGCCGACCCGAAATTGCTGGCCCGCTACGCCCGTGAACGCCACGGCCCGGTGCGCGCGATGGCCCAGGTGACCGATGCGCTTCTGCACCTGTTTGCCAGCCCCGCACCGCTGGCCCGTGAAATTCGCAACCGCGGCCTGATGCTGGTCAACCGCCTGTCCCCACTCAAGCGCCTGCTGACGCAGGGCGCCCTGGGTCGTTAGACCTGTTTTTGAAAGCCGCCATGAAGACCGCCCTGCGCCTCTCCTTTCGCACCGCTCTGACCACCGCCGCCCTCATCGCCACGGGCAGCCTGTGCGCCCAGGAGGCTGTGATCCGCAAGGCATTGACCGAACGCCTGCCCAACCTGCCCAAGATCGACGAGGTCAGCAAGTCGCCCGTGCCCGGCCTGTACGAGGTCCGCTACGGCGGCACCGAAATCCTCTACAGCGACGAGAAGGGCGAGCACATCCTGACCGGTTCGATGGTCGAAACCAAGACCAAGACCGACCTGACCGAAGCCCGCATCGAGAAGCTGACAGCGGTGCCCTTCGACCAGTTGCCCTTCAAGGACGCCGTGCTCATCAAGCAAGGCACGGGTGCGCGCAAGATGGCGGTTTTTGTCGATCCGAACTGCAGCTACTGCAAGCGCTTCGAACGCGACTTGGTGGCCATCAAGGACGTCACGGTCTATGCCTTTCTGATCCCCATCCTGGGTCCCGATTCGGTCGTCAAGACGCGCGACATCTGGTGTGCCAAAGATGCGTCCGCCACCTGGCGTGCGTGGATGCTGGACGGCGTGGTGCCGGGCAAGGCCGACGCCAAGTGCGACACCGCCGCCATCGACCGCAACGTGGCCTTCGCGCAGAAGTACAAGATCAACGGCACGCCGGCGGTCTTCTTCGCTGATGGCACCCGCAAGCCGGGCGCCATCCCTGCAGCGATGGTTGAAAAACTGCTGGTTGCTGCCGCCGCCGGCGTGAAGAAGCAGTGAACACGACCCTGGCTGCGGGCAGCGCTTCGGCACCGGCGGGCTTGACGCCCACCGCGCTGCGTCTGGGCTATGCCGGCCTGGTCCCGTTTGCCTTGGGTGCGCTGCTGGTCTGGCTGGTGCGTGAAGACGCGCACCCCTACGTCGCGCTGGCCTTGTCGGCCTACGGCGCGGTCATCGTCAGCTTCCTGGGTGGCATCCACTGGGGCCTGGCCTTCCGCCATGAGCAGCCGCCCACGCGCCTGCTGGTCTGGGGTGTGCTGCCGTCCATCGTGGCCTGGCTGGCCGTGATGATGCCGCCCAGCGCCGGCTTGGTCATCCTGGGCGCGATGCTGGTCGGCTGCTACGCCGTGGACCGCCGCCTGTACGCCGAGGAAGGCGTGGCGCACTGGCTGACGCTGCGCTTCCGCCTCAGCGCGGTGGCCAGCCTCTCCTGCTTCATCGGCGCGGCCGGTAGCTGATCGTCTCTGCCGTGTTGAAGCGGCGCGCCGGGCTGCTGGCGGCCCTGACCGCCGCCGTGCTGGTGGCCCACCTCTGGCTAGCGGATCAGGCGCTGCCGGACCGTATCGGCGACGGTGTTGCCGACCACAACCGTCCGTTGCGCATCGAAGTGGCCTTCGTGCGGCAGTTGCAGCCGCAAGCGCCACCGCCAGCGGCCCCCCGGGCACCCGCTGCGCCGCGCGCGAGGTCGCCTGTGCAGGCCGCGTCAGCGGCATCTGCGCCTGAGCCCATTGCGTCAGCGGCAACGGCCCTTGCCGAGGTGCCAGCACCGGACAGGCCGGTTCCCCTTGTACCCGCTGCCAGCGCAGCCTCAGCCGTGGCTGCGGTGCTGTCTGCCGACGCACCGGCCAGCGCTGCATCGGCCGCACCAGCCGCTTTCGAATGGCCGCCTTCCACCCGCCTGAGTTACCGCCTCACCGGCCACTACCGCGGCCCGGTGGAGGGCCAAGCGCGCGTCGAATGGCTGCGTTCGGGCACGCGCTACCAAGTCATCATGGACCTGGGCATAGGCCCTTCCTTCGCCCCGCTGATGAGCCGCCGCATCAGCAGCGACGGCGAGGTCACTGCGCAAGGCCTGCAGCCCCGCCGTTACGACGAAGAGACCAAGGTCGTGCTGATGGCGCCGCGACGCTTGAACATCCAGATGGACGCCGACCAGGTTCGCCTGGCCGACGGCAGCCTGCGCCCGCGTCCGGCCGGCCTGCAGGACAGCGCCAGCCAGTTCGTGCAACTGACGTGGCTGTTCACGACCCAGCCCGACTTGCTGCAAGCGGGGCGCAGCATCACACTGCCGCTGGCCCTGCCGCGCCAGGTCGAACCGTGGATCTACGACGTGCTGGGCACCGAGACGCTGTTCACACCGGCCGGACCGGTGGCCACGGTGCACGTCAAGCCGCGCCGCGAGCCCCGGCCGGGCATCGACCTGACGGCTGAAATCTGGGTCGCACCCAGCCTGCAATACCTGCCGGTGCGCATCCTGATCCGGCAGGACGCCGAGACCTACATCGACCTCAACATCGAACGCCTGCCCGAGCAGGCCGCACCGGGGAAATAGCCGGTCGGCGCACCCGCTGAAGGTGCGGGCTGAGCCGTACATTCCTGTCGCAACTTTCCGCCGAACACTGAAGGAGACATCCACCATGACCGAAGCCCTGATCCTCACCGAATTGGTCGGCAGCACCGAGCGCCGCGTCGGCCTGATCACGTTGAACCGGCCCAAGCAGTTGAACGCGCTGAACGACGCGCTGATGGACCAACTGGGCGCCGCGCTGCTGGCCTGGGACCGCGACGACAGCGTGGGCTGCATCGTCATCACCGGCAGCGAAAAAGCCTTCGCGGCCGGCGCCGACATAGCCGCGATGGCGAAGAAAACCTTCATCGAGGCCTACACCGGCGACTTCATCACCCGCAACTGGGAAACCATCCGACAGGTGCGCAAACCGGTCATCGCGGCGGTGGCCGGCTTCGCGCTGGGCGGCGGCTGCGAGCTGGCCATGATGTGCGACTTCATCATCGCCGCCGACACGGCCAAGTTCGGCCAGCCCGAGATCAAGCTGGGCATCATCCCCGGCGCCGGTGGCACGCAGCGCCTGCCGCGCGCGGTGGGCAAGGGCAAGGCGATGGACTTGGTACTGACCGGCCGCATGATGGACGCGACCGAGGCCGAACGCGCCGGTCTGGTGTCGCGCCTGGTGCCGGCCGACAAGCTGATGGCCGAGGCGATAGCGGCCGCCGAATTGATCTGCGCCCTGGGCGGCCCCAGCGTGATGGCGGCCAAGGAATGCGTCAACCGGGCTTTTGAGTCCGGCCTGGCCGACGGCGTTGGCTACGAGCGCCGCATGTTCCACGCGCTGTTCGGCACGGCCGATCAGCAAGAAGGCATGGACGCCTTCGTCAACAAGCGCAAGCCGGCTTTCAAGAACGCCTGAGCGGGTGTTCAGCGGTGGTTAAGGTGCTGCCGCCATTCGCGTTTCGTGAATGCTGAGTTCCTTCAGCGCTGCTTGTTCCGGCTACGGGTAATCCCTAAAGTTCAGTTCATGGACGAAGCCGGTCAAGCATCCACCGACTAAACGGCCCCACACCGTCGGATGCGTTGAAGGAAAACCTCATGAACACCAAGCTCACTTTCGTTGCTTACCCCGCCATCGTTCTGCTGTCGCTGGCTGCGGCCTTCGCGGCCCACGCCCAGAGCGCGAACGACCCCGCTGACCAGGCCGGCTACCGGCCGATGGTGGTGAACACCGTGTCCACCGTCAGCCGGGCCGACGTTCGCGCTGCAGCCATCGGCGACCGCAACGCCGCCTTGTACGACGTGCAGGACAAGTCGGGTTACGGCCCGTCCCTGGTCAGCACGGCCTCGGTACGCACCCGCGCCGAAGTTCGCGCCGAAGCCATCGCCGCGCGTGACTCTGGCTACGAGGCCACCTACCGCGAAGGTGCCGATCCGCAGTACGCCATCCTGCAACGCGCCAAGGCCACAGCCACCGCACGCGTGATGGCCGGCGCCGCTGCCCCCGCTGCCAAGTAAGGCCTGCCGACTACGGCGTGACCCAGCGCGCTGGGCCGCCGTCGAACACGGCGCGCCGGTGACCCCGGGCGTCGAGTTCCAACCAGTCAACTGCCATCACCTCGGCCGCGACCACTGCAAAGTGGTCGCGGCTTTCTCTTGCGGGTTGCGCAAGGGCCGGTGGTGCGGCTGGCGTGCTGCCGAGCGAGCTGCCCAAGGAACTGCCAGGAGGCAGCGGCGACAGGTAGTCCTGTGCCGCCGGTGTCAGCTTCATCCGCGCCCAGCGCGACAGCACGGCCAGCCCGCTGTTTTCCATGGTCAACGCCACGCGCAAGCGCAGCTGCCAGCCCAGCGCCGCCGACCACAGCACCAGGCTGCCGGCAGGGTATTGCTCGATCTGCTGCGCCTTGGGGCTGCGTGCGTCGGTGAAGAACCGCAGCGTTCGCGTGGCGCTGTCGATCTCGCGCAGCACCACATTGCGGGCGTCCACCCCGTCGCCATCGCGCGTGGCCAGCACGCCCACGCGCCAGGGGTGGCCTCGGCCGGTGACGGCGGTTTCCAGTTCGCGCCACACCGCCGCTTCGATCTGGGTCAGATCATCCAGGCGCGGTGCGTTCATCGTGGCTGTCCTTTCAGGCTTCGCGGCGCAGCGCCGGGAACAAGATGATGTCGCGGATGCTGGGGCTGTCGGTGATCAGCATCATCAGCCTGTCGATGCCGATGCCGCAGCCGCCAGCCGGCGGCATGCCGACTTCCAGCGCGCGGATGAAATCGGCGTCGTAGAACATCGCTTCCTCGTCGCCGGCGTCCTTGTTGGCCACCTGCGCGTGAAAGCGCGCGGCTTGGTCTTCGGCGTCGTTCAACTCCGAAAAACCATTCGCGTATTCGCGGCCGGTGATGAAGAGTTCGAAGCGTTCGGTGATGGCCGGGTTGCTGTCGCTGGCGCGGGCCAACGGGCTGACTTCCACCGGGTAATCGACGATGAAAGTCGGCTGCCACAACTGCGCTTCCACCACCGCTTCGAACAGGCCGAATTGCAGTTCGGGCAGCTTCCAGTGCGCCGGGGCTTCTTCGCCGTGGGCCTTCAGCCGCTCGCGGATCAGCGCCGCGTCGTCGGCCTGTTCGTGGGTCAGCCCGGCATGCACGACCAGCGATTCCCGCACGCTCAAACGCGCGAACGGTTGGTCCAGCGCCACCGGCTTGCCCGCGTAGCTGATGGCCGCCGAGCCAGTGGCCGCGCGTGCCGCGTGGCGCAACACGGCTTCGGTGAAGTCCATCAGGTCGTGGTGCGTCCAGTAGGCCGCGTAGAACTCCATCATCGTGAATTCCGGGTTGTGCCGGACGCTGATGCCTTCGTTGCGGAAGTTGCGGTTGATCTCGAAGACGCGCTCGAAGCCGCCCACCAGCAGGCGCTTCAGGTAGAGCTCGGGCGCGATGCGCAGGAACATTTCCTGGTCCAGCGCGTTGTGGTGGGTGACAAAGGGCTTGGCGTTGGCGCCGCCCGGAATGGGGTGCAGCATGGGCGTTTCCACTTCCAGAAAGCCGTGGCTGACCATGAACTCGCGCATACATGACAGCGCCTGGCTGCGCACCACAAA
>JBBQAI010000120.1:0-14178 GCA_038316205.1 Burkholderiales bacterium
TTGCCTTCGCTGCCCGGCCGCACCAGAAAGTGCACCACCGCGCCCTTGCGCGCCAGCAGCGTCTTGACCAGGCGTTTGCCGATGAATCCGGTCGCGCCGGTGACGAAATACTGCATGGTTTGCTCCTCGGTGGTTGGCGGCTGTGAGCGCTTGTCGGCGCCTGTCTGCGCTGGAGCATAGAGCCGTCTCACTAGAGATTTAGGCTGTGCCCTCCAGGGGGGAACCCTATATTTCCGATCACGGCGCGCGCCTTGAAACGGGCCGGTGCGCTGCACCGCAAGCACCCCAACTTTCAAACAAACGACAGGAGACCCACCATGGTCAAGAAGATCAGCAAGACCGCCGACAAGGCCACTGACAAGCACAACGCCGCTGGCACCCAAGCCAGCCATTTGGCCGCTTCGGTGAAGGAATCGGCGCAGCACATCTGGCTGGCCGGCATGGGCGCTTTCAGCAAGGCCCAGGAAGAAGGGACGAAAGTGTTCGAAGCCCTGGTCAAGGAAGGCATGACGCTGCAGAAGAAGACGCAGGGCATCGCCGAAGAGAAGCTGGGCGATGTGGCCGGCAAGATGAGCGCCATGGCCGACACCGTCAGCGCCAAGGCCGGCCAGAACTGGGACAAGCTGGAAGCCATCTTCGAGCAGCGCACCGCCAAGGCTCTGGGCAAGCTGGGCGTGCCCACCGCCAAAGACGTGGCCGTCCTGACGGCCCGCATGGACGCACTGGCCGCCGCCGTGACCAAGGCTGGCAAGACGCCCACGGCCAAGGCACCTGTGAAGACCGCCGTCAAGCCGGCGGTCAAGGCTGTCAAGCCGGCGAAGACCGCCAAGGTTGCCAAGGTTGCCAAGGCCGCCAAGCCGGCGAAGGCCGAAGCCGCTGCGGTCGCAGCGCCGGTGGTCAAGGCCCCTGCCAAGCGCGCGCGCAAGACCGTGGCTGCGGTCTGACCGACAACGGCAGCGCACGGCATCGCCGCGGGGTGATCGACAAAAAGGGCGCTTCGGCGCCCTTTTTTCTTTCCGCCGGCGCGGTCGATCAGCCGAGGTAGCGGGCTTCCAGGTGCGCCTTGAAATGCGCCGGGTTCAGCACTTCGCCGCTTGCGCGCAGGGCCAACTCGTCGGTGGTCCAGCGGCTGGCTTGCGTCCAGATGTTGTCGCGCAGCCAGTTGAAAACCGGCGCCAGATCGCCGGCACCGATGCGCGCGTCCAGGTCCGGCATGGCGCGGCGCATCGCGGCGAACCACTGCGCGGCGTACATCGCACCCAGCGAGTAGCAGGGGAAGTAGCCGAACAGCGCTTCGGGCCAGTGCACGTCCTGCATCGGCCCGTCCTTGAAGTTGCCGCGCGTGTCCACGCCCAGCAACTCCATCATCTTGGCGTCCCACAGCGCCGGCACGTCTTCGGGTTCGATCTCGCCTTCGATCAGCGGCCGCTCGATCTCGTAGCGCAGGATGATGTGCGCCGGATAGGTCACCTCGTCGGCATCGACACGGATGAAGCCAGGTTTCACGCGCGTCATCAGGCGGTGCAGGTTTTGCGGGTTGAAGGCGGGCTGGCTGCCGAAGGCCTCGGTGATCATCGGCGCCAGCCGCGACACGAAGCCGGGGTGGCTGCCCAGTTGCATTTCGAAGCTCAGGCTCTGGCTTTCGTGCAGCGCCATGCTGCGGGCGTCGGCCACCGGCTGTCCCAGCCAGTCGCGCGGCAGGTTCTGTTCGTAGCGGCCGTGGCCGGTTTCGTGCACCGTGCCCATCAGGCTGCCCATGAAATCGTCTTCGCGAAAACGCGTCGTCATGCGCACGTCTTCCGGCACGCCGCCGCAGAAAGGGTGGGTGCTGACGTCGAGCCGGCCGGCCTGGAAATCGAAGCCCAGCAGGCCGATCACTTTCTCGCATAGGGCCCGTTGCTTGTCGATCGAAAAAGGGCCGACGGGCGTGATCAGCGGCTCTTTGGCCTGCCGCTCGGTCACCTGCTGGATCAGGCCCGGCAGCCACTGCCGCACCTCGCCAAAAACGCGGTCGACCTGCTCGCACTGCATGCCCGGCTCGTAGCGGTCGATCATCGCGTCGTACTTGCGCAGGCCGGTCTGCGCGGACAGCAATGCGGCCTCTTCGCGGGCCGCCGCCAGCACCGGCTTGAAGTTCACCAGGAAGCCGGCCCAGTCGTTGGCCGGGCGCTGGGTGCGCCAGGCGTGTTCGCAGCGCGAAGTGGCCATCTGCTGGCGCTGCACCAGGCTTTCGGGCAGGGCATTGCTGGCCCGCCACTGGCGGTGCATTTCGCGCAGGTTGGCGCGTTGCATGTCGCTGAGGTCTTCCTGTTCGGCGCGCTGCAGCTGGCCGGCCAAAGCGGCGTCGGTGCGCATGCGGTGCAGCAAGCCGGCCATTTCGCCCATTGCCGCCGCGCGCGCTTCGTTGCCTTTGGGCGGCATGTTGGCGGCCTGGTCCCAGCCGGCCAGCGACTGCAAGTGGCCCAGGCGGTGCAGCCGCGTCCAGGTGGCGCCGAGTTCGTCGTAAGTGGGTGTGGCTGTGGTCATCCAATTCTCCTGCGGACCACAAGATCAGGGCCCGTGTTGACGATTCTGGCGTGGCTTCAAATCAAGGCGTGAACTGTCCGGGGAACGCCCAGATCAGGCCTCCGGTCATCGTCAGATAGCGGCCGAACTTGCCGATGGCCATGTAGCCCACGCAGGGCCAAAAGGGCAGACGCAACCAGCCGGCCACCGCGCACAGCGGGTCGCCCACCACCGGCAGCCAAGCCAACAGGCAGGCCTTGGCGCCGAAGCCTTCCAGCCACTTCAGTGCGCGCGCTTCGACCTTCTGGTGCTTCATGCGCTCGAACAAGACCTCAGCGCCGTAGCCCGTCCACCAGCTGATCGCGCCGCCGATGGTGTTGCCCAGCGTGGCCACCACGATGGCCGGCCAGAACAGTTCGGGGTTGAGCTTGACCAGGCCGATGACCGCGAATTCCGAGCCCACCGGCACCAACGTGGCCGACACCAGACAGACCACGAAGACCGTCACCAGGCCGTATTGCGGCAGTGCGAACAGGGTCAGCAGAGATTGCAGCCAGGCTTCCATCGTGTCGGCCGATTATGGGTAGCGGCCACGGGCGCCGTCTGTGTGCTGTCGCCCAGGGCGCGCCGCTATACTCGCGCCTCATTTTTCAGCACCTTGTCTCCGCCGCTACCCGCCATGCGCATAGGTTCCATCGAATTGCCGAATGCGCTGTTTGTCGCCCCGATGGCGGGTGTCACCGACCGGCCGTTTCGCATGCTGTGCAAGAGCCTGGGTGCCGGCTACGCGGTCAGTGAGATGGTGACCAGCCGGCGCGATTTGTGGGACTCGCTGAAGACATCCCGGCGAGCCGACCACACCGGCGAGCCGGCGCCTATCGCGGTGCAGATTGCCGGCGTCGACCCGCAGGAGATGGCCGATGCGGCGCGCCACAACATCGACCGCGGCGCGCAGATCATCGACATCAACATGGGTTGCCCGGCCAAGAAGGTGTGCAACAAATGGGCCGGCTCGGCGCTGATGCAGGACGAGGTGCTGGCCATCGCGATCGTGCAGGCCGTGGTCGCGGCTTGTGCGCCGCGTGGTGTGCCCGTCACGCTGAAGATGCGCAGCGGTTGGTGCGCCACCGAGCGCAACGCGCTGAGCCTGGCGCGCGCCGCGCAGGACAGTGGCGTGGCCATGGTGGCCGTGCACGGTCGCACGCGCGAACAGGGCTACGGCGGCCAGGCTGAATACGACACCGTCGCGGCGGTGAAGGCCGCGCTGCAGATACCGGTGGTCGCCAATGGCGACATCGCCACGCCCGAACAAGCACGCGCGGTGCTGCGCGCCACCGGCGCCGACGCGCTGATGATTGGCCGCGCCGCGCAAGGCCGGCCGTGGATCTTTCGCGAGATCGCGCACTTCCTGGTCACCGGCAGCCACCTGGCCGCGCCAACCACACGCCAGGTGCAGGCGTGGCTTACCGAGCACCTGCATGCCCACTACGCGCTCTATGGCGAACGCACCGGCGTGCGCAGCGCACGCAAGCACATCGGCTGGGCGGTGAAGGCGCTGCCGGGCGGGCAAGACTTCCGTGACCACATGAACACCCTGGACGACTGCCGCAGCCAGGTGCAGGCCGTCACCGACTACTTCGATAAACTGGCCGACCGCCACACGTTGTTGCCGCAGGCACCGCTGCACCGCGCCGCGAACGACGCGCAGCAACCTGAACAAGATGCGATCGCGGCATGAGCAAAAAAGACATTGACGACTGCATACGCCACAGCGTGGAGCAGTACTTCAAAGACCTGCGCGGGGCCGCGCCCGACGCGCTGCATGAACTCTTTCTCGGCGCTGCCGAGAAGCCGCTGCTGGACGTGGTGATGCGCCACGCCGAAGGCAACCAGAGCAAGGCCGCCGACTGGCTGGGCATCAACCGCAACACCCTGAGGCGCAAGCTGCAGGTCCACAAACTGATTCCATGATGGCCACCACCTGCACAGCGCTACTCTCTGTTTCCGACAAGACCGGCATCGTCGACTTCGCACGCGCGCTGGCCGATGCAGGCGTGCGGCTGCTTTCCACGGGCGGCACCGCGCGGCTGCTGGCTGATGCCGGCCTGGCGGTCACCGAAGTGGCCGAAATCACCGGCTTTCCTGAAATGCTGGACGGCCGCGTGAAGACGCTGCACCCGCGCATCCACGGCGGCCTGCTGGCGCGGCGCGACTTGCCCGAGCACATGGCCGCGCTGGCCGCCCACGGCATCGAAACGATCGACATGCTGATCGTCAACCTCTACCCCTTCGCGCAGGCCACGGCCCGGCCCGACTGCACACTGGAAGACGCCATCGAGAACATCGACATCGGCGGCCCGGCCATGCTGCGCGCGGCGGCCAAGAACTGGGGCGATGTGGCCGTGGTCATCGACCCCACCGACTACCCCCGCGTGCTGGCCGAACTGAAGGCCGGGCAGGTGCAGCGCGACACCAAGTTCATGCTGGCCAAGAAGGTCTACGCCCACACGGCGGCCTACGACGGCATGATCAGCAACTACCTCAGTGCCCTGCAGCCCGGCGCCGAAGAGCAGGTCAGCGCCGTGCCCGCGCGGGATGCCTACCCGGCCATCTACACGCTGCAGGTCAGCAAAACGCAAGACATGCGCTACGGCGAGAACCCGCACCAGAGCGCCGCTTTCTACCGCGAAGCCGTGGTGGCGCCCGGCCTGCTGGCCGGCTGGACGCAACTGCAGGGCAAGGCGCTGAGCTACAACAACATCGCCGACGCCGACGCGGCCTGGGAATGCGTCAAGAGCCTGCCCGCCGGCCAGGCCGCCTGCGTCATCGTCAAGCACGCCAACCCGTGCGGCGTGGCCGTGGGGGCCACGGCGGTCGAGGCTTACCTGAAGGCACTGAAGACCGACCCGACCAGCGCTTACGGCGGCATCCTGGCGTTGAACTGCCCGCTGGACGCCGACGTGGTGGCGGCCATCAACGAGGCCAAGCAATTTGTCGAAGTGGCCATCGCGCCGGCCATCACGGCGCAGGCCCGCACGCTGCTGTCCAGCAAACAGAACCTGCGCCTGCTGGAAGTGCCGCTGTCGCAAACGATGAACGCGCTGGACATCAAGCGCGTCGGCGGCGGCCTGCTGCTGCAAAGTCAGGATGCCAAGAACGTGACGCCCGCCGAGTTGCGCGTGGTGACGAAGTTGCAGCCCACCGCCGCGCAGATGGCCGACTTGCTGTTCGCCTGGAAGGTGGCCAAGTTCGTCAAGAGCAACGCCATCGTCTTCAGTGCCGGCGGCATGACGCTGGGCGTGGGTGCCGGCCAGATGAGCCGTGTGGACAGTGCGCGCATGGCCGCCATCAAGGCGCAGAACGCCGGCTTGACGCTGGCCGGCAGCGCCGTCGCCAGCGACGCCTTCTTCCCCTTCCGCGACGGTCTGGATGTGGTCATTGACGCCGGCGCCGCCTGCGTGATCCAGCCGGGTGGCAGCCTGCGCGACGACGAGGTCATCGCGGCCGCCGACGAGCGCGGCATCGCGATGGTCTTCACCGGCATCCGACACTTCCGGCATTGACACCCTGCAAGGGTCACAACGGGCCCGGCGCTTAGCATCCCGCCCATGACGCGCGCCGATCTCATGGGGCTGTTGCTGGCCTTTCTGGCCCGCCTGATCACGGGCGCGCAAGGCCATTGGAAGGGCTGCCCGCCGAAGGCCGAACAGCGCATCTATTTCGCCAACCACCAGAGCCATTTCGACTGGGTGCTGATCTGGGCGGCGCTCCCGCGCGAACTGCGCGTGCGCACGCGGCCCATCGCGGCGCGTGACTACTGGACGGCCACGCCCTTCAGAACCTGGCTGACCTCGGCGGTGTTCAATGCGGTTTACGTGGCCCGCACGCGCACCGACGACCAAGACCCGCTGCAGCCCTTGATCCAGGCGCTGGAAGGCGGCGACTCGCTGGTCATCTTCCCCGAGGGCACGCGCAGCAACCGGGGCGAGCCGCAGGCCTTCAAGAGCGGCCTCTTCCACCTGGCCGAGATGTTCCCTGGCGTGCAGCTCATCCCGACCTGGATCGACAACGTGCAGCGCGTGATGCCCAAAGGCGAAGTCGTGCCCGTGCCCATCCTGTGCACCGTCACCTTCGGCACGCCGCTGAACTTGCAGCCCGGTGAAGACAAGCGCGAATTCCTGGAGCGCGCGCGCGCGGCCGTGCTGGCGGCGCGTCCGGGGCGGGTATGAACAGTCTGCGCAGCCTCAGCGTGGACGGCCAGGTGGCGCTGCTGTTCGTCGTGCTGTTCGGCGTGCTGGTGCTGCTGTCGCTGACCGTGTTGGTGCGCACCCTGCGTGCCAGCGATCAGACCTTGGACGAAGCCCAGCAAGACCGCCAGCAGCGCTTGATGCGCGACCTGCGCGCCATGTGGGTCGGCAGCGTGGTGTTCTGGCTGGCCTGGATCTCGGGGCCCGTGGGCGCGACATTGGCTTTTGGCCTCTTCAGTTTCTTTGCCTTGCGCGAATTCATCACCCTGGTGAAGACGCGCCCGGGCGACCACCGCAGCCTGCTGCTGGCCTTCTTTGCCGCGTTGCCGATGCAGTACCTGCTGGTCGGCACGCGGGCCTTCGACCTGTTCACCGTGTTCGTGCCGGTCTACGTTTTCCTGGCCATTCCGGTGGCCAGCGCGCTGGCCGGCGATCCCGAGCGTTTCCTGGAGCGCAACGCCAAGATCCAGTGGGGCATCATGGTCTGCGTCTACGGCTTGTCGCACGCACCGGCGCTGCTGTTGCTGCAACTGCCCGGCTATGCCGACCGGGGCGCATTCCTGCTCTTCTTTTTGGTGATGGCCACCGCTGCCGCGCAAATCGCCCAAGAACTGGCCAGCCGCTGGTTGCGCCGCCGCCCGATGGCGCGGCAGATCGACCGCAGCTTCTCGTGGCGCGTCTGGCTCATCGGCCTGCTGTTCGCCGCTGCCGTCGGCGCAGCGCTGTTCTGGATCACCCCCGTCAACCCCTGGCGCGCCGCCGTGATGGCCGCCGTGGCGGGCGGTTGCGGCACGCTGGGTGAACTGGTGATGCGCGCGCTGAAGAAAGACGCCGGCGTGCGTTTCTGGGGCAACCGCAGTTCCGTCACGGGCGCGGTGGGTTTGCTGGACCGCGTGGCGCCGCTGTGTTTTGCCGCGCCGGTCTTCTTCCATTTCGTGCGCTGGTACCTCGTCTAAGAAATGTTGGCCCCCAGTTCACTGCGTTCGCGGCCCCCGGAGGGCTCATGGGGTTCTTCGGGTGGCCGTGCGAACCTGAGATGCTGATCCTCGGCATCGACCCCGGCCTGCAACGCACCGGCTTCGGCGTGGTCGACGTGCAGGGCTCGCGGCTGGGCTATGTGGCCAGCGGCACCATCAGCACGCTGGAAGCCCCGCGTGGCGACTTGCCGGGCCGATTGAAGATCATCTTCGAAGGCGTGCGTGAAGTGGTGGATCGCTACACGCCCGACTGCGCTTGCGTGGAGATCGTCTTTGTCAACGTCAACCCGCAAAGCACCTTGCTGCTGGGCCAGGCGCGAGGTGCCGCGCTGGCGGCGCTGGTGATGGGCAATCTGCCGGTGGCCGAGTACACCGCGCTGCAGATGAAGAAGGCTGTCGTCGGCCACGGCCTGGCCAACAAAGAGCAGGTGCAAGAGATGGTCAAGCGCCTGTTGAATCTGCCTTCGCTGCCCGGCAAGGACGCCGCCGACGCGCTGGGCCTGGCCATCTCGCACGCCCACGCCGGCGCGTCATTCGCGGCCATGGAAAAGTCCACCACCTTGCAACGGCGCCAACATGCGCAGTACCGCAAGGGCCGCACGTATTGACCGTTTTGACTGCTTTGACCACCTGATCAACCACCGAGGTTCACTGTGAATTCACCCATCCAGACCCACAGCATCGACATCGCGCCCGGCTTCGCGGGCTACCTGGTCCTGCCGCCTGCGGGCAAAGGCCCTGGCTTGCTGTTGTGGCAGGAAATCTTCGGCGTCAACGCCCACATCCGCGCGGTGGCTGAGCAGTACGCGCTGGATGGGTTCGTGGTGCTGGCGCCCGACACCTTCTGGCGCCAGGCGCCGGGT
Source organism: Burkholderiales bacterium (assembly GCA_038316205.1). Classification (GTDB taxonomy): domain Bacteria; phylum Pseudomonadota; class Gammaproteobacteria; order Burkholderiales; family Burkholderiaceae_C; genus Rubrivivax. Next base: position 8,593 of record JBBQAI010000120.1, read on the forward strand.
GTGCAGCTGGGCTACGAAGGCAGCGACCGCGAACAAGCGGTGACGCTGATGAAGGGCTATACCGGCCCCGACGCGCTGGCCGATATCGCCGCCTGCGTGGCGGCCTTGCGCGCCCGGGCTGAGGTGGCCGGCGCCAAGGTTGGCAGCATCGGCTATTGCATGGGCGGACGGCTGGCCTATCTGTCGGCGGCCACGGCGGGTGTGGATGCGGCGGTGGCCTATTACGGCGGCGGCATCCAGGGCCAATTGGACCGCGCCGCCGCCATCACCTGCCCGGTGCAGTTTCACTATGCCGAGCAGGACGACAACATCCCGCTCGACGCGGTGGAGCGCGTGCGCACCGCGATGGCTGGCAAATGGGCTGAGGTGCATGTCTACCCAGGTGCCCACCACGGCTTCAATTGCTGGGCACGCGGCAGTTACCACGCGCCCAGCTCAGCCTTGGCGCATGGCCGCAGCCTGGCATTTCTGGCTCAGCACTTGATGGGCTGATCCCACGATCGGCTGATCGGCCGATCGCCCAGAAAAAAGCCCCGGCAGGGCCGGGGCGAAGGTCTCGCACACGAGACTCACAGGAGGACAGGTGACGCGCGCTGCCACCGGGGCGGCGCTGGGTGTTCAGGCGTTGGTGTTCAGGCTGCGGCGGTGGTGGCTTGTTGGGCCATCTGCGGCGCCACACTGTCCACCGCAGCCAGCGTATTGATGCTGAGCAACATGGCCAGGGTCAGGAAGGCGGCGGCGCTGAGGGCGGCAAAGCTGTGGGTGCGGCTGGTGTTCATGGCGTGTTCCTTGGGGCTGGGTAGGGTTGCGGGTGGTGAATCGATGGCTGAACTTTAGGCAGCCGCAAGCCGCGCCGCACGGGGCTTGCGATGGCCTGCGGCTGGACTGCGATGGATGGCTGCCACGGCCGACGAAGCGCTCGCAACGTCGAGCTCTAGCCGAGTCTGGGTCGCATTTTTCGCCATGCAACATCCCCGAATTGCAGTGCTCCTGCCCCTTTGTTTCGCGGGGTGCCTGAGGCAGTCTTTGCTTCAATGGATCAACCCCTTGAAGGAGCCTGCACCGATGAGCGCTGAAACCGGCCTGGTCCCCTTCAACGGCACGCCCACCCCCGGTGGCTTGCCGAACGTAACGAACGGCAGGCCCGCCGCAGGCGGTCTGCCGGTAGCCCGCATGCGCAGCCTGTACCGCGTGGGCGACGTCAGCCAGCGGCTGGACAAGCTGCCCAGCCGCGATCACGAGTCGCTGCGCGCCACCTACGAGCGCATGCTGGAAAAGGGCCCCGAGCGCTTCCAGGTCAAGCCTGCCGGCCTGCCGGCGATGGACCACCTCTACGGCGAGATGCCCAACTTCAGCGAGGTGCTGGACGACGTGCGCCGGCAACTGGCACTGTGCACCGACAGCCGCGACGCGTTGGAGATCACGCCCATGCTGCTGCTCGGGCCGCCGGGCATCGGCAAGACCCATTTCGCGCGCGAAATCGCGCAGCTGCTGGGCACCGGCCTGGGCTTCATCAGCATGAGCAGCCTGACCGCCGGCTGGGTGCTCAGCGGCGCCAGCAGCCAGTGGAAAGGCGCGCGGCCGGGCAAGGTTTTCGAGACCCTGGTGGACGGCGCCTATGCCAACCCGGTGATGGTGGTGGACGAGATCGACAAGGCCCGCGCCGAGCAGGCCTACGACCCGCTGGGCGCGCTGTACAGCTTGCTGGAACACGACACCGCCGAGGCCTTCACCGACGAGTTCGCTGAAGTCGCCATCGACGCCAGCCAGGTCATCTGGGTGGCCACGGCCAACGACGAACGCAGCATCCCCGAGCCCATCCTGAACCGCATGAATGTGTTCGAGGTGCATGCGCCTGACGCGGCGGCGGCACGCGCCATTGCGTTGCGCCTGTACGCGCAACTGCGCGCCGGCCACGACTGGGGCCAGCGCTTCGATGAAGCGCCTTCTGAAGGCGTGTTGGAGCGCCTGTCCGGCATGGCTCCGCGCGAAATGCGTCGGGCCTGGATGACGGCCTTCGGCAACGCTCGCCTTGCCGGGCGCGGGCAGATCGAGATGACCGACCTGCCGGGCGGCAACGCACGGCGTCAGTCGATAGGCTTCATGCAGTAGTGGTCATGCCGTGACAGCCCTCGCAGACGCGACGACGCTGGCCTGCCCCCCGGCGCGCAGAACGCGGCCGCCACCGGCCTGCTTGCCGGCGTACATGGCTTGGTCGGCGAGCTTGAGCAGGCTTTCGGATGTCACGCCGTCCAGCGGCGCGAGGGCGTAGCCGACGGTCAGGCCGACGGTGCAGCGGTAGCCCAACGCATCGAATGGCGCCCGGAAAGAAGCCACCAGTTCTTCGCCCAGGGCGCGCGCGGCGTCGTCGTGGCCCAGGCCGCGCGCCAGCACGACGAATTCGTCACCGCCCAACCGGGCCACCAGGTCGCTGTGGCGCAACTGGCTTTGCAGACGCCGGCCCACGGCAACCAGCATCGCATCGCCCACGTCGTGGCCATGGCGGTCGTTGATCGGTTTGAAGCCGTCCAGGTCGATCACGTAGACCGCCACCGGCTGCTGCGTGCTGGCGGTCTGCAGGGCCAGCGCCAGTTGTTCCTGCAAGCCCCGGCGGTTGAGCAAACCCGTCAGCGCGTCGGTGTGCGCCATGGCGCGCAAGGCTTCGCTTTCGATGCGGTCGCGGTCGGCGTTGCGATGGATGCTTTGCACGCGCAAGCTCAGCACCGCCATCCACGCCGACATCTCGGCCAGCGTGGACAGCGGGTAGAGGTATTGGGCCCAGAAAGTTGGCGCGACCAGGCCGCGCAGCAGCCCGGCGGTGGTCATCGCGCCGCAAACGTAGCAAGACCAGCCCGCCAACATGTACAGGGCCACGCGGCGCCCGCGCCAGGCTTGCACGCAGGCGGCGGGCAGTACCGCTGCGGTGGTGAGCAGGCCCAGCACCGTGGCCACGGTCTGCAGCAGGCGGTAGCCCAGCAAGTCGGCCACGCCGAGCGCCAGCGCGGTCACCGCCACCAGACCCACGCCGCGAATCAGCATGTCCAGCACACGGCTGACTTCACGCACGTTCAACACGGCGCGCATGAAGCTGGTGCCGCCTGCCACCGCCACCAGCACGGCCAGCGGCGACAAGCGCATCGACAGCGCCGGCCATTGCGGCCACAGGTACTGGCTGCCGATGCCGAAGTAGGTCAGCGTGAAAACCAGGTTGCCGCTGAGCATCAGCGCGTAGTCGATGAAGGTTCGGTCGCGCAGGGTGAACCAGTGCGCCAGGCTATAGATCAGCATGCACAGCGCCAGGCCGGCGATCAGGCCTTGCAGGATCTGGGCCTGTGATTCGTGGGCGGTGAAATCTTCGGGCGTGCGCAGCGTCATCGGCAGCACCATCGAACTGAAGGTCTCCACGCGCAGCAGCAGAACGCTGTCGCCGGGCGGCAGCGTGTAGGCCACGGCGTGGCTGCGGCTGGGCAGCGGGCGCTCGGCAAAGGGCAGCGCATTGCCCAGGCGGTGGTGCAGCGTGGCTTGCCCGGCGTGCAGCAGGTAGGCGTCGATGTGGTTCAGGGCCGGGTAGTCGATTTCCAGCACCCGGTGTTGCGGCTGGCTGCCAGCCACCGCCAGCGGTATGCGCAGCCAGACGGCTGCCGCCTGCTGCCCCAGGTTGCTGGGCGTGCCGGTGTGCGGTTGGAAGCGCCGGGTCAGGTCGAGCACCTGTTCCAGTGTCAGCGTGTGGCTGGGGTCCATCAGCAACGTGACGGCCGGCCACAGCGCGATGGCTGTCCGTGCGTCCACGGTGATGGCTGCGTGTGCGTCCATCACCAAGGCCCCGGTGGGCCGCGCTTGCGCCGCACCGCCCAAGGTCGCAGCACCCAACGCCCACAGGCACGCGGCCAGTGCTTGGCGCAGCCAAGTGGGGAAGTGGAAGCCGGACACAGCCATACCGGGTCTTGATCGGCCGCATGGCGCCAAACTGAAGTCGCATTCGGACCTGACTGAGGCGGACCGCAGAATCACGGCATGAAGTACTGTGCTGCGTCGGGTTGGGTTTGGAGTTGGAGTTGGAGTTGGGCTGCTCGCCGGTGGGCCGTGGCGGGGTTGGCGCTTGCGGTGGCGACGGCGGGACCTGCGGCTGCGGCCGAAGCGCCGTCGCCGGCGGCAGTGCCGGTGGCGGGCCGGCCCAAGGTGGGCCTGGTGCTGGGCGGTGGCGGTGCCCGGGGCGCAGCCCACATCGGTGTGCTGGAGGTGCTGGAACGCCTGCGCATCCCGGTGGACTGCGTGGCCGGCACCAGCATGGGTGCGCTGGTGGCCGGGGCCTGGGCGGCTGGCCTGTCGCCGTCCGTCATGCGCACCGAAATCGGCAAGGCCGACTGGGCCGACATGTTCGACGACAACCCCGACTTCACCGAGCTGAACTTCCGCAACAAGCGCCTGTCGCAACGCTTCCTGCCAGGCAGCGAAACCGGCTTGCTGTCCAGTGGCGCGGTGACGCCGCCGGGTGTCGTTTCGGGGCAGAAGATCAAGCTCTTCTTCAACCACCTGGTGCGGGCTGACGCCGGTGAACGCGAACTGCAGCAACTGCCGCTGCCGGTGTCGATCATCGCCACCGACATCGGCACCGGCGAGCGCGTGGTCTACCGCGACGGCAGCCTGACGCTGGCCATGCGCGCCAGCATGAGCGTGCCCGGCCTGATGGCGCCGCTGGAATACCGCGGCCGCAAGCTGGTCGACGGCGGCCTGGTGGACAACGTGCCCATCCGCGAGGTGCGCGAGCGCTGCGCGGCCGACGTGGTCATCGCGGTCAACGTGGGCTCACCGCTGCTGCCACCCGAACAGGTCAGCGGCTTGCTCAGCGTTTCGGCCCAGATGGTGGCCTTGCTGACCGAGCAGAACGTCAGCGCTTCGCTGGCCACGCTGAAGGCTGGCGATGTCTACATCAAGCCCGATCTGGGCGACATCACCGCTGGCGCTTTCGACCGCTATGCCGACGCCGCCGAGCGTGGCCGCGTGGCCGCCGAAGCGCTGGCCCAGGAACTGTCGGTGTTGAGCGTCAGCCCAGCGCAATACGCCGCCTGGTGCCAGCGCATCGCGGTGCGCGAGCGCGCCATCCCGCGCATCGACGGTGTGGAAGTGGCGGGTCTGTCGCGCGTCAACCCTGCCGTGGTGCTGCGCTACCTGGAGCAGCGCGACGGCACGCCGATGGACACCACCACGCTGAACCGCGACCTGCTGCGCGCCTACGGCGACGGCAACTACGAACGCGTGGACTACGCCGTGCTGTCGCAGCAGGGCAAGAACATCCTGCGCGTCACGCCGGTGGAAAAAAGCTGGGGTCCCGACTACCTGCGGCTGGCGCTGCAACTGGACAGCAACCTCAGCCAGGGCAGCACCTACCGCCTGCGCGCCGGCTACCAAAAAACGTGGCTCAACAGCCTGGGTGGCGAGCTGCTGCTGATCGGTGAACTGGGCAGTGTCAGCGGCGTGGGCGCCGAGATCTACCAGCCGGTGGATGCGGCGCAGCGCTGGTTCGTCGACGCGCAGGCCGACTACAAACGCGAACGCAGCGACTACTGGCTCTACGACCAGCGCGTT
>JBBQAI010000046.1:0-31710 GCA_038316205.1 Burkholderiales bacterium
AGCGCGCGCGCGATGGCGATGCGCTGACGTTGGCCGCCCGAAAACTCGTGCGGGTAGCGGTCCAGCGCGTCGCGGCGCAGGCCCACCTGGTCGGTCAGCCGCTGGATGCGCGCCAGTCGGTCGGCCGACGACAGGTCCGGCTGAAGCGCGGCCAAGCCTTCGTCCAGGATCTCGGCGACGCGCATGCGCGGGTTCAGCGACGCATAAGGGTCCTGGAAAATGATTTGCACCTGGCGCCGCGCGGCCAGCAATTCAGCAGCACCCATCTCAAAGAGGTTGCGGCCACTCAGCAACGCGCGGCCTTCGATCGTGGCCACCCGCCCCAACAGTTGCACGATGGCTTTGCCGGTGGTGGTCTTGCCGCAGCCCGACTCGCCCACCAGCGCCAGCGTTTCGCCGTGGCCCACCTGAAAAGACACGCCACCTACGGCATCGAAATAGCCGCGGGTGCGCTGCATCAGGCCGCCGCGAATCGGGAAACGCACGCGCAGGTCTTGCACGTCCAGCAGCGGGACAGTGGCTTGGGGCGTCGTGGGCGCGGGCGCGGGTGCAGACAGGCGTGAAGACGCTGGTACGGCAGCAACCGCCGCCACGTCTTCGACACGCGACCGCGCAGCCGCGATGGCCGCGCCCACCGGCGTGTACAGCAAACAGCGCACTTCGTGCCGCGCCGACACCTCCTTCAGTTCGGGCAAGGTGCTGGCGCAATGCGGCATCACCTGGCTGCAGCGCGGGGCGAAGCGACAGCCGTTGAAGCGCATCGTCAGTGGCGGCACCGTTCCGGCAATGGCTTCCAGCGGGCCGCTGCGACGCTCGCTACCGGGCAGCGCACGCATCAAGGCCCGGGCGTAAGGGTGCTTAGGCGATGCGAAGAATTCTTCGGCCGGCGCGACCTCGATGATCTGCCCGGCATACATCAGCGCCACGCGGTGGGCCATGCCCGAGACCACGGCCAGGTCGTGGGTGATCAGCAGCAGGCCCATGCGGTGTTCGCGCTGCAGGTCCTTCAGCAGGTCGAGGATCTGCGCCTGGATGGTCACGTCCAGCGCGGTGGTCGGCTCGTCGGCGACCAGGAAATCGGGCTCGGCCGCCAGCGCGATGGCGATCATCACCCGTTGCTTCTGACCGCCGCTCATGCGGAAGGGGTACTCGTCGATGCGCCGCTCGGGTTCCGGGATGCCGACGCGGCGCAGCCATTCGATGGCCTTGGCGCGGGCCGCGTCACCGCGCAGCGGCGTGTGCGCCTCGATGGCCTCGACGATCTGCTGGCCGACCTTCATCACCGGATTCAGGCTGGTCGAAGGTTCCTGGAAGATCATGCCGATGCGCCCGCCGCGCACGGCGCGCATCTGCGATTCGGGCAGTCCCAGCACGTCGACACGGTCGCCACCTTCGCCGATGGTGATGTCGCCGCCGGTGACGTCGCCGCTTTCCGGCAGCAGGCGCATCAGGGCCAGTGCCGTCATGCTTTTGCCGCAGCCCGACTCGCCGACCAGGGCGAAGGTTTCACCGCGGGCGATGGACAGGCGCAGGCCGTCGATGGCGCGAACCACGCCGGCTTCGGCGTCGAGTTCGACTTGCAGGTTGTCGATGTGCAGCATGCTCAGACCGCCTTGCGCAGGGGCACCGGGCGCCGCCGCTTGAAGGGCCGTGCACGGGGATCGAAAGCGTCCCGCACACCGTCGGCGAACAGGTTGGCGGCCAACACCAGCGTGACCATGAATCCGAAGGCCGCCGCGAAAGACCACCAGACCACCGGGTCGCGGCTCATTTCCTTGCGCGCCAAGTTGATCATGCCGCCGAAGCTGTTCATCGACGGGTCGACACCGACGCCGACATAGCTCAGCACGGCTTCGTAGAGGATCAGCGACGAGAACTCCAGCACCGTGACGATGAGCATCAGGTGGGCCACGTTCGGGAAAATGTGGCGCGCCAGGATGCGCGTGTGGCTGACCCCGAAGGCGCTGGCGGCCTGCACGTAGTCCAGCTCCCGCAGCTTCATCGTTTCACCGCGCAACAACCGGCACAGGCCGGCCCAGCCGGTCACGCCCAGCACCACACACAGCAGGAAAAGTTTCAGGTCGGCGCGCTCGGCACCGGTCTCGAACAGGTCGGGGTTCTTGTCGAGGAAGACCTGCACCATCAGCACGCAGGCGGCGATCAACAGCACATTGGGCACCGACGACAGCACGGTGTAGAGGTACTGGATCAACTCGTCCACCCAGCCCTTGAAATAGCCGGCGAGCAGGCCCAGCGTGACGGCCAGCGGCAGTGTCGCCACGGTGGCCAGGGTGCCGATGACGAAGGCCGTGCGTATGCTTTTCAACGACTGTAAGAGCACGTCGTTGCCTGTGAGGTCAGTGCCCAGCAGGTGGTAAGGGCCGGACAGCATCGTGGCCGGGCCGATCAGCAGGCACAGCACCCACACCGTGGCCAGTGCGACATGCCAGGGCACGGGTGTGGAACGCGCACGGACCTGCGCCCAGACCTGGGCCAGCGGCAGGCGCTGTGCTTTGGCGATGGCCATTAGCAACGCCATGCTGATCAGCACGGCAGCAACGGCGCCCAGCAGCACGCCCTGCCCGGCTTTGGCCGCCACATCTCCCCACCATTGCGTTTCCGGGTTGACCAGGTGCCGGCCGCCAAACTGCAGGCGCGGCGCCACGCGCCGCACCTCGCCATTGACGATCAGCGATTCCTTGGTGAAGCCCAAATAGGACAAGGGCCGCGAATAGGTCGACTCACGCGACTGGATCAGATCCCACAGCGCTTCGTCGAGCAGCGAACGCGTGCTCGACGCGTAAGCCGGCGCAGCGTTGGCGGCACCCGTGGCCGTGGGTGCCGGGGGCAGAAGCGGCCGGTAGTGCACGCTGTCCAGCAAGGTGACCAGCAGGCACAGCACCAGAACCAGCGACGACGACAGCGCCGCCGCGTCGCGAAAGACCTTGGCCCAGTTGGCGGCCAGTTGCGGCTTGCGCAGCACGGTAAAGGTGTAGGCGATCAAGGCGGCAATCAGCAGCCAGATGGCGCCGTCGGTCCACAGGATGACGAACTTCGGCATATTCAGCTCAGGCGCACCCGGGGATCGACCCAGGTGTAGACGATGTCGATGAGCACATAGGTCGTGATGTAGAGCAAGCTGCCCACGAAGACCATGGTGCGGACGATGGCGAAATCTTGGCGGCTGATGGCCTCGATGACGTAGGCGCCCAGGCCGGGCAGGCCGAAAAAGCTTTCGAAGACCAAGCTGCCGAGGAAGACGTAAGGCAAGTAGCTGCCGGCGCTGGTTACGATGGGGATGAGCGCATTGCGCAGCACGTGGCGGTAGAGCACGGCGCTTTCAGACAGGCCTTTCGCGCGGGCCGTGCGCACATAGTCCTTGCCAATTTCCTCCAGGAACATCGCGCGGTACAGGCGCGCCTCACCGCCCAGCCGCGCCAGCAGCGAAAGGCCTATCGGCAGCACCAGGAACTTGAAGGCGTCCAGGCCGGGCGCATAGCCGGAAATGGGCGCCAGCTTGAACACGCGCGAGAACAAATACTGGCCGACGATGATGTAGAAAAGGCTGCTGATAGACAGCATCAGCACGCAGCTGACGACGCCCCAGAAATCGAGCCGCGTGTTGCGGAACATCGCCAGCAGCAAGGCGAAGGCCGTGCTGGCCAGCACCTGCAGGATGAACAGCGGCAGCGCCATCTGCACGCTCACGCCCATGCGCGTGGCCACCTCGGTGCCGATGTCGCCGGCGCTTTCTGAATCAGGGCGGCCGAACTTCAAGGCGAAGAGCGACACCGAGCGGTCCCAGAAGATGGTGTCGGTCAGCTGCTCGACACCCTGTCTTTGCGGGTTGATGTAGATCGGCTTGTCGTAGCCACGCTCACCTTTCCACTTCTCGATGGCCGCCTGGTTGACGCGCTTGCCGCCCAGGTTCAGGCGCGCCATGTCGTCGGGCGTGTTGATGGTGAAGAAGAGGATGAAGGTGGCCAGGTTCACACCCAGCAGCACCAGCAGGGCGTAAATGAAGCGACGCGACAGGTAATTCAGCATGCTCAGTTTGTGTCTTCAACGCGCCAACACTTCGCCGCGCGCGTTGGTGCGCTCGCGCAACTTCAGGCTGCGGCGGCCCACCCACCACACAGCCAGAACGGCCAGCAAGCCCAAGACCATCGGCCACCAGATGGCCCGATTCCAGGACGCCGTGCGCGACACTCGTTCCTTGGCGTCCAGCCGCAGGTAGCGGGCCTGATCGCGCACCAGCACGGCCGACTTGGAGTTGTAGACCCAGTGCTGCACGGCCGCTGATGCGTAAGGGTAGAAGCCCATGGTCCACGGCGCGTCTTCGCGCGAAATGGTCACCATCTGGTCGATCAGCTTTTGCTTGGCCGGGCCGTCTTCCAGCACCTTCATCTGGTCGAACAATTTGTCGTAAACCGGGTTCGAATAGTTCGACGTGTTCTCGCCGTCGTACTTGGTCTTGCCGGCCAGCGTGGTCAGCAGGAAAAGGAAGTTTTCGGCGTCGGGGTAGTCGGCGTTCCAGCCCAGCCAGAACACCTGGTACTTGCCTTTGCGCACCTTGTCCTGGAACTGGTTGTTGTCGGTGGCCCGCACTTCCAGTTGGATGTCGATCTTGGCGAATTGCCGCACCACCCATTCGATGCGCGGCTTGTTTTCGGGCGTGGGCGCGGCGTAAAAGTCGTAATTCAAAACCAGCGGCTTGCCGGTCTTGGCGTCGCGGCCATTCGGGTAGCCCGCTTCGGCCAGCAAGCGTTTGGCGTCGGCAATGGGCCGGCGCACGAATTGGCCATTGACCAACTTGTGGGTCACCGGGTTCAGGCCCTCGGGCGTTTCTTCGCGCGAACCGAAGATGCCCGGCGGCAGCGGGCTCATGGCCTCGGAGCCGGCCAGTTCAGGGAAGACTTTCGAATACTCGGCCCAGTCGACGGCGATCGATATCGCCTGACGCAGCTTGCGGTTTTTCGTCTTCTGTTCGGCGCTGTCACTGTCGCCCACCACCGGGTCCAGCATGTTGAAAGCGATGAAGTAGCTGTTGACGTCCGAGCCTCGGTTCAGGCGGAAGCCCTTGTCCAGGTATTCCTTGCGCACGTCTTCCGAGTCCTGCATGCCAACCAGGTAGTCCATGCCGGTGTCGGGGCGCTCGAAGACCTCGATGTCGTAGAAACCTTGACGGAACTTGCCGCGACGGGGTGCGTCTTCGCGTTCGACGTTGAAGACCATCTTGTCGATGAAAGGCGTGCGCTTGCCGCAGTCGTCGAGCAGGCCTTTTTCCTTGTCGCCGGGCGCGCCTTCGCAGGGGTAAGGCTCGCCGCGGTAATTGGGGTTGCGCTGCAGCACGATGCGGCGTTCCTTGATGGTCTCGACCATCATGTAGGGCCCGGTTCCGACCGGCCAGGCGTCCAGCGTCAGGTCGTGTTCGGCCATGCCGGGTTGGGCGTAGAAGGCATCCACCTCCCACGGCACCGGTGCCGTGAAGGGCAGCGTCATCCAGTAGCTCCACTGCGGGTACTTGCCCTTGATGCGCATGCGCAGCAGGTGCTTCTCGGGCGCGCTGGCACCGGCCAGCGGCCACTGCCGGAAATCCAGGAAAGGCTTGTCGAGACTGGCCTTGTCCAGGCCCTTCATCAGCTTGGCGTCTTCGGCTTTGATGAGCACGCCGTATTCCTTCAGGCCGACGATGTACTCGGCGAAGGTGCTGAAGATGGGTGTGGTGATGCGCGGGGTGGCGTGGCGCTTCAGAGCGTAGACGAAGTCTTCGGCCACCAGTTCGCGGGTGCCCTGCTGCTCGAAGTTGAGCGGCGTGCGCCGGCTGCCCAGCTCGCCATTCTTCATGTGGTGGTAGAGGTAGGCGCCCTGCGCGTCCTTGGCAAAAGCCGGGTGCGGCTGGTACAGGATGCCAGGCTTGATGTGCACGTCGTAGACGCTTTCAGCCACCGCTTCGGCCGGCGCGTCGTCGGGCAGCGGCTGGCCATTCTTGTCCACGTAATGCGGCTTGGCCACCTCCGCCGCTGATTTGGCCGTCAGCTCGATGGGTCGTTTCAGGTAGTGATAGCCGTAGGGCGGCTCGTAGATGGACAGCGTGTAAGGCGTCTCGTTGCTCCAGTAGGACGCGGTCGGGTCCAGGTGGCGCGGCGAGCTGTCCTTGGCGGCCGTGAACAAGGTATTGGACGCTGCCGCGTCATGCGGCCAGGGGTTGTTGTCGCAGGCGGCAAGCAGCAGCGTCGCTGTCAGAGCGACCCACCAGGCCAGGGCTTTACGCGGTACTGAATTCGCTCCGCGCATGCGGCCTCCGGCTAACGCGCCAGAAAAAAGCGCCAACAAATTCATTCTAGGGTGCGCAACGGGCGGCAAGTCCTGCAGGCCACCCGGCTCACCAACCGATGAGCACGTTGCGCCCATCGACCAGCAATTCCACGCGCCGGCCCACTGGCAGCGTCACTTTGGTGGGCACGTGGCCGAAGGGCAAGCCAGTCAGCACAGGCGGCTTCAACACGCTGCGCAAGTGGGCCACCGCCGTCTTCAGCGTGTAGCCGCGGTCCAGCGGCGTCGGCTTCCAGGCGCTGAAGGCGCCCAGCACGATGGCCTTCTGCCGCGCCAGCACGCCGGCCTGATGCAATTGAAGCAGACAGCGTTCTACGCGGTACGGGTGTTCGTTCACGTCCTCGACAAACAGGATGCCGCCCTTCACCTCGGGCCAATGTTTCGTGCCCAGCAATGAACACAGCAGGGTCAGGTTGCCGCCCCACAGCGTGCCGCGCACGCCTGCGCCGTCGAAGCCGGCTTCGGTGCGAAAGCCCACCGCTTCCAGTTCACCGCCCATGGCCTCGGCGAAGCAGCCGCGCGTGACTTCGTCGACGCCGCCTGCCGCATCGCTGCGGCTGAAATCGTCCAGCGCCATCGGACCGTGCCAACTGCCGGCGCCGGTGTGGGCCAGCAGACCCATCTGCAGCGCCGTCACATCGCTGTAGCCCACCCAGCGGGTGCCCTGGGCCACGCTGCGCGCCAGCAGCTTCCAGTCGATGCGGTCCAGCAGACGCGTGACGCCGTAGCCACCGCGCGTGGCCATCGCGATGGAAGGCGCGGCACGGGCCACGCGGTGCAGCGCGGCCAGCCGGGTCTCGTCATCGCCACCGAAGCGCTGACTGCGGGCCAGCGCGGCCTCGTCCAGTTGCGCGTCGAAGCCAAGCGCACACAGGCGCTTCACGGCCAGACGCAGCGGCGCGGCTTGCGGCACCACGCCGGCTGGCGTGTACAGCGTCAACGGGGTCAGGGGCTTCAAAGGGGTCGTGATGCTCATGCAGTGGACTGGCATTCGGTGGGCGGCAAATCGCCGGATGGCAGTTCGACGGCCACACCGACCGGGATGATGACGTCTTCCGTTTCAGCGGTGTCAGCGTCTGGTTCAGGCGTCACGCGTTCGGCCCGCTGTCGCGCGCGCCGCTCGGCGAAGAACTCGCGCAGCAACTGGCCACAGGGCTCGGCCAGCACGCCGCCAACGACCTGCGTGTGGTGGTTCAGGCGCGCTTCGCTGAACAGGTTCAGCACCGAGCCCGCAGCGCCCGTCTTGGGGTCGCTGGCGCCGAAGACCACGCGTTTGAAGCGGGCGTGCATCAATGCCATCGCGCACATCGCGCAGGGCTCCAGCGTCACGTAGAGCTCGCACTCGGGCAGGCGGTAGTTTTCCAGCAGGGTGGCGGCGTGGCGCAGGGCCACGATTTCCGCGTGCGCCGTCGGGTCGTGGGTGGTGATGGGCCGGTTGTAGCCGGTGGCCACCACCTTGCCGTCACGCAGGATGACCGCGCCCACCGGCACCTCGCCCACCAGCCAGGCGTTGTGCGCCTGGTCCAGCGCCAGGCGCATGCCGTGTTCGTCGGTGGGTTCGTGCTCGGACATGGCGGGTGCGGGTAACGGTGGGGTCTGTTCGTGCGCGCGGGAAAGGCCGCCGCTCCGATTGTGCAGGGGCCGCAGACCGGCCCGCAGACCTGGCCGCAGACAGGGTGAAGACCGGCTCAGGGCGAGATCAGATCGACCCGCCGCCTTGGCGGCCTTGCGCCAGTCGGTGCAGCACGCGCTGGCCCGATTCGGCCACCGACTGCATCGTGGCTTCCAGCAAGGCCATCTCGCGCAGCGACTGCGCGAAGGCCTGGTATTCGGCAGACTGTGCTTCGGCCACCACCACGGGCGCTGCCGCGTCCTTCAGGGCTTGCGCGACCAGGTTGAAGCTGCTGCGCAGGCGTTCAAGTTGCACGCGCAGTTGCGGCGAGTTGCCGGGCAAATCGCCCGCTTGCGCCAGACCGTCCAGCGTTTGCAGCACCACGCTGAAGGCACCGCTCTCGTGGGCGGACAGCAGTTGGCTGTCCAGGCTGCGCTGGGCGCCGCTGCCGATGGCGCGCAAGGACGCATCGCGCAGCCCGTCTAGCTGCCTCTCGAGGTGCCGGTTCAGCGCACCCAGGCGCGCGCCCACGGCCACCACCTCGCTGAGGATCTTGTCCAGGTCGTGGACGATCAGGGTGACGCGGTCGAGGAAGTGGTTGAGGTCTTGCGCCAGTTCGCCGAACTCGTCGGCGGTGTGGGCAGCCGCGCGCGGCGACAGGTCCATCACGCCGCGCGCCAGACCCGACACGGTGGAACGCAGGGCCAACAAAGGCTCCATGCGCACCTTCAGCAGGAAGAACAGCACGATGGTGTGAACAATGATCTTCAAGCTCAGCGCGCCAGCAGTCAGCCTTGCCTCTTGCCACCAGAGCGCTTCCTTGCGTTCCAGGTAGCTGCGCACCTGCACCATGCCCAGAACATCACCAACCTGCGCCTTGACGTGGCAGCCCAGGCAGTACTGCTCGGCCTGCAACGTGGCCTGTGCCTGCTGGTGTTCACCCACCGGCCAGCGCGCCGGCAGACCCTTGGCGTCCAGGTTGCGCGTGGCCTTCATCGATTCAACGGTGACCGGCGCCGGCAGCACGGCGATGGACAGCCCCAGGCCTTCGTAGTTGCGGTCGAGGATGGGGTAGACCGTCTGCGCGGCGGTGGGTCCGCCCGCGTTGAGCATGATGGCCTTGACGTCGTTGGCCAGTTGCTGCGCGGCGCGTTCGACGCGGGCCGGCTCCTGGCGGCTGAAGTCCCAGCGCAGTGCGGCGTAGCGGATGGCCAACTCGATACCGGCCACGGCCAGCAGCAGCAAAAAGAAGTCCCGGATCATGTGGAACATGAAGGACTGCTCGAAACGTCCGGCGCCCACTGATCTCATCGATGCCCCCCTTTACAACTTGCACAGCTTTTACAACGCTGTGAATGATGGGCCACGCGAGCCCCGGCCGAGAAGCGATATTCAGGTGCCGCGGCGCGCGTTGTGCGCCATGCCATCGGCCATGCGCGGCAGCAATTGCAGCGGCAGGTCGTGGCCCATGCCGGGAATGAAGTCGGCCTCGGCACCCGCGATGCGCGCAGCCAGATCGCGCCCGGCGTGCACCGGCACCAGCACGTCGGCATCACCGTGGATGACGCGGGTCGGCGCCGTGATGCGCGCCAGCAGCGGCGTGCGATCGCCGTCGGCGGCAACGGCGATCAACTGGCGGACCGTGCCCGCCGGCCGAAAGGCGCGTTCGGTGGCGGCCCGCAGGCGCGCTCGCAACAGCGCCGCATCGGGTGGGTAAGCCGGGCTGCCGATCAGGGCCAGCAGGCCTTCGAGATGGTTCACCACCGCCTCGGTGTCGCGCCCTTTCGGCCGCGACAGCAAGGCAGCGCGCACGCGCAGTGAAGGTTGTGGCAAGCGGCGCGCGCCGGTGGTGGTCATCATCAGCGTCAGGCTCTTCACGCGCTCGGCGTGTTCGGCTGCCACGTGCTGTGCCACCATGCCACCGAGCGATGCGCCGCAAATGTGCGCGCGCTGAATGCCCAAGGCGTCCAGCACGCCCACCGCGTCTTGTGCCATGTCGCCCAGCGTGTAGGGCGCGGCCACCGGCAGGTGCAAGGTGTAGCGCATCGCGGCGGCGGCGATGGCTGGCTTGCCCAGATGGTCGAAGCCGGCACTCAGGCCCGCGTCGCGGTTGTCCATGCGGATGACCCGAA
The DNA here is from genome assembly GCA_038316205.1 of Burkholderiales bacterium. Taxonomy (GTDB): domain Bacteria; phylum Pseudomonadota; class Gammaproteobacteria; order Burkholderiales; family Burkholderiaceae_C; genus Rubrivivax. Next base: position 10,081 of record JBBQAI010000046.1, read on the forward strand.
AGCCGCGCGTGATCAGCAACTGCACCAGCTCTTGCGGCCAGGCGATCAACTGCATGCCCAGGCCCATGATCAGAAGCAGCGGTTCTGCGTTGGCAGGACCCTGGTCGTCCACCTCGATACCGAGGCCATTCGCGACGATCTGCATCGCCGTTCAGAGCCCAGCCGCTGCTTGCAGCGGCGAGTGGTGCGTGACCTTGTAGAACCAGCGCCGCGCGCCCTTCACATCGAAGCGCTGCCAGTCCTGCGGGTCTTGCGCCAGGCGGTCGGCCACGGCGTACAGGGCCAGCGGGTTCATGCCCATGCCGATATGGCTGGCGTGCACCTCGATGTTCTCGGTGTGCGGCGCAGCGGGGTTGATGCTGCACTGCCAGGCCACGATGCCGTCGGTCTTGCTGAAGATGGACGTGGTGGGGCAAGCCGGCGCCTGGCGGATCTGCTCGATCAAGGCCGCGTTGTCGTGCACCGCCTGGCCGCTGACCATCTCGTAGAAACGCCAGGCGTTAGTGGCGCGCGGGTGGCCGGTGAAAGGCGTGCCCAGCGTGATGACACAGCGCACGTGTTCGGGTTGTTCCTTGGCGATCTCGCGGGCGTAGACGCCACCCAGGCTCCAGCCGATCAGGCTGACGCGCTGGCGGTGTTTCGCAGCCACCTGCAACACCTGTTCGCGGCAGCGGTCCAGCACGCCATGTTTGGGGCCGAAGTTGAAACCCTGGTGCCAGGGGTAAGGCGTGTAGCCCCGGTCGCGCAAAAAGTTGCGCAGCGGCACCGTCGTCACGTCTGAAGCACCCAGCCCCGGGAAAACGACCACCGGGTGGCCGTCGCCCATCGGCAACTTGTTCAGCCAGGGTGCAGCGGCCAGCATGGCGGCGTATTCCCAGGGTGCGCGGGCTTCCAGCAGCATCAGCCAGGCACCGGGCGCTGTGACCTCGGCGTGGGACAGCACAGGGCGTGTATGAAGGGTCATGCGTCGATATTAGCCAGCGCGACGGCGTGTCTTTGGAGCAGTCGCCCTAGTCAAGGCCGCCGCCGCCGCCTTCCCGACCATGCCGGTCACGGCGCCGCTGATGCCGCCCGCCAGGCGCTTGGTTGCCTTGCTGACCATGCCCTCTTCCGGCGCGTCGTCGGTCTCGGGTTCGCCCAGTCGCGTCATCGCGCGCAGGTCGTCGAAGGCGATGGCTATGGCATCGGCCAGCTCGCGCACATCGGGCATGGCCTTGGCGTCGGCCATCAAGCCGAAGTCCAGCGACTTGTCGTAGCTCTGCACCGTGATGTTCAGCGCCATGCCGTGCACGATGATGGACGTGGGGTAGTTGGTGATCATGCGCGCGCCGGCCATGTACAGCGGCAGCGGCGGCCCCGGCACATTGCTGATGACGACATTGGCCACCTGCGGGATGCGGTCGGCCACCTTGGCCTTGCCGTAGAGCGCGGTGGCAGCCTCGATCAGCCAGGGCACGCCCAGCGACGGGAAGTCGGTCGGCAGGATGCTTTTCAGGCTGCCCATGCTGGACTTCATCGCCGCCGACGCGGCCTTGATGTGGGCCAGCCGCTTCTTGGGGTCCGACACATTCGTGCCCAGGCTGATGAAGCTCATCGAGGCCTGGTTGTCGGCGGTGGTGTCGCCCTTGGCGCGCAGCGAAATCGGCACCGCCGCGATCAGGCTCTTGCGCGGCAGCAGCTTGCGCTTGGCGTAATAGCGGCGCAGCGCGCTGCTGCACAGCATCAGCACCATGTCGTTGATGGTGGCCTCGTGGGCGCGGCCCAGCTCTTTCAGCTCGGGCAGCGGCACGGTGACGCTGGCGAAAGCACGACCGCTGGTGATGGACAGGTTCAGCGGCGTGCGCGGCGCCAGCGTCAAGTTGCTGGGGCCGCCTTTTTTGCCCGTCAGCAGCGACGACGTGGACACGGCCTTGCCAGCGGCGTCCTTCAGCGTGCCCACGGTGGCGGGCAGCTTGCGCACGATTTCGGCCACCTTCTGCACTTGGTTGCCCAGCACACCGCGCAGCATCTCGGTCATCTCGAGGCGGAAAGTCTTGGGCCGTTTCGACGGCACGATGTCGATCGTGCGCGGCACGGCGGTCACGTCCAGCAGCGCGTTGGCCAGCGCGACAGCCGCCTGGCCATCGACGGCCGCGTGGTGCAACTGCGTGTACATGCCCACGCGCTTGCGGCCGTCGGGTGACGGCGCCAGACCTTCGAAAACGTGGAACTTCCACAGCGGCTTTTTGCGGTCCAGCAGCACCGGGTGCAGCTTCGACACAGCGGCTTCCAACTCGGGCATGCCCGATCCGGTCGGCAGCTTGATCTCGACAATATGCTGCTTCAGGTCGGGATCGGCATCGACCCAAGCCGGGTTGGCCAGGTTCAGCGGCATCCACCACAGCTTGCGGCGCAGCGGCATCAGCACCGGCAGGCGGCTGGCGACGTGCTTGCGCAAGGCGGTGATGAACTTGCCCTTGTAGCCAGCCGGCAGCTCGAAGACGTGCAAGGCACCCACGTGCATGGGCATCTCGGGCGTTTCAAGGAATAGAAAAGTGGCGTCCAGGCCAGACAGTTGCTTCATGCGCGTTGTTCCCAGCATCCGCCGCGCAGCGGGGGCGCTACGGGCTGGCCGATGCTAGGCCGCGCTCCGGCGGACCAGCCTCGGGTGAGTCCCCTAGCCGCGCCGCCGCAGCGCCAGCAATTCGTTGCCGGCCAGTGCCAGCAGCACCAGCGCGCCACCGCCTAGCACGGCCGCCTGCGGCGCTTCGTTGGCGCCCAGCCAGGCCCACAGCACACCGAAGACCACTTCCAGCAAGCCCAGCAAAGCGATCTCGGGCGCGCTCAACACGCGCGCAGCAGCCACGGCCATCAAACAAGGGATGGCCAGTTGCACCGTGCCCAGCAAAGCCAGCAGCGCAACGTCGTGCGCGGAAGCGGCAAACGGTAGCGCCAACGGCAACATCACCGCCGCCGACAACAAGGACCCGATGAGCACCGCGCCCAGCATGTCGGGCGGGCTGCTCTGCCCCTTCAGGTGCTGCAGCAGAGTCCAATTCACGGCCACGGCGACCGGCACACACAGGGCCACGGCGGTACCCAGCAATTGGCGGGCGTCACCGGCCTGCACCGCGTGGCCGTACATCCAGGCGATGCCCACGCCGGCCAGTGCGATGGCACTCCAGGTGCGCGCATCCAGCCGGTGGCCCAGCACCAGGCGCGCACCCAGCGCCGTGAACAGCGGGCCCAGTGCCATCGTGACCAGCACATTGGCCACGCTGGTCAAGGTCAAGGCCAGCATGAAGGCGGTGAACATCACCGCCCAGCACAGGCCCGACAACCACAGCGCGCGGCCGCCTTGCAGCAAGACCGTGCGCAACACGGCCGGCCCACGCAGGCCGCTGAGCAGCACCACCAACGCCGTGGCGCTGAAAGCGCTGCGCCAGAAGGTGATCTCAAAACCGCGGGCGGCTTCGAGTTGCCGGGTGACGACGCCGGCCATGCTCCACATCAACGCGGCGGCGATCGTCGACCACACCGCTTGGCGGTGCGTCAGGGTCGTCAGCCGATGGCGGCTGACGGGCGAACGATCAGCCCGGGCGGCCGGCCCGCTTGCGCTCATGCTCGGTCAAGAATCGCTTGCGCACGCGAATGCTCTTCGGCGTGATCTCGACCAGCTCGTCGTCCTCGATGAATTCGACGCCGTATTCCAGCGTCAGGTCGATGGGCGGCGTGACCTTGATCGCATCTTCCTTGCCGCTGACGCGGAAGTTGGTTAGCTGCTTGGTGCGCGTGGCGTTGACGACGAGGTCGTTGTCGCGGTTGTGGATGCCGACGATCATGCCTTCGTAGACCGGGTCATTGGGTTTGACAAACATCCTGCCGCGATCGTCCAGCTTACCGAGCGCGTAGGTGAAGATTTCACCGGCGTCCATGCTGATCAGCACGCCGTTCTTGCGGCTGGCGATGTCACCCTTGTGCGGCTCGTAGCCGTCGAAGATGTTGCTGATCAGGCCCGAACCGCGCGTCAGGTTCATGAACTCATTGCTGAAGCCGATCAGGCCGCGCGCGGGGATGCGGTATTCCAGGCGCACGCGGCCGCGGCCGTCCGGCTCCATGTTGACCAGCTCGCCCTTGCGCTCGCCCAGGGCCTGCATCACGCCACCCTGGTGGATTTCTTCGACGTCGGCGGTGACCAATTCGATGGGTTCGTGCCTGACCCCCTCGACGTCGTGGAAGACCACGCGCGGTTTCGACACGGCCAACTCATAACCTTCACGGCGCATGTTTTCCAGCAGGATGGTCAGGTGCAATTCGCCCCGGCCCATGACTTCGAAAATGCCGTCTTCGCTGGTCTCGCTGACCCGCAGCGCGACGTTGCTTTGCAACTCTTTCTGCAGGCGGTCCCAAATCTGACGGCTCGTGACGTACTTGCCTTCGCGGCCGGCCAGCGGGCTGGTGTTGACGCAGAAGTTCATCGTCAGCGTGGGCTCGTCCACCTTCAGCATCGGCAGCGGCGCCGGGTTCAGCGGGTCGGTCACGGTGACGCCGATGCCCAGCGCGTCGATGCCGTTGATCAGCACGATGTCGCCCGGGCCGGCTTCGGTGACCTGCACGCGGTCCAGGCCCTGAAAGGTCAGCACCTGGTTGATGCGGCCCTTGGTGGACTTGCCGTCAGGCCCTTCCATCACCAGCACGTCCATGCCGGTCCTTATGGTGCCTTGGCCGACACGACCCACGCCGATGCGGCCGACGAAGGTGGAGTAGTCCAGCGCCGAAATCTGCAGTTGCAGCGGAGCGTCCGGGTCACCGCGCTGCGACGGCACGTGCTTGAGGATGGTGTCGAACAGGGCCGACATGTCGGGACCCCACTGCTCGCCGCGCGCGCCTTCCGTCAGCGACGTCCAGCCGTTGATGCCCGAGGCGTAGACCACCGGGAAGTCGAGCTGTTCGTCGTTGGCGCCCAGCTTGTCGAACAAGTCGAAGGCTGCGTTGATCACGGCGTCGGGCTTGGAGCCCGGCTTGTCCACCTTGTTGACCACGACGATGGGCTTCAGGCCCAGCGCCAGCGCCTTCTTGGTCACGAAACGCGTCTGCGGCATCGGACCTTCTTGCGCGTCGATCAACAGCACCACGCCGTCGACCATGCTCAAGGCGCGCTCGACTTCGCCGCCGAAGTCCGCGTGGCCCGGTGTGTCGACGATGTTGATGTGCGTGCCTTCCCAGCTGACTGCGCAGTTCTTGGCCAGGATGGTGATGCCGCGTTCGCGCTCGATGGCGTTGCTGTCCATCACCGTGTCGACGATTTTTTCGTGGTCGGCAAAGGTGCCGCTCTGGCGCAGCAACTGGTCCACCATGGTGGTTTTGCCGTGGTCGACGTGGGCGATGATGGCAACGTTGCGGATGGCTCTTTGGGTCATGTCGGTAGGTCCTGAACTTCCTGAATTTCGATAAGGCTCAGCAGGCGGTCAGCGATCAACTCGCCTGCGGTGATATGGGCGGTGCCGAGAAAGGCACGAGGTGGCTGGGCACCCGGGTCTTCCGGCACCGGGCCTTGTCGATAAACGCGCACGGCACTGGCATCGGCCAGCGCCACCCGGCGGCGCAAGCCGCACAGGAAACGCCCGGCTTCGTCATCGGGTAGGCGAACTTCGGGCCAGGCGGCGACCAGCACGTCAGCCGGCTGGATCAGCGCGTCGCGCTCGGGCTCGGTCAGCACCTGAAGGGCCTCGATGGTGATGGACTGCGCCACGTTCAAGGTGCCGCTGCCGGTGCGGCGCAAGCCACCCAGGTGCGCGCCACAACCCAGCAAGGCGCCGATGTCCTCGGCCAGCGTGCGGATGTAAGTGCCTTTGCTGCAGGCCACGTCGATGACCAACACATCATCTTGCCAAGACAAGATGTCGATCTGGTGAATCGTCACCGAGCGCTTCGGTCTTTCGATTTCGATGCCAGCGCGCGCGTAGTCGTAGAGCGCCTTGCCCTCGTGCTTCAGCGCGGAATACATCGGCGGCAGTTGTTCGATGTCGCCCGTCATCGCACGGCAGGCCGCTGCTATCGCAAGGCGGTCGGTCTGCACCGGTTTCTCTTCGATTACCTCGCCTTCGCGGTCGCCGGTCGTCGTGCGTTGGCCCAGCTTCAGCGTCGCGGTGTATCGCTTGTCGGCGTCCAGGCTGACCTGGCTGAATTTGGTGGCGGCACCGAAACACAGCGGCAACAAGCCGGTGGCCAGCGGGTCCAGTGTGCCGGTGTGGCCGCCCTTTTCTGCGCGCAGGATGCCGCGTGCCTTCTGCAAGGCGTCGTTGCTCGTCCAGCCTATCGGCTTGTCGAGCAGCAACACCCCGTGCAGCGGGCGGCGGACAACCTTGACGCGCATGGCTTTCAATCTTCCTTGGCGCGCACGCTGTTGGCCTTGGCGATCAATGCCGACAGGTCGGCGGCACGTTCAGTCGTCTTGTCGAAGTGGAAGTGCAGCGTCGGCACAGTGTGGATGGCGAGTTTCTTGAACAAGCCGTTGCGGATGTAGCCCGCCGATTCGTTCAGCGCAGCGGCTGTGTCTTCGGGCTCGCCGACCATCACCGAGAAATAGACCTGCGCGTGGGCGTAGTCCGGTGTGACCTGCACGCTGTTGACCGTGACCATGCCGATCCGCGGATCCTTAAGGTCGCGTATCAGTAGGGCCACGTCACGCTGGATCTGGTCAGCGACACGGAAGCTGCGGTTGGGGATGGCTCTTTTGTGTTTCATCGTTGCCTTCGCTCAAGTAGAAACCCCGCCGTCTTGTGGAGGGCGGGGTTGCTCGGATGAGTCAATCGCCGCACTACAAGGTGCGTGCCACTTCCTTCACCTCGAAGAATTCCAACTGATCGCCTTCCTTGATGTCGTTGTAGTTCTTCAACTTGATGCCGCACTCGAAGCCGGAAGCCACTTCGCGCACATCGTCCTTCAAGCGTTTCACCGATTCGACTTCGCCGGTGTAGATCACCACGTTTTCGCGCAGCAAACGGAAGCGCGAATTGCGGATGACCTGGCCGGCGGTGATCATGCAACCCGCCACCGTGCCGATCTTGCTGGCCACGAACACCGTGCGGATCTCGGCAGTGCCGATGGTTTCCTCGCGCTGCTCTGGCGGCAGCATGCCGCCCATCGCCGCCTTGATCTCGTCGACCGCGTCGTAAATGATGTTGTAGTACTTGATGTCGACGCCGTTGCCTTCGGCCAGCTTGCGCGCACCCAAATCGGCGCGCACGTTGAAGCCGATGATGACGGCCTTGCTGGCGATGGCCAGGTTGATGTCCGACTCGCTGATGCCACCCACGGCCGCGTGCACGATCTGCACCTTGACCTCGGGCGTGGACAGCTTGAGCAGGCTCTGCGCCAGGGCTTCTTGCGAGCCTTGCACGTCGGCCTTGACGATGAGCGACAGCGTTTGTGCAGCGCCCTCGCCCATGTTCTCGAACATGCCTTCCAGCTTGGCCGCCTGGCGGCGGTTCAAGTTGACTTCGCGGTACTTGCCTTGGCGGAAGGTCGCGATTTCGCGGGCCCTTCGCTCGTCGTTCAGCACCATGAATTCGTCACCGGCTTGCGGCACTTCGGTGAGGCCTTGAATCTCGACCGGCAGCGAAGGCCCGGCCGATTCGATGGCCTTGCCGTCTTCGTCCAGCATGGCCCGAACACGGCCAAAACTGGAACCCGCCAGCACCACGTCGCCCTTGTTCAGCGTGCCGCTCTGCACGAGGATGGTGGCCACCGGGCCGCGTCCCTTGTCCAGACGGGCTTCGATGACGACACCCTTGGCCGACGCGATGCGCGGCGCGGTGAGTTCCAGCACCTCGGCCTGCAGCAGCACCTGTTCCAGCAGCGTGTCCACGCCCTGGCCCGTGCGGGCCGAGACCGGCACGAACGGGGAATCGCCACCGAAGTCTTCGGGGATCACGCCCTCGGCCACCAGTTCGCTTTTCACGCGCTCCAGGTTGGCGTCGGGTTTGTCGATCTTGTTCATCGCCACGATGATGGGCACACCGGCCGCCTTCGCGTGGGCGATGGCTTCTTTGGTCTGCGGCATCACGCCGTCGTCAGCCGCGACGACCAGGATGACCAAGTCGGTGGACTGCGCACCGCGCGCCCGCATCGCCGTGAATGCAGCGTGGCCGGGGGTGTCCAGGAAGGTGATCATGCCGCCCGGCGTTTCGACGTGGTAAGCGCCGATGTGCTGCGTGATGCCACCGGCTTCACCCGCCGCCACACGGGCCCGGCGGATGTAGTCCAGCAGCGAAGTCTTGCCGTGGTCGACGTGACCCATGACGGTGACCACCGGCGCGCGGGGCAACTGTTCGGCGGCGTCGTGCAGCGCGGTTTCTTCTTCGGTGAAGGCTTCCGGATCGTCGAGCTTGGCGGCCAGCGCCTTGTGGCCCATTTCCTCGACGACGATCATCGCCGTCTCTTGGTCGAGTTGCTGGTTGATCGTGACCATCTGGCCCAGCTTCATCAATTGCTTGATGACTTCACTCGCCTTGACCGACATCTTGTGCGCCAGGTCGGCCACCGAAATGGTTTCCGGCACGTGCACTTCCTGGATCAGAGTCTCGGGTGCCGGCGTGAAACCACCGCCTGAATCGCCCCGGTCGCCCCGACGGCCACCCGCGCCACCGCGCGGCGCGCGCCAGCCCGGACGACCTGCGGCACCACCATCACGGCCCTTGACGGCCGCGCGCTTCTTGGCGGCGTCGTCGGCCCAGCTGGATGAGAGCTTTTCGCTCTTGACCTGCTTCTTGTCGCCGGGCTTGGCCACCGTGGCCGCACCAGGTACGCCAGGCTTGGCAGCGGGTTTGTGAATGGTGCCTTTGATGGCGTCCTTGGCCGCCGTGGCTGGATCGGCCTTGACCTCTTCCGGTTTCTTGGCGACCAGCACCTTCTTGGGGCCGGCCATCATCGCGCGGATGGCAGCAGCTTCGGCCTCAGCGGCCTTGCGGCGGCGGGCCAGATCGTCGGCCTTGGCGCTGTCTTCGGCGGCCTTGTCGGCCGCCTTGACAACGCGCAGCACCGGCTTGACCGGCTCGGGCGACTTCACCGGCTCAGCCGGCACACCTGCTTCGACCGCAACGGGCGCGGCCTGCGCAGCAGCAGCAGCAGCCTTAACAGACTTCGGTGCCAATGCGGCTGCCGCAGCCGCTTCAGCCGCAGCAGCAGCCGCCGCCAATTCAGCCGCAGCACGTGCTGCAGCGGCTTCTGCCGCCGCCGCTTCTGCAGCGGCGCGGGCCAGTCGCTCTTGCTCTTCGCGCACCCGACGGGCTTCGGCCAATTCGGCTTCCTGCACGCGGATGGCTTCGGCCTTGGCGCTGGCTTCTTCCTCGCGGCGCTGCAAGTCGAGCTCTTCGGCGCTGGGGCCACTGGCGCCTTCGCTGCCCGGTGCTGTGTCGTCGCGCTTGATGAAGGTGCGCTTCTTGACCACCTGCACCTGGATCGTCCGCGCACGGCCACTCGCGTCGGCTTGCTTGATCTCGGTCGACGTCTTCTTGGTCAACGTGATCTTCTTGCGCTCAGCGCCAACCACAGTGCCGTGCGACTTCTGCAAGAAGTCCAGCAGACGGGTCTTGTCGGCTTCGGTCAGTGCGTCATCGGGCGACTGCTTGGTCACCCCGGCCGATTGCAACTGATCGATCAGCGCCGTGGTCGGGCGGCCAAGCTGGGCAGCAAACTGGGCGACGGTGGTCACAGCCATGGGTACGGTTTCCTCGGGTATTCGATGCGGGCGGACAAGCTATTCAGCAGGGTCATCAGACAGTGAACCAGTGCTCGCGCGCCTTCATGATCAGCGTCTTGGCCTGTTCGCCTTCGATGCCCGACACTTCGGTCAGTTCATCGACGGCCAGGTCGGCCAGGTCGTCACGGGTGTGGATGCCGCCCAACGCCAATTTGGCGATCAGTTCGGGCGTCAGGCCTTCCAGGTCGCGCAAGTCTTGCGAGACCTCACCCACGTCTTCTTCTTTCTTGATTTCCATCGTCAGCAACGCGTCCTTGGCACGGGTGCGCAATTCGTGAACCGTGTCTTCGTCGAAGCTTTCGATTTCCAGCATTTCGGTCAGCGGCACGTAGGCCACTTCTTCCAGGCTGGTGAAGCCTTCGGCAATCAAGATGTCGGCCACTTCGGCGTCGACGTCCAGCTTGTCAACGAACAGCGCACGCACCGACTCGCTTTCGTTGGCCTGCTTGGCCTGCGATTCCTCGGCGGTCATGATATTGATGCGCCAGCCGGTCAGTTCACTGGCCAGCCGCACATTCTGGCCACCACGTCCGATAGCGATGGCGAGGTTTTCCTCGTCCACCACCACGTCCATGGCATGGCGCTCTTCGTCGACCACGATGGATTGCACATTCGCCGGGGCCAACGCACCGATGACAAATTGGGCTGGATCGTCGGACCACAAGACGATGTCGACGCGTTCACCAGCGATCTCATTGGTCACTGCGTTGACGCGCGAACCGCGCACGCCGACACAGGTGCCGATGGGGTCCACGCGGCGGTCATGACTGATCACGGCGATCTTGGCGCGGCTGCCCGGGTCGCGGGCGCAGCTCTTGATTTCCAGCAGGCCCTGTTCGATCTCCGGCACTTCCTGCGCGAAGAGTTCGATCATGAAACCCGGGGCGCTGCGCGACAGCATGATCTGCGGGCCGCGCTGCGTGGCGTCGATGCCCTGCAGGAATGCCCGCACGCGGTCACCGCTGCGCAGGTTTTCCTTGGGGATCATCTCGCTGCGCTTCAAGCGGCCTTCGACGCGGCCGCTCTCGACAATGATGTCGCCCTTGTCCAGGCGCTTGACCGTACCGACGAAGATCTTCTCGCCCCGCGCCAGGAAGTCGTTCAGCAGTTGCTCGCGCTCGGCGTCGCGAATCTTCTGCAGGATGACCTGCTTGGCAGCTTGCGCACCGATGCGCCCGATGGTCAGCGAATCGATGGCCTCTTCGATGTAGTCGCCTTCCTCGATGTCGGGGATGCGGTCCAGCGCGTCGGACAACAGTTCCTCGGCATCGGCGTTCTGCAGGCCCGCACTGTCGGGCACCACCAGCCAGCGGCGGAAGGTCTCGTATTCGCCCGTGTCGCGGTCGACGGCGACACGGATGTCAACCTCGCCCCCGTTGAGCTTCTTCGTCGCTTGCGCCAGCGCCGCCTCGACCGCGCCGAACACGACGTCACGGTCCACGGTCTTCTCGCGCGAGATGGCGTCCACCAGCATCAACATTTCGCGATTCATCGGTCCTCTAGCCTCCATCTGTGCCCGGCGCGCTCACCTGTTCAGGCTGCGCATCGGCCTGGTCGCTTTCCGCGGCGGAGCCGGCGGTTTTGCGACCTTTGAAATCCAACACGGGCACCAAGCGGGCCTCGCGCACTTCTTCGAACTTGAACCCCAAGACCTGTTCGGTCTTGCCGGCCTTGAAAACCAGACTCCAACCCGCTGCGGCGGCACCTTCAACGGCGTCAGCCTCAGGTTGCGCATGGCCCAGCACGCCTTCCCAGACCTTGCGGCCCTCGAAAGGCGTCTTCAACGTGATCTTCACGGCCTGCCCGGCGAAACGCTCGAAGTCGGTCTCGCTCTTCAGCGGCCGGTCCAACCCCGGCGACGACACTTCGAGCCGGGCGTAATCCATGTCCTCGACTTCGAGGGCGTATTGCAACTGGCGGGTGACCTGCTCGCAGTCTTCGACCAGGATGAATTCGCTGGCCACGGTGTAGCTGCGGCCCGGGATGCGGTCGATGGTGATGCGCAACAGGCCGCGCTGGGCGCGCTCGACTTCGATCAACTCGAAACCCAAGCCCGTGACAGTGGCGGTGATGGCTTCGCGCCAGCCCAGACGCGGACCGGTCGGGATTTCGCGCGGCGGGGGCGCCGAGCGCAAGGGCCGGTCAGCACGTCCAGGGCTGTCCGAACGGGCACCAGACGCGGAAGTGCCAGCGCGCTGCTGCTGGGGCGATGCCCCACGTGCGCTTTTGCTTGTCGCCTTGCCGTAACCCGATGCTTGCCGCAAACCTTGTGCCTGCCTTTGATACTTGATGCCGCTGCATTAGCGGCCGCGTGAAAGACGATCAAGCAAAAAAAATGGGCTGGAAATCTCAGCCCACCTCAGCTCAAACCGGAAAGGCCGGATTATAGCTGCCCAATTTGTCACGGGCAATACCGATGCTGCAATGCACGCAGCGCGTGCCAGAATCGCGGCCGTTTCAAGACCCCCCTCATCTTCCCTTTTGGTTACGGAGACACCCATGGGCTTCCTCGCTGGCAAGCGCTTTCTGATCACCGGTGTGCTGTCCAACCGCTCCATCGCCTACGGCATCGCGCGGGCTTGCAAGGCGCAAGGCGCCGAGTTGGCTTTCAGCTTCGTGGGCGAGCGCTTCCGCGAACGCATTACCGGTTATGCCGCCGAGTTCGATTCCAGGCTGGTCTTCGAATGCGACGTGTCTGACGACGCCCAGATCACCCGCGTCTTCGAACAGTTGGGCGCCGAATGGGGCCAGCTCGACGGTTTCGTGCACTCCATCGGCTTTGCCCCGCGCGAGGCCATCGCCGGTGACTTCCTCGACGGCCTGTCGCGCGAGGGTTTCCGCATCGCCCACGACATCTCGGCCTACAGCTTCCCGGCCATGGCGAAGGCCGCCCTGCCCTATCTGCGGCCGAATTCAGCGCTGTTGACGCTGAGCTACCTGGGTTCGCAGCGTGCGGTGCCCAACTACAACACCATGGGCCTGGCCAAAGCCTCGCTGGAAGCCAGCGTGCGCTACCTGGCGGCCAGCATGGGCCCGCGCGGCTGCCGCGTGAACGGCATTTCGGCCGGCCCGATCAAGACACTGGCAGCCGCCGGCATCAAGGACTTCGGCAAGCTGCTGGGCGCGGTGGCCCAGATGTCGCCGCTGGGCCGCAACGTCACGATCGACGACGTGGGCAACGTCGCCGCCTTCCTGCTGTCCGACCTGGCTGGCGGCGTGACGGCCGAGATCACCTACGTGGACGGCGGTTTCAGCCACGCGATGAGCGCCGGCGCCGTCGATATGACCTAAGTCAGATCCGCACGCAATCGACGAAATACTTGCGCTCGGCGCCCAGCGCTTCGTCTTCCACCAGGCCGTGCACGTCGGTGTCGAAGCCGGGGAAAGCGGCGTTGAATTCACGCACGAAACGCAGGTAGTCGACGATCTTCTTGTTGAAGCGCTCGCCCGGTATCAGCAGCGGGATGCCCGGCGGGTAAGGCGTCAGCAGGCTGGTGGTGATGCGGCCTTCGAGGTCGTCGATGCCCACCCGTTCCGTCGTGCGCCGCGCGATATGTGCAAAGGCATCACTGGGCTTCATCGCCGGGTGCAGGTCGGACAAATACATCTCGGTGGTCAAGCGCGCGATATCGCCCTTGGCGTACATGCCGTGGATGCTCTGGCACAGGTCACGCAAACCCATGCGCTCGTACTTGGGGTGGGCCTGGCAGAACTCCGGCAGGATGCGCCACATCGGCGCGTTCTTGTCGTAGTCGTCCTTGAACTGCTGCAGCGCGGTCAGCAGTGAATTCCAACGGCCTTTGGTGATGCCGATGGTGAACATGATGAAGAAGGAATACAAGCCCGTCTTCTCGACCACCACGCCGTGTTCAGCCAGGAACTTGGTGACGATGGATGCCGGGATGCCGGTGGCGGCGAAGGTGCCGGCCACGTCCAGCCCGGGCGTGACGATGGTGCACTTGATGGGGTCCAGCAGGTTGAAGCCTTCGGCCAGTTGACCGAAGCCGTGCCACTCGTCACCGGCCTTCAGCACCCAGTCGGCAGACCGGCCGATGCCTTCATCGGCCATCTGCTCGGGGCCCCAGACGGTGAACCACCAGTCCTTGCCGAATTCCTCGTCGACCTTGCGCATGGCGCGGCGGAAGTCCATCGACTCGGCGATGCTTTCTTCCACCAGCGCGGGCCCGCCCGGCGCTTCCATCATCGCGGCGGCCACGTCGCAGCTGGCGATGATGGCGTACTGCGGGCTGGTGCTGGTGTGCATCAGGTAGGCCTCGTTGAAGAGGTGGCGGTCCAGCTTGCGGTCTTGCGCGTCCTGTACCAGCACTTGGCTGGCCTGGCTGATGCCGGCCAACAATTTGTGTGTGGACTGCGTCGCAAACACCAGTTGGTCCTTCGGGCGCGGGCGGTTCTTGCCCATCGAATGGAAGGTGCCGTAGAACTTGTGGAAGGCGGCGTGCGGCAGCCAGGCTTCGTCGAAGTGCAGCGTATCGACGTAGCCGTCCAGCGCGTGCTTGATGGTCTCGGTGTTGTAGAGCACGCCGTCGTAGGTGCTCTGCGTCAACGTCAGGATGCGCGGCTTGCAGGCGTCGGCGTCGATACCCGCCAGCAGCGGGTTGGCGGCGATCTTGCGGCGGATGGTCTCGGGCTGGAATTCGCTTTCCGGTATCGGCCCGATGATGCCCAGGTGGTTGCGCGTGGGGGTCAGGAACACCGGCACGGCGCCCGTCATGATGATGCTGTGCAGGATGCTGACGTGGCAGTTGCGGTCGACCACCACCACGTCGTCCGGCGCCACCGTGTGGTGCCAGACCATCTTGTTCGACGTGCTTGTTCCGTTTGTGACGAAGAAGCAGTGGTCGGCGTTGAAGATGCGAGCGGCATTGCGTTCGCTCTGCAGCACCGGGCCGCTGTGGTCCAGCAACTGGCCCAGCTCTTCGACCGCGTTGCAGACGTCGGCGCGCAGCAAGTTTTCGCCGAAGAACTGGTGAAACATCTGGCCGACCGGGCTCTTCAGGAAGGCCACGCCGCCGCTGTGGCCGGGGCAGTGCCAAGAGTACGAGCCGTCTTGCGCATAGTCCATCAAAGCCTTGAAGAAGGGCGGCGCCAGGCCGTCGAGGTAGCTCTTGGCTTCACGGATGATGTGACGCGCCACGAATTCCGGCGTGTCTTCGAACATGTGGATGAAGCCGTGCAGCTCGCGCAGGATGTCGTTGGGGATGTGCTGGCTGGTGCGCGTTTCGCCGTAGATGTAGATCGGGATGTCCGCATTCTTGAAGCGGATTTCTTCGATGAATTTGCGCAGATTCAACACTGCCGGGTCGAGGTCGGGGCCGGGCGTGAACTCGTTGTCGTCGATCGACAGGATGAACACGCTGGCGCGGCTTTGCTGCTGGGCGAACTGGCTGAGGTCGCCGTAGCTGGTGGCGCCCAGCACCTCGAAGCCTTCTTTCTCGATGGCCGAGGCCAGGGCGCGGATGCCGAAACCCGAGGTGTTTTCCGAGCGGAAATCTTCGTCGATGATGACGATGGGGAAGCGGAAGCGAAGCATCGGCGTGGCCTTGGTGCGGAAAGAAAAGAGCGCGAAGTGTAGGGGCGCAATGTGGCCCTGGATGTTGCGGCAAAAAGGGACGTGACTACACTGCGCCCGCACCGCCGGTGCAGCAATGTGGACAGGAGACGACGCTTGGACTGGAACACCTCGACCTTGTGGTGGCTGGCAGCCGGCGTGCTGGTGGCTGCCGAGTTGGCCAGCGGCACTTTCTACCTGCTGATGCTGGCCCTGGGCTGCGTGGCCGGCGCGCTGGCCGCGCACGCCGCGCTGGGCGCCACAGCGCAGATGCTGGTGGCCGCCGCCGTCGGTGCCGGTGCCACGCTGGCCTGGCATGTCAAGCGCAGGCAAATGCCCGCCAGTGCACCGGCCGAAAGCAACCGCGATGTCAACCTCGACATCGGCCAGCACCTGCACGTGGCGCACTGGGCCACCGACGGCTCGGCCCGCGCTTCTTACCGCGGTGCTAGCTGGGCCGTGCGCCATGCCGGCAGCGGCGCGCCGCAGGCTGGTGAACAGGTCATCGTCGCCCTGAACGGCAATGAGTTGCGCGTCATGCCTGTCGCACCGGTTGCGCCTTCAGCGCCTGTCGTCACGAACTGAACCCCTGAAAGATCCCCATGGAAATCGCTCTCGTCATCGCCGTCATCGCGGTCATCTTCATCGCCCGCTCGCTGAAGATCGTGCCGCAGCAGCACGCCTGGGTGGTCGAACGCCTGGGCAAATACGACCGCACGCTGACGCCCGGCCTGAGCTTCGTCGTCCCCTTCGTCGACCGCGTGGCCTACAAGCATTCGCTGAAGGAAGTGCCGCTGGACGTGCCCAGCCAGGTTTGCATCACCAAAGACAACACCCAGCTGACGGTGGACGGCATCCTTTACTTCCAAGTCACCGACCCGATGCGCGCCAGCTACGGCAGCAGCAACTACATCATCGCCATCACGCAACTGGCGCAGACCACGCTGCGCAGCGTCATCGGCAAGATGGAGCTGGACAAGACCTTCGAGGAGCGCACCCACATCAATGCTGGCGTGGTGCAAGCGCTGGACGAGGCGGCGCTGAACTGGGGCGTGAAAGTGCTGCGCTACGAGATCAAAGACCTGACGCCGCCGGCAGCCATCCTTCACAGCATGCAGGCGCAGATCACCGCCGAGCGCGAAAAACGCGCCTTGATCGCGGCCAGCGAAGGCCGCCGCCAAGAGCAGATCAACATCGCCACCGGCGAACGCGAGGCCTTCATCGCGCGCAGCGAAGGCGCAAAACAGGCTGAAATCAACAAGGCCATCGGCGAAGCGGCGGCCATCACAGCGGTGGCCGACGCCACGGCCGACGCCATCCGCAAGATCGCAGCAGCCATCCAACAACCCGGTGGTGAACAGGCCGTGCAGTTGAAGGTGGCTGAGAAAGCGGTCGAGGCTTACAGCCACCTGGCCAAGACCAACAACACCATGATCGTGCCAGGCAACATGGGTGAAGTGGCAGGCCTGATCGGCACCGCGATGACGCTGATGAAGGGCGCGCCGGCCGGTCCCAGGGCCACGCTGTGAGCATCACGCTGAACGTGTTGGGCACCCCGCTGGTGCCCTGCTCTTACGACCCGCTGACCGGCTGGTTGCGCGACGGCTGCTGCGAGACCGACGCACACGACCAGGGCAGCCACGTCGTCTGCGCCCGCATGACGGTGGGCTTCCTGAACTTCCAGATGGAGCGCGGCAACGACCTCATCACCGCGCGCCCTGAATACCGTTTTCCTGGCCTGAAGCCGGGCGACCGCTGGTGCGTTTGTGCGCTGCGCTGGCGCGAAGCCTACGAGGCCGGTTGCGCACCGCCTGTCGTGCTCGAATGCACGCATGCCAAGGCGCTGGAGTTCGTGCTGTTGGACTGGTTGCGCCAGCACGCCGTGGCTCCGTCGGCACACAGCTAGAATCGCGCCCGTTCGTAGCAGGTTTGCCAAGCAACGGAAGGGTGGATGAGCGGCTTAAGTCGCACGCCTGGAAAGCGTGTGGGGGTTAACAGCCCCCCGCGGGTTCGAATCCCGCCCCTTCCGCCAGATCGCTATTGAAAACGGGCCGCTTCGGCCCGTTTTTTCTTACCCGACTGCTTGCCTCAAGTCCCCAGACGCTGCACTTCCAGCCTCCCGTGCCCATCCGCCAGCGTCTTGGCCAACAGCGCGGTCGCGGCATAAATCGCGTCGATGCTGGGCGTCGGCGTGCCGGTGATGCGCGCCAGTTCCACGACGCTGCCCACCAGTGCGGCCAGTTCGAGCGGACGGCCATGTTCAACGTCTTGCAGCATCGACGTCTTGTGCGCACCCACGCTTTCTGCGCCAGCGATGCGTTGTTCCAGCGACACCTTGAAAGCCACTCCCAGCGCCTCGCCCACGGCCTTCGCCTCGGTCATCATGCGCGCAGCCAATTCGCGGCTGAGCGGGAAGCGGCAAATGTCTTCGAGCGTGGCGTGCGTCAACGCGCTGAGGGGGTTGAAACTGAGGTTGCCCCAAAGCTTGACCCACAGCTCGGTACGGATGTCGCGCGATACCGGTGCTTTGAAACCCGCAGCCATCATCGACTGGCTCAGAGCCTCGATGCGCGGCGTGCGCTGGCCGTCGAGTTCACCCAGCGTGAAGCGGTTGCCTTCGATCAGCTTCACCACCCCAGGCGCGACCAGCTCGGCCGCCGGGTAGACGATGCTGCCGATGATGCGGTCGGTCTCGATGCCCGCGGCCAGCACGCCGCCCGGGTCCACGCTGTCGAGCGTCTTGCCTTCGTAGGGGCCGGCCAGGCGCTGGAAGTACCACCAGGGCACGCCGTTGATCATGGTCACGACCACCGTGTCGGGCCCGAACAGCGCACGCAGGCCGGGCAACAGGTCACGCACCTGGTGCGCCTTGGTGGTCAGCAGCACGGCGTCTTGTGGCCCCGCCTGCGCCGGGTCTTGCACGGCGCGCACGGCGCGCGTGTGCTGCGTGCTGCCATCCGGCAACTGCAGCTCGAACCCCTGGCTGTTGATGGCCGCCAGGTTCTGGTTGCGGGCGATGAAGATGACGTCTTCACCGGCCAGCGCCAGCTTGGCGCCCAGGTACCCGCCGATGGCTCCGGCGCCCACGATGGCGTACTTCATGGCCTAGAACTCACCGGACACGAACGAGCCAAAGCCCAACCCGATGCGTTGCGCCAGCCCGATGCGCTGCAGCTTGCCGGTGGCACCTTTGGGTAGTTCTTCAACGAACAAAATCTTCTTCGGCACCTTGTAGCCGGCCACGCGCTGGGCAACGAACTGCTGCAGTTCACGCTCGCCACATTCGTGGCCCTCGTGCAGCACGACCATGGCGGCCACCTCTTCGCCCAGGCGTTTGTGCGGCGCGCCGAAGACGATGACCTGGGCGACAGAAACATGGTCCAGCAGGATCTCGTCGATCTCGCGCGGGCTGACTTTTTCACCACCGCGGTTGATGATTTCTTTCAGCCGGCCGGTGATGCTGAGGTAGCCCTCAGCGTCCAGCACGCCCTGGTCACCGGTGCGGAACCAGCCGTCCACGAAGGCCTCTTCGTTGGCCTTGGGGTTGCTCTCGTAGCCGGCCGTGACGTTCGGACCGCGGATGACCACTTCACCCGTTTCGCCCGGGCCCAGCATGGCACCGTCTTCGCTGCGGATGCCGATCTCCGGCCCGGCCGCGCGGCCCACGGTGCCGGGCTTGCGCTGCAGGGGCGGCAGCGGGTTGGATGCCATCTGGTGCGCGGCCTCGGTCATGCCGTAGGACTCGATCAACGGTGCCTTGAACATCGTTTCCAGCTGCCCGATCAACTGCGGCGGCATGGGCGATGAACTCGATCGGATGAAGCGCAGCGGGTGTCGCGCCAGCGCCTCGGCGTTGTGTTTGCCGCGGGTGGCGATCGACAGGTGCATGGTCGGCACGGCCGTGTACCAAGTCGGGTGGGCCTCGTCCATCCAGCGGAAGAAGCGCAGCGCGTTGAAGCCCGGCGTGCAGAACACTTGCGAGCCCGCTGAAAGCGGCGCCAACAGGCCGGCAAGCAGCCCGTGAATATGGAACATCGGCATGATATTCAGCCCCACGTCGGCCGCCGTGAGTTGCAGCGTGGCTGCGATGTGCCCGGCTGACGCGCACAGATTGGCCATCGACAGCGGCACGCGCTTGGGCCGCGAGGTGGTGCCCGAGGTGTGCAGCACCATCGCCACGTCCTGGGCCTGTGCCGGCCCACCGTGGTCGCAGGGCGCGGGCGTGGCGCCCTCCAGCGTGAACGAGCCGGCGGCCGCGCCCTCAGCCACCACCAATTCAATCACCGGCACGCCCAATTTGCGCGCGGCTTCAACCGCAGGCGACTGGCTGCCGCGTTCAACGATCAAGGCCTTGGCCTGCAGGTCGTCCAGGTAAAACTCGAACTCGTCGCCGCGATAGGCCGGGTTGAGTGGCGCACTCGTCACGGCGCTGGCGCAGGCCACGAAGCAAGCAGCCATCTCTGGCCCATTGGGCAGCACGATGGCGACGCGGTCGTTGCGGCCCAGGCCTGCCGCATTCAGTGCCGTGGTGGTGTTCGCCACCAACGCGCGCAGTGCGCCGTGGCTGAGCGGCGCCTTGCCCGGCGCCGAGAGGGCCCAGGCGCCGTCGGCGCCAGTTTGCAAAAGGTCGTGAAGCGTCATGGGGGCCTCTTTGAACAGGAGCAGAAAACCGCTGCGCGGGACGCCGTTGTCAGACGGACAGGTGCCCGGCGTCACGCACATTCTTGCCCATTTTTGACCTTGCCTACACTCTCAAGAGGGCTCCACATGCGGGGCCGCCGAGGTTCATCACATGCTGGCCCCCACCCTCAACGACCCCCGCGCCTTGCAGATCGCCCAAACGCTGCTGGAAGGCTTTGAGCGTCACTACCGCGTCTTCAGCGACACCAACCGCGCGGCAAAACAACGTTTCGAGCAAGCGGACTGGCACGGCCAGCAGCGTGCCATGCGCGAGCGCATCGCCTTCTACGACATGCGCGTGCACGAAGCCAAAGACCGGCTGCAAACCGAGTTTCACGCAGCCGATTTACCGATGGACACGTGGCAACAGGTCAAGCTGTTCTATGTGGGCTTGCTGATTGATCACAAACAGCCCGAACTGGCCGAGACCTTCTTCAACTCGGTGACGACCAAGATCCTGCACCGCAGCTACTTCCACAACCACTTCATCTTCGTGCGGCCCGCCGTGTCCACGCAGTACATCGAAATCGACGATGCGGCGGGCCCCACGACCTACCGCGTGTACTACCCCACTGAAGAGAACTGGCACGGCGTTTGGGTGCAACTGCTGAAGGACTTCGATTTGCAACGGCCCTTCGAAGACCTGGAGCGTGACGTCCATGACGTGGTCGCCGCCCTGGCACTGGCGCAAGGGCCGCTGCAGCCGCGGGCCAACTTCCAGATCCAGGTACTGTCCAGCCTGTTCTTTCGCAACAAGGGGGCGTATGTGGTCGGCAAGATCATCAACGGCACGCAACAAACGCCCATCGCATTGCCGCTTTTGCACACGGCCAACGGCCAGTTGGTGGTCGACACCGTGCTGCACACCGAAGACGACTTGGTGATGCTGTTCAGCTACGCCCGTGCCTACTTCATGGTGGACATGCAAGTGCCCAGTGCGTATGTCGAATTCCTGCGTTCACTCATGCCGCGCAAGCCGCGGGCTGAGTTCTACAGCGCGCTGGGCTTGCACAAGCAGGGCAAGAACAGTTTCTACCGCGACTTGCTGCAACACCTGCGCCACAGCACCGACCGCTTTCGCATCGCCCCGGGCATCAAAGGCATGGTGATGCTGGTCTTTGACCTGCCCTCGTTTCCATTCGTCTTCAAGCTCATCAAAGACTTCTACCCGGACACCAAGAAGACCACGCGAGAGCAGATCAAGGGCAAGTACCTGTTGGTCAAGCGACACGACCGCGTGGGCCGCATGGCGGACACCTTGGAATACAGCAAAGTGGCCTTGCCGCTGGCGCGTTTTGAGCCCGCGCTGATCGAAGAGATGCAGAAGTTCTGCGGCAGCCTGCTCGAGATCAACAGCGACGAAGGCCGGCAGGAAATCGTCATCGAACACGTCTACATCGAGCGGCGCATGATTCCGCTGAACATCTTCTTGAAAGACGCCACCGCGGCCGGCGACTTCGATTCCATAGCCAGCGCCACCGTGGAATACGGCAATGCCATCAAAGACCTGGTGGCCGCGAACATCTTCCCGGGCGACATGCTGTGGAAAAACTTCGGCATCACCCGCCACGGCAAGGTGGTGTTTTACGACTACGACGAAATCGAATACATCACCGACTGCAACTTCCGCAAAGTGCCC
>JBBQAI010000220.1:0-2572 GCA_038316205.1 Burkholderiales bacterium
CCACTCGCTGGGCCTGGGCGGCTACCTGCGTGAGGCCTATGACGAGGCCGAAGAGTTCTGTCGGCTGCTGCAGCAGCGGGTCAAGGGCGCCGGGTTCTTCAAGACCTTGCTGCTGCGGCGCCTGGGCAGCTCGATGGAGGCTGGCCGGAACACCGTGCTCAAGCTCTTGGGCAACGCGCCCGACGAGCCCAGCGACGAAGACGAAGACGACATCGATGACGACGGTATCGGTGGCGGTGGCGGTGGTCACAACGGGCGAGGCATCCTGGCCGTGTCGGACTTCAAGAACTTCACGGCGCCAGAAGTGGCATCGCTGAACCGATGCCTGGATCTGCTGCGACAGGGTGGCAACAACGACCCCAAGCTGGACGCCTTGATCGGCTACCTGCTGGGCACGCGGCCTGATGTGGAGCGGCGCTGGCTTGACCTGGGCTGCATCCTGTTCTCGCAGTATTACGACACCGTGCGATGGGTTGGCGACGAACTGGCCAAGCGGCCGGAGTTTGCCGGCATGGAGATCGGCCTGTACGCCGGCAGCAACCGCTCGGGCGTCTGGAGCCAAGGCCGATTTCAGCGCTGCGAACGCGAGGTGCTGAAGGCCCGCGTGCGCGCTGGCGAGCTCAAACTTCTGCTGGGCACCGACGCCGCCTCAGAGGGCCTGAACCTGCAGCGGCTGGGCACGCTGATCAACATCGACCTGCCCTGGAACCCGACCCGCCTGGAGCAGCGCAAAGGCCGCATCCAGCGCATCGGGCAAGTTCGCAGCGAGATCTGGATTGCCAACCTGCGTTACCGAGGCTCAGTGGAAGACCGCGTGCACCAGGTGTTGGCAGACCGGCTGGAATCCATCCACCAGCTGTTTGGGCAGATCCCGGACACCTTGGAGGACGTGTGGGTCAAGATCGCGCTGGAGGATGAACAGGAGGCCCGGCAACTCATCGACCGCACATCGGCCACCCGCAACCCGTTTGATGCCAAGTACAGCAAGGTCGAGGACGCGGACTGGGAGACCTGCCCGTTGGTGCTGGATCCGATGGCGGTGAAGGAACAGCTTTCTCGGGGGTGGTGATCGCGATGGGCACGTCACCGATGTGACCTTGGCACAGATGTGACCCTGGCGGAAATTGCCTTGGCATCCTTGGGTGATGGGACCGCTACGAATAGCCCCCGGGGGTCGAATTCCTGCACCCCCCCTGGGGGTCTCCCCCGGCCTTCCGCCGCACCGCTGCCACCCGCGTACGGCATGCCGCCGCCCTGCTCGCGCCTCGAAACACCCGAGCTCACACGATGCACATGCCAAGTGGTGAGTAACGCCATCGACGCTGGATATCAGTTGTATTCGGGTTTCAACCGACTCGCCCGCTGGCCTCTGACACACGGCGCATCAGGGCCCGGCCCAGACCGCCCGCTGCAGCGCAGCGACCTGCTGCAACAGGTCGAACATGGCCGTGTTGGTGGCGGCGTCGGCCAGTCCTTCAGCGGTTGGCAGCTGCGCCGCGCCCCGGCCGGTGCGGCGGTGCGCGGCAACAAATGCACCGTTGGCGTACAGCGCCCAGCCTAGGCTGCTGATGGCCAGCACCTGGGCCTCGATGGGCAGACCCTCGGTGGTCTCGTCCGGATCGGCGTTGATGCTGGGCAGCTGTAAGTTTGGCGTCAGGTGCAATTGGATTGCACCTGATCATGAATCCACCTACGACAGCCTGGGCCGGCCGCCGGCGTGCCGCCGCAATGCCGCCGGCGCCCGGTTTGAAAATCATGTTACTGGTTTGCCGAGCGAGCAAAAACGACTCTACGGCTGTGACCCGATATGACCTTGGGTGTGATGCTGCCAGCCAATTGCGCCCTTTCGCGTGAATGCTCACGTCAGCGCTACAACCCGAAGCTCTCAAGCCGTCACCGCTTTACCAACAATGATGGACCCCGCGCTGATCTGAAAGCAGCCGCTGTGACGTTCGGCGCGTGACCCAGACAAGCTGCGAGACGCGCCGGCGCCAAGCGCGCAGGCCCGCTTTCTGGTGGCGGACCGGTCAATCTGCAACGGCCGCCAACGACACTGTTGTCCGGCCTCGACGACCGAGCATCTTTTGTCACGGCGGAAGGTCAGCAGGCCTGAACTGCTCCCGGCGATCAGTGGGCCCGCCAACGTTGCAACGGCAAGCGACTGGGCGCTGTGGGGGGAAATGTGGGGGGAAAAGAGGGCCGAATCGCCAGATCCAAACCCACAAAGAAAAACAGCTTAGAGGCCGAGGCCGCTAAGCTGTTGATTCTTAAAGCAATTAATGGTCGGGACGGCGGGATTCGAACTCGCGACCCCTTGCACCCCATGCAAGTGCGCTACCAGGCTGCGCTACGCCCCGACTGAGCCGCAAAGTATAGACTGAATCGCAAGCCTTAGACGGTCAGCAACGCTCGGATCGATAAAAGCTCGGCACGCAATTGCGAAGGTGCCAGGTCAAGGCGATTTGCCACGGGCGGTTCTGGTCCGTCCTGAGCGCCGCTTGAGAGGGCGTCCTCCTGCGCCGACAGGGTTTCTGAGGTTGCCCGCTCGGCGTCCTGGTCCTCGGGTTGCCCC
>JBBQAI010000144.1:0-9872 GCA_038316205.1 Burkholderiales bacterium
CTTGGCCATGCTCAGTCCAGTTTCGCCCCCGAGCTTTTCACCACCTCGGCCCAGCGCTTGACTTCGGCACCGACGAAGCGGCCGAAGGCGTCGCCGTAGAGGTTCGGCGTTTCGGCGCCCAGGCTGTTCCAGGCCGTGCGCAGCTCGTCGCTGCCCAGCGCCTTGCGCATCTCGGTGATCATCTTCTCGACGATGTCCTTCGGCGTGCCCTTGGGCGCGAACACGCCGTACCAGGTGGCAACCTGGTAGCCCGGCAGCCCGCCTTCCTTGCTGGTCGGCACGTCGGCGAAGCCGATGGCGCGCTTGTCGCTGGCCACCGCGATGGCATGCAGGCGTCCGCCCTTGATGTGGTTGGCCGATGAGCCGAGGCCGTCGAACATCAGGTCGACCTGGCCGGCGATCAGGTCTTGCAGCGCCGGGCCGGCACCGCGGTAAGGGATGTGGGTGATGAAGGTCTTGGTCTGCAGCTTGAACAGCTCGCCCGCCAGGTGGTGGCTGGTGCCATTGCCGGCCGAACCGTAGTTCAACCGGCCGGGGTTCTTGCGCAGGAATTCGATCAACTCTTTCAGGTTTTTAGCCTGCACGCGGCTGGGGTTGACCACCACCACCTGGGGCACGTTGGCCACCAGGCCCACGGGGACGAAGTCGCCTTCCAGGCTGTAGTCGAGCTTGGGGTACATGCTGGGCGCGATGGCGTTGTGCACGGCGCCCATGAAGAAGTTGTAGCCATCGGGCGCGGCCTTGGCCGCGACACCGGCACCCAGGTTGCCACCGGCACCGCCCTTGTTGTCGATGAGGAATTGCCGGCCGGTGTTCTTGCTCATCATGGCGAACAGCGGCCGCGCGAAGGCGTCGGTGCCGCCGCCGGGCGGGAAGGGCACCACCACCGTCACCGGCTTGGCCGGCCAGGGGGTCTGTGCGTGGATCCAGGGCGCGGCCAGGGCGGCGGCGCCGGCGACGAGGGCTTGACGGCGGGTGTGGTGCTTCATGGCGGCGATGCTAAGGAAGCTCAAGCACTGCCGCCTACGGGGTTTCCACGCCCGATGGGCAGGGTGTGTGCGGGCAGAACGCGGCAGGCTTGTTGGTACGCTCGTCGGCCATGCCTGCTCTGCAACCCGCGCGTACGCCCACAAACAAGCCGCCTCACGACGCCGCCGGCAGCCCGTCGCTGCCGCTGGACGCCGAACGCGTGCTGGCGCTGGCCGCGCAGAGCATGTTCGACGTCTTCGCCCATTCGGCCATGGGCACCATCGTGGTCGACCGCGAACACCGCATCGTGTGGATCGACGACGGCTACCGCCGCTTCCTGCCTGCCCTGGGTCACACCGAGAGTGACTTCGTCGGCCGCCGGGTCGAGGACGTGGTGCCCAACACCCTGATGGGCCAGGTCATCGACAGCGGCAAGCCCATGTTGGTGGACCTGCTGAGCAACCACGCCGGCACCTTCCTGGTCAGCCGCCTGCCGCTGAAGAGCGCGACCGGCGCGGTCATCGGCGCGGTGGGTTTCGTGCTGTTGGACCACCCGGAAACCACGATGCAGCCTCTGGTGGTGAAGTTCAGCCATCTGCAGGCCGAACTGAGCGCGGCGCACCGGCAGATCGCCGAGATCTCGTCCACGCTGTCGGCCAACCGCCGGCCCAAGTACACCGTGGCCAGCTTCATCGGCACCAGCCCGGCGGCGATGGAGGTGAAGCGCCAGGCGCGCCGCGTGGCGCAGACCGACAGCACGGTGCTGTTGCTGGGTGAAACCGGCACGGGCAAGGAAATGCTGGCCCACGGCATCCACGCGGCCAGCCGGCGTGCGGCGCGGGTCTTCGTCGGCATGAACATCGCGGCCGTGCCCGACACGCTGCTGGAAGCCGAGTTCTTCGGCGTCGCCCCTGGTGCCTACACCGGCGCTGAACGCAAAGGCCGCGAAGGCAAGTTCAAGCTGGCCGACGGCGGCACGCTGTTCCTGGACGAGATCGGCGACATGCCGCTGGCCCTGCAGAGCAAGCTGCTGCGCGCGCTGCAAGAGCAAGAGATCGAACCCCTGGGCAGCAACCGCATCGAAAGGGTGGACGTGCGCATCGTCGCGGCGACCAGCCGCGACCTGGGTGCAATGGTCACGGCCGGTCAGTTCCGCGCTGACCTGTATTACCGGCTGAACGTGCTGCCGATACGCCTGCCACCGCTGCGCGAGCGCGTGCAAGACCTGGAAGCGCTGGTGGAATCGCTCAGCGAAGACATCGCACGGCGCAGCAGCCTGCCGGCGCGCAGCGTCACGGCCGACGCGCTGGCCTTGTTGGCGCAACAGCCCTGGCCGGGCAATGTGCGCGAATTGCGCAACGCGCTGGAACAGGCGGCGCTGCTGACGGATGACCTGGTGCTGGAAGCGCGCCATTTCGCCGTGGTGCCGGCCTTGCAGGCGCCTGTGCCGCGCGCCTTGGCCGCCTCAGTTGCACCGCTGCCAAGCGGTGGTGCGCAGCCGGCCTTGCGCCCGCTGGGTGAGCAGGTGGCCGAGGTCGAACGCAGGGCCATCGCCGCCGCCTTGCTGGCCTGCGGTGGCAACCGTGTGCAGGCAGCTCGTCGCCTGGGCATGTCGCGCGCCGCGCTTTACGACCGCCTGGGCCGTTTCCCAGAGCTGGTGCCTTGAAGCTCGGTCTGCCTGAAATTCGGACAGGTCATTTGTCTGAAATACGAACAGACGGCAGCCATACTGTCTGAATGACAAGCAAGAATTCCCGAATACGGCATCGAATTGCGGGTTAACCCGAAAGTTTGGCACCGGCACGGGCCTTGCGCTTTGCTTTCCACCGACCTGGAGACACCCATGAACCGACGAACGTTTTTTCCGCTGCCCGCGATCCTGCCCGCCACCTTGCCCGTGACCCTTGCCTTGGCTTTGACGGCCGCCTTCCCGCTGGCCGCAATGGCCCAAGCCGTGCCCGCCGGCAAGGACATCAAGATTGCTCACGTCTACAGCAAGACCGGCGCGCTGGAGGCCTACGGCAAGCAGACCGCCACCGGTTTCGCGATGGGCCTGGACTACGCCACCGGCGGCACGATGATGGTGGCCGGCCGCAAGCTGGTGGTCATCGAAAAAGACGACCAGGGCAAGCCCGACGTGGGCAAGAGCCTGCTGGCGGCGGCTTACGGTGACGACAAGGTCGATATCGCCGTCGGCCCGACCGCCAGCCCCGTGGCGCTGGCCATGCTGCCGGTGGCCGAGGAATACAAGAAGGTGTTGCTGGTGGAGCCGGCGGTGGCCGACAGCATCACCGGCGACAAGTGGAACAAATACATCTTCCGCACCGGCCGCAATTCGTCGCAAGACGCCATCAGCAACGCCGTCGCGATGGACAAGGCGGGCACCAATCTGGTGACGCTGGCGCAAGACAACGCCTTCGGCAAAGACGGCGTGAAAGCCTTCAGGGAAGCCATCAAGAAGGCCAAGCTGGTTCATGAGGAATACCTGCCCGCCGGCACCACCGACTACACGGCCGGCCTGCAACGCATCATCGACAAGCTGAAAGATCTGCCGGGTCGCAAGATGGTCTGGGTGGTGTGGGCGGGTGCCAATTCGCCCTTCAGCAAGTTCGCCGAACTGGAGCTTCAGAAAAGGTATGGCATCGAGCTGGCGACTGGCGGCAACATCCTGCCGGCCATGGTGGCCTACAAGCAGTTTCCGGGCATGGAAGGCGCTCTGTACTACTACTTCGGCATCCCCAAGAACCCGGTCAACGAATGGCTGGTGGCCAACCACTACAGCAAGTACAAGTCGCCGCCCGACTTCTTCACCGCCGGCGGCATGAGCGCGGCCATTGCGGTGGTCGAAGCCCTGAAGAAAACCAAGGGCGACACCAGCAGCGACAAGCTGATTGCCGGGCTGGAAGGCATGAGCTTCGAGACGCCCAAAGGCAAGATGACTTTCCGCAAGGAAGACCACCAGGCGATGCAAAGCATGTACCACTTCAAGATCAAGGTGGACCCGGCCTTTGCGTGGGGCGTGCCGGAATTGATCCACGAGATCAAGCCCGAAGAGATGAACGTGCCGATCCGCAACAAGCGCTGACGCGGCGGTGCTGGAGACCCGCGACCTGACGATCCGTTTCGGCGGTCACGTGGCGGTGGACCGTGTGTCCTGCCGCTTCGAGGCCGGCACGTTGACGGCCATCGTCGGGCCCAACGGCGCGGGCAAGACGACCTACTTCAACCTGATCTCGGGGCAGTTGCCGGCAAGCGCCGGGCAGGTCTTGCTGGACGGCGAAGACCTCAGCGCGCTGAGTGCGCCGCTGCGCACGCGCAAGGGCCTGGGCCGGGCATTTCAATTGACGCAGTTGTTCCCCAACTTGAGCGTGCAAGAAAACGTGCGGCTGGCCGTGCAAGCGCGTGAACAAGGCCGCGGCCACGCCGGGCTGGACCTGCTGCGCATCTGGTCCGACCGCCGCTCCTGGATGGCTGAAGTGCACGCGCTGCTGCAGCAGGTGCGCCTGGCGGACCGCGCGGACGCCCCGGCAGCCAGCCTGCCGCACAGCGACCAGCGCAAGCTGGAAGTGGCCTTGCTGATGGCGCTGGACCCCAAGGTCTATCTCTTCGACGAACCCACCGCCGGCATGAGCGTGGACGAGGTGCCGGTGGTGCTGGACCTGATCCGCCAACTGAAGGCGCGCCAGGACTGCTGCATCTTGTTGGTGGAGCACAAGATGGACGTGGTGCGCGAACTCAGCGACCGCATCGTGGTGCTGCACAACGGTACCAAGGTGGCCGATGGGTTGCCGGCCGAGATCATCGCCTCGCCCATCGTGCAGCAGGCTTATCTGGGGCTGGCGGCGGAGGAGCCGGCATGACGGTTTTGCTGCAACTGGACGGCGTGCAGACGCACATCGCGGCATACCACATCCTGCACGGCGTGGACCTGCTCGTGCCGCAGGGCGAGGTCACCATGCTGCTGGGCCGCAATGGCGCCGGCAAGACGACGACGCTGCGGACCATCATGGGTTTGTGGAAGCCCAGTGCGGGCCGCATCACCTTCAAAGGCCAGCCGCTGCAAGGCCGGCCGACGCCCGAAATTGCGCAGCAGGGCATCGCGTACGTGCCCGAAAGCATGGGCATCTTCGGTGACCTGACGGTGCAGGAAAACCTGGTGCTGGCTGCGCGCAGTGCGGCGCGGGCGAGCGAGCTCGACACCGCGCGACTGGAATGGATCTTTGGCTTCTTTCCGTCGCTGAAGAAGTTCTGGCTCTATCCCGCCGGCAAGCTCAGCGGCGGGCAAAAGCAGATGCTGGCTGTGGCCCGCGCCATCGTCGAGCCGCGCGAATTGCTGCTGATCGACGAGCCCAGCAAAGGCCTGGCGCCCAGCATCGTGCAGAACCTGATCGCCGCGCTGCGCGAACTGAAGGCCCAGCGCACCACCATCTTGTTGGTTGAACAGAACTTCAACATGGCCAAGGCGCTGGGTGACACGGTGGCGGTGATGGACAACGGCCGCGTGGTGCACAGCGGCGGCATGGCTGAACTGGCTGAAGACGAAGGTATGCAGCAGCGCTTGCTGGGCTTGTCGCTGGGCTCATCGATGAAGGTGCACCCATGACGGTCGACCAACAAGCAGCGATCCCGAAAGCGCCATTCGACTGGCGGCCGATGGCACTGCTGGCCGCTGTGGTGGCGCTCGGATTGCCGCTGATCGGCAGCGCCTCCACCTGGGCCACGCTCAGTCTGGCCGGCCTGGCGATGGGCCTGATCATCTTCATCATCGCCTCGGGTCTGACGCTGGTTTTCGGCCTGATGGACGTGCTGAATTTCGGCCACGGCGTGTTCATTGCCGTCGGCGCTTTCGTGGCGGTCAGCGTGCTCGGCAGCATGGATGGCTGGATGGCCTCGCCCAGCGTCTTCCTGAATCTCGGTGCGGTGCTGACAGCGATGTTGGCCGCCATGGCGGTGGCCGGTGCGTTGGGCTATGCCTTCGAGCGGGTGATCGTGCGGCCGGTTTACGGCCAGCACCTGAAGCAGATCCTCATCACCATGGGCGGCATGATCGTCGGCGAAGAGCTGATCAAGGTCATCTGGGGGCCGCAACAGCAGCCGCTGCCGCTGCCCGAGGTGCTGCGCGGTTCCTTCGTGCTGGGCGACGTGGCGGTCGAGAAATACCGTGTGCTGGCGGTGGTCATCGGCCTGCTGGTTTTCGCGTCCTTGCTGTGGGTGCTGAACCGCACCAAGCTCGGCTTGCTGATCCGCGCCGGCGTGCAAGACCGCGAGATGGTCGAGAGCCTGGGCTACCGCATCGAGCGCCTCTTCATCGCGGTCTTCGTGGCCGGGTCTGCGCTGGCCGGGCTGGGCGGCGTGATGTGGGGGCTGTACCAGCAGATCGTCACGCCGCAGATCGGCGCGCAGGTCAATGTGCTGATCTTCATCGTCATCATCATCGGCGGGCTCGGCAGCACCTTGGGTTGCTTCGTCGGCGCGTTGCTGGTGGGGCTGCTGGCCAACTACACCGGTTTTCTGGCGCCGAAAGTGGCGCTGTTTTCGAACATCGGCTTGATGGTGGCGATCCTGCTGTGGCGGCCGCGTGGGCTTTACCCCGTCACCAACCGCTGATGCGCCGATGATGTCGCGCCTGCTGTCCCACGACCTGCCGCGCAGCCGCCTGCTGAGCGCGCTGCTGATCGCGGTCGTCATCGCGCTGGCCTTGGCGCCCTTCCTCTTTCCGGGCAGCAAGGCGCTGGGCGCGGCGGCCAAGATGCTGGTCTTCATCGTGCTCGTTGCCAGCTACGACCTGCTGCTGGGCTACACCGGCATCGTCAGCTTCGCGCACACCATGTTCTTCGGCATCGGCGCGTATGGCGTGGCCATCGCCAGCACGTCGATGGGGCCGGGCTTTGCGGCCGTTGGCGCGGGCTTGGCGGTCGCGCTGATCACGTCGATGGCGCTGTCGGTCTTGATCGGCCTGTTCAGCCTGCGCGTGAAGGCCATCTTCTTCGCGATGATCACGCTGGCCGTGGCCACGGCCTTCCAGACGCTGGCCTCGCAGCTGTCCGATTTCACCGGCGGCGAAGACGGCCTGAGCTTCAAGAACCCGGCGCTGCTGAGCCCGTCTTTCGAGTGGTTCGACAGCCCGGTGCTGGGCCTGCTTATCGACGGCAAGGTGCTGACCTACTACCTGCTGTTCATCACCGCGGCGCTGCTGTTTCTGCTGCTGTTGCGCATCGTCAATTCGCCCTTCGGTCGTGTGTTGCAGGCCATCCGCGAAAACGACTTCCGCGCCGAGGCGCTGGGCATCCGCACCGTCGTCTACCGCACCGTGTCGAACGTGCTGTCGGCGATTTTTGCGACGCTGGCCGGCGCCATGTTGGCGCTGTGGTTGCGCTACACCGGACCCGACACGACGCTGAGCTTCGAGATCATGCTGGACATCCTGCTCATCGTCGTCATCGGCGGCATGGGCACGCTTTACGGCGCGGTGCTGGGATCGGTTTTGTTCGTCCTGGCCCAGAATTATTTGCAGGACTTGCTCAAGCTGGGCCAGAGTGCGCTGGAAGGCGTGCCTGTGCTCGGCGCCCTGGTATCGCCCGACCGCTGGCTGTTGTGGTTGGGCGTGCTCTTCGTGCTGTCGGTCTACCACTTCCCTTCGGGTTTGGTGGGTCGATTGCGCGCTGGATGGCGCTCGCCCTGAGCGCGCTTTCGACCATTCAAAACGTTTAGGAGACAGTCATGCAATTCAAGCGTTATCCCTCGGTTCGCGCTCTGCGCATCACGCCCATCGCCGCCGCAGCGGCCGCGATGGCCGCCGCCCTGCTGGGCGGCTGTTCGCTCGACGAAGAGCCGATCGTGAACAGCCTGCCAGCCAACGTCACCGTGCTGGGCGTGACGGCCTACCCGGCCACCGCCACTGGCAGCGGCACCACCGCGTCCAGCCAAGACCTGCTGACGGGCGGGCTGGGCAAGACCGGCCTGCAGTCCGGCGTGGCACCGGCCTATGCCGACCCGGTCAACCCCACCGCACTGGAATTGCGCCGCAACGCGCTGTGGGCCAACTACCGGGCCATCCTGGACCCCACCCCCGGCGGCGGTTTCGGCACCTTGTACGGGCCCAATGTCGACGTGAACGGCAACATCACCACGGGCGAAGGCCTGATCCCCGGCCGTGAATACACCGCCGTGCTGGACGACGCCGCCGGCAAGAAGCGCGTCACCATCGTCGTGCAGGTGCCCGACAGCTTCAACACCGCCAACCCCTGCATCGTGCTCGGGCCGTCCTCGGGTTCGCGCGGCGTGTACGGCGCCATCGGCACCGCCGGTGAGTGGGGCCTGAAGAAGGGCTGTGCCGTCGCGCTGACCGACGCCGGCAAGGGCGTGGGCCTGTACGACCTGACCGACGACACGGTGAACAAGATCGACGGCACCCGCGCCACGCGCGCCACCGCCGGGGTGCTGGCGAACTTCGCGGCCGACATCACCGACGCCGCACGCGCGGCCTACAACGCCCTGTTGCCGAACCGCATTGCGCTGAAGCAGGTGCACTCGCAGCTGAACCCCGAAAAAGACTGGGGCAACGACACCCTGGCGGCCGCGCGCTTCGCGCTGTATGCGCTGAACAACCGCTACGGCACGGTCGACACCGTCAAGCCCTTCGACAGCGGCAACACGCTGGTCATCGCCGGTTCGGCGTCCAACGGCGGTGCGGCGGTGCTGCACGCGGCCGAGCAGGACACCGACGGCCTGATCGACGGCGTGGTGGCCGCCGAGCCCGTCACGCAACTGCCCACAACCACCGGCTACAGCATAAGCTTCGGCGGCGCCCCCGTCACCGGCTACGGCAAGCGGCTGGCCGACTACACCACCTACGGCAACCTCTACCAGCCCTGCGCGGCGCTGGCCGTGGGTGCGGCCATGACCGAAACCAGCATCTTCAACTACCTGTCGTTGACGGGCCAGAACGGCCGCGCCACCGCGCGCTGCGCGGGCCTGGCGGCCAAGGGCCTGGTGACGGGTGCCGACGTGGCGGCGCAGTCGCTGGACGCGCTGAACAAGTTGAAGACCGTGGGCTGGACGGCCTTCAACGACCAGATGCACAACGCCCACTACGCTTTGGGCAACGGGCCCATCCTGTCGGCGATGTACCCCTGGGGCTACGGCAAGTTCCCGGTCACCGACAACGTCTGCAATGCCAGCTTCGCGGCGGTGGACGCCACGGGCTCGCCGGTGGCCATTTCGGCGGCGGCCAAGGCGCAGAGCTTCGCCACCGCCAACGGCACCGGCAACGGCACACCGGCCAGCGTGGTCTACAACAACTCGGTGGGCGGCGCTCGGGTCTGGAACATCGCCACGTCACCGTCCACCGGCGTGCAGGACTTCGGCCTGGACACCGCGCTGTGCCAGCGCGCGCTGTTCACCGGCGTCGACGAAACGGGCGCGCCGCTGACCGCCACCGCCACGTCGACCCGACCCACGCTGGCCCAGGCGCAAGCGGTGCAGGCCGGCATCGCCGAGGTGCTGCTCAGTGGCAACCTGCGCGCCAAGCCGACGATCATCGTCGCCGGCCGCAGCGACGCGCTGGTGCCGGTGAACAACAACGCGCGGGCCTACACCGCGTTCAACCGCAGCGTCGAAGGAGCGGCCACGGCGGTCAGCTACATCGAGGTGACCAACGGCCAGCATTTCGACACCTTCAACAGCTTCAGCGGCTTCGACAACCGCTACATCTCGCTGCACGTGTACTTCCTGCGCTCGATGGACGCGATGTACGCGCGGCTGAAGAACGGCACCGCGCTGCCGCCCAGCCAGGTGGTGCGCGCCACACCGCGTGGTGGCTTGCCGGGCGCAGCGCCAGCCGTGACCAGCGCCAACCTGCCGGCCATCAGCGCAGCGCCGGGGCTGGCCGAGCAGATCAGCAT
>JBBQAI010000063.1:0-23091 GCA_038316205.1 Burkholderiales bacterium
CGGGCAGCAACATGGCGCCGATGTCTTCGCGCGTGACGGCCAGGCGGGCATGCATCAGCGCGCGCGCCTTGGCGGCCAGCACCAGGGCCTGACCGGCGCGCGGGCCAGCGCCCCAGCCCACGTGCTTCTTCACGCTGGCCACCGCGCTGTCGGCCGGCCGCGTGGCGCGCACCAGGCGTGTCGCGTAGCGCAGAAGGTGCTCGCCGATGGCAATGTCACGCACCAGTTGCTGCAGGCGCAGCAGGCTGTGTACATCCATCGCCGGCTGGGCATCGGCCAGCCCCGCATGCGTGGTCGCCGAGACCATCGCCATCTCTTCGTCTTCGCTTGGGTATCCGACGTCGATGCGCAGCAAGAAGCGGTCGAGCTGGGCCTCGGGCAGCGGATAGGTGCCGGCCTGTTCGATGGGGTTCTGCGTGGCCAGCACGAAGAACGGCCGCGGCAGCATGTGCGTCTGACCGGCGAAAGTCACCGAGCGTTCCTGCATCGCTTCCAGCAGCGCCGACTGCGTCTTGGGCGGCGCGCGGTTGATCTCGTCGGCCAGCAGCACCTGCGTGAAAACAGGGCCACGCTGGAAGCGGAACACGCGCTGGTGGGTGCTGGTGTCTTCTTCCAGGATCTCGGTGCCCACGATGTCCGACGGCATCAGGTCGGGCGTGAACTGCACGCGGCGGAACTGCATGTCAGTGGCCTGCGCCAGGCTCTTCACCAGCAGCGTCTTGCCCAGGCCGGGCACGCCTTCCACCAGCGCGTGGCCGCCGGCGATCAGGCAGATCACCAGCGACTCGATGACGCCCGCCTGCCCGATGATGACTTTGCTCATGCTGGCCGTCAGTTGGCCCAGCTTGTCCGTCAACGCGGCGATCTCTGTTTCGTTCCAGTCCGATGCCTCGCGCTCAGCCAAGTTCATGCTCCCAATGCATATTGAATGATGTTCACCGCAAAGCGCGTGTTGTCGATGACCAGCCAGCGCTTGTTGCGGAAGTCGTAATCCCACTCGCAGCCGTAATCCTTGTTGCTGTAGAGAAGGCGCACGCGGCCGTTGATTTCGACGGCTTTCAGGTAGTCGTGCACCAGGTCGTCGCCCCAGCCGTTCAATTCGACGCCGGTGTTCGGGGGGCCGTCGAATTTGAAGAAACTGGAATAGACCGGGTGGTTGTTCGGGATCTTGTGCAGTGCCTTGGGTCCGAAGATGCGGGCCATCTCGGCCTCGAAGGACTTGGCGAAAAGGCCGTCGATGTCGTGGTTGCAGTCGTCCACGAACACGAAACCGCCGCCTTTCACATAGCGTTCGAAATTCTTCCGCTCGGCCGGCGAAAACTGCACCAGCTTGTGCCCGGCCAAGTAGCAGAACGGCGCTTCCAGCATCTTGGGGTCGGCCAGTGCGATGACGCGCTCGACCGGGTCGACGCGCAGCGTCGTGTACTCGACCAGCGAATTCAGCACATTGCTGGGCATGCGGATGTCCACATCCCAATCGCCGGAGTCGTAGACCAGGCGCGTGAAGTAGAAGTCGAAGCCCGAAGTGGTGGCCATGTCAGGCGCTGCGCCCCGCGCTAGACCGCGTCAGACAGGCTGGTGAAATTGAAGTCGCGCAACTTCATCGCGGGCACCACCACGCGCCGGTTGTCACCCAACACCTGCGTCTGCCCCAGTTCTTCGATGTTGTTCAACATGCTCACCGGGCTCTCGTTGAAGCGGAAGTTCTTCACCGGATAAGCAATCTTGCCGTTCTCGATGTAGAAGGTGCCGTCGCGTGTCAGGCCCGTCACCAGCAGCGACTGCGGGTCCACCGAACGGATGTACCAAGTGCGCGTGACCAGCACGCCTTTCTTGGTGCTGGCGATCAGCTCGGCCAGCGGCTTGTTGCCACCGGCCATGATCACGTTACCGGGCCGCCCGCGTGCCGGAACGCCCTGCTTCTTGGCCCAGAAGTTCGAGTAATCCAGCGAGGCCACCTTGCCGCCCTGGATGAGGTTGCGTCGCTCGCGGGCCAGCATGGTGTCGCTGTCCCAGGGGCGCACCGGCGCGTCCCGGTCCCAGGGGTCGGTCCACAGGTTGACCTGCTCGTCGAACATCTTCTCGCCCAGGCGGTTGCCGCCGCCCTTCTTGCTGAGGAAGCTGCGGCCTTCGTCGGCCTGGCGAGCGTCGAAAGCGCGGAACATGAAGCTCATGATGTCGGCCGACGCAGCCGGCTCCAGGATCACCGTGTAGCGCCCGGGCTCGATCGCTTTGGCGTCCACCGAACGCAGCGCTTTTTCGATGGCCACATTCGAGGCTTCGCGCGCGTCGAAACGCGCAGCGTCGTTGCCGTTGCGCGTGACCCAGCCCGAACCGCGGCCGTCTTCGGTACGCGCGGTCACGGTGAAATTGACATCGGTGGATTGCTGAAAACCGAAGACGCCATTGGAATTGGCCACCGCTTCGAAGCCCGTCGTGTCAACGAAGAAGCCGGCCGCCTGCAGGCCCTTTTTCTTGCTTTCGTTGATGCTGCGGGCGGCCACCTCGGCACGGAATTCGGGGTCGATGGCGGCGGTGGCCTTGGCGTAGGTGGCTGAGGCTTTGAAGGCCTGCTTGCCGACGGCTGGCACGAACTCGGGGTTCTCGGGCGCCAGCCGCGCCACGTCTTCGGCGCGGCGCACCAGCTTTTCCAGCGACGCGTCGTCGAATTCATTCAGCGTGGCCGTGCCCTGGCGCTTGCCGAAAGCCACGCTGACCGAGATCTGCGTGTCCTCGTTCAAACCCGCCGTGGACACGCTGTTCTGCGCGTATCGGATGTTGCCGATACGGCTGCCTTGCAGCGTCACACGGCATTCGTCGGCCTTGGAAAAAGCGATGGCCTTGTCGCAAATGCGCTGGGCCAATTCCTCATTGATCTGTTTCACGGTACGGCCTAATTTGTAGCTGTCAATTCAAGCGATCTTGCGGGCGGTGTTGATGACGTTGATGCCGTTGAAGCGCGTGGTGGCCGAGCCGTGCGACACCGCACTGACCTGGCTGGGCTGCCCCTTGCCGTCGAAGTACGAACCGCCCATGCGCCAGTCGCGTTCGTCGCAGATGGCGCTGCAGGCGTTCCAGAATTCCTGGGTGTTGGCCTGGTAGGCCACGTCTTCCAACGGGCCTGCGATCTGGCCGTTCTTGATCTCGAAGTAGAGCTGACCGCCGAACTGGAAGTTGTAGCGCTGCTGGTCGATGCTGTAGCTGCCACGGCCCAGGATGTAGATGCCCTTCTTCACGTCCCCCACCATCTCGTCGGGCGTCAGCGGCGCTTTGCCAGCGGCAAGCGAGACATTCGGCATGCGCTGGAATTGCACGCTGCTCCAGCTATCGGCATAAGAGCAACCGTGCGAGGCCGGCTCGTTGATGAGGTGGGCCTGATCGCGCGTGGCCTGGTAGTTCACCAGCACGCCGTCCTTGACCAGATCCCAGCGCTTGCAGGCCACGCCTTCGTCGTCGTAACCCACGGCGCCCAAAGAGCCCGGCGTGGTCTTGTCGGCGTAAAAGTTGACGCGCTCGGCGCCGAACTTGAAGGTCTTGCTGCGCCACTTGTCCAGCGTGGCAAAACTGGTGCCGGCGTAATTGGCTTCGTAGCCCAGCACGCGGTCGAGCTCTGTCGTGTGACCCACCGATTCGTGGATGGTCAGGAACAGGTGGTCGGGGCTCAGCACCAGGTCGTACTTCCCGGGTTCCACCGATTTGGCGCTCAGCTTTTCTTTGGCCTGGCGGCCACAGGCGCGGGCCTCTTCGATGAGGTCGCAAGACTTCCCGTAAAGCGTGGCCACGCCGCCCGCGGCCTGGATCTTGTCGGCCGGCCGTGCGTCGAAAAACTCGTAGCCCATGCCCACCGGTGAGGCCAGGCTGTCGCGGCTGCGGAAGCGGTTACTGGCCTTGTCCACGGCGGTGGCCGTCAGCGGCGCCCACAGGCGGTGGATGTCCTGGTCGATGTAGGAACCGTCGGTCGAAGCAAAGTACTTCTGCTGGTTGACCTGGAACAGCCGCGACTGCATGAAAGCCGCCCCGGCAGCCAACCCGGCGCGGTTGGCCGCGATCAGCATTTCGGCCTTGTCTTTCAGCGGCACGGCGCGCCAGTCTTTCGTCATCGGCGTGGCCCAGTACTTTTCGCCCACACCCTTCAGCGGCGCCAGTTGCAGCGGCTCGGTCTGCAGCCTCGCGTTCGCCTTGGCGATGGCCACCGCCTGGCGGGCGGCAGCGGCCACCGCGTCGGGCGTCAATTCGTTCGTGGACGCAAACCCGTAAGCGCCCATCGCGATGACGCGCACGCCCACGCCCAGCGATTCGGTGTTGACGGTGTCTTCCACCCGCGTGTCGCGGGTGGTGATGAACTGGTTCAGGTAGCGGCCGATGCGCACGTCGCAGTAGCTGGCACCGGCGCTGGTGGCGGCTGTCAGCGCGGTGTCGGCCAGGCGCTTGCGCGCACCCGTGTCAGCCGGCTGCACCAGCGCTTCGGCGGCGATGGCATTGCCAAAAACCGGCACCAGCATCGAACCTCCGGCGATACCGGAAATGTTGAGAAAACGGCGTCTTTCCATGACCAGTCCCTTGCCTTGAAACGCTTAAACCGCGTCAGACAAGCTGGTGAAGTTGAAGTCGCGCACCTTCATCGGCGGGATCAACATCTGGTAAGGCACTTCGTCGCCGGCAATGATCACCGGCTTGCCGATCTCTTCGATGTTGTTGAGCATCGTGACCGGGCTTTCGTTGAAGCGGAAGTTCTTCACCGGATAAGCGATCTTGCCGTTCTCGATGTAGAAAGTGCCGTCGCGCGTCAGCCCGGTCAGCAGCACCGACTGCGGGTCCACCAGGCGGATGTACCAGGTGCGCGTCACCAGCACGCCCTTCTTGGTGTTGGCAATCAACTCGGCCAACGACTTCTCGCTGCCGCCCATCACCATGTTGCCGTGCCGGCCCACTGCACGCGCGCCCTGCTTTTGCGCCCAGTAACGCGAATACTCCAACGCGTTGACGCGGCCGCCCTTGATCACGTCGGTGCGTTCGCGCGCCAGCATGCTCGCACCGTCCCAGGGCAATACGCCCACGTTCGCGTCCCAGGGATCGGCCCAGACGTTGACCTGCTCGTCGAACAGCTTCTCGCCCAAGCGGTTGCCGCCGCCCTTCTTGCTGAGGAAGCTGCGGCCTTCGTCGGCCTGGCGCGCGTTGAAACCGCCCAGCATTCGGCCGACCAATTCCGAGGTGGCGGCCGGTTCCAGAATCACCGTGTAGCGACCCGGTTCGATGGCCTTGGCTTCGACCGAACGCAGCGCCTTTTCGATCGCCACATCGGACGCTTCACGCGCATCCAGCCGCGCCGCATCGTTGGCCGAACGCTTGACCCAGCCCGAGCCCCGGCCATCTTCGGTGCGCACGGTGACGGTGAAGTCCAGCGCGGTGCTGGCCTGGTGGCCGAAGACACCATTGGAATTGGCGATGGCATTGAAGCCCAGGCTGTCGCTGAAGAAGCCCGCCGCCGTCAAATTTTTCTTGCGGCAGGCCTCGATGCTGTAAGCCGCCACCTGGGCACGGAATTCGGGGTCGATGGCCGCCGTGCTCTTGCTGTAGGTGGACGTGGCCTTGAACGCCTGCTTGCCGACGGTGGGCACGAATTCCGGGTTGTCGGGCGCCAATCGGGCCACGTCTTCAGCGCGACGCACCAGCTTTTCCAGCGACGCGTCGTCGAGTTCGTTGATCGCCGCTGTGCCCTGCTTCTTGCCGAAAGCCACGGTCACCGAAAGCTGCGTGTTTTCGATCAGGCCGGCGGTGGACACGCTGTTGCGGGCATAGCGGATGTTGCCGTCGCGGCTGCCATTCAGGCTGACCGTGCACTCGTCGGCCTTGGACAGCGCCAGCACCTTGTTGCAGATGCGGCGGGTTTCTTCTTCGGTGAGGAATTTCATGGGTGTGTTGAAGCGTCAAGCGGGGTCAAACCGCGTCAGACAAGCTGGTGAAGTTGAAGTCGCGCACCTTCATCGGTGGGATCAACATTTGGTAGGGCACTTCGTCACCGGCGATGACCACTGGCTTGCCGATTTCTTCGATGTTGTTGAGCATCGTGACCGGGCTTTCGTTGAAGCGGAAGTTCTTCACCGGGTAAGCGATCTTGCCGTTCTCGATGTAGAAAGTGCCATCGCGCGTCAAGCCGGTCAGCAGCACCGACTGCGGGTCCACCAAGCGGATGTACCAGGTGCGCGTGACCAGCACACCGCGCTTGGTGTTGGCGATCAATTCGGCGGTGGTCTTGTTGCTGCCCGCCATGATCAAATTGCCGTGGCCAGCGGTGGCGCGCTTGCCCTGCTTTTTGGCCCAGTACTGCGAGTAATCCAAGGCGTTGACACGGCCGGCCTTGATCACGTCGGTGCGCTGGCGCGCCAGATTGGTATCGCCGTCCCAGGGCAGCACGCCGACATCGGGGTTCCAGGGGTCGGCCCAGATGTTCACCTGTTCGTCGAACAATTTCTCGCCCAGCCGGTTGCCACCACCCTTCTTGCTGAGAAAACTGCGGCCTTCATCGGCCTGGCGCGCGCTGAAGTCCGCCAGCATGAAGCCGACCAGTTCCGAAGTGGCGGCAGGTTCCAAAATCACCGTGTAGCGGCCCGGCTCGATGGCCTTGGCTTCGACCGAGCGAAGCGCCTTTTCGATGGCCACGTCGGCGGCTTCACCGGCATCGAAACGCGCGGCATCGAAATCAGAACGCTTGACCCAGCCCGAGCCGCGCCCGTCGGCCGTGCGCACGGTGCAAGTGAAGTCCAGCGACGTGGTGGCTTGGTGGCCGAACACGCCCCGCGAATTCGCTACCGTGGTGTAGCCGGTGCTGTCGGTGAAGAAGCCGGCCGCCACCAAGCCCTGCTTGCGACACGCCTCGATGCTGTAGGCCGCCGCGCGGGCGCGAAATTCGGCGTCGATCTCGGCCGTGCTTTTGCTGAAGGTGGTAGTGGCCTTGTAGGCCTGCTTGCCAACTGCGGGCATGAACTCGGGGTTGTCGGGGGCCAGCCGTGCCAGGGTTTCGGCCTGCCGCACCACCTGGGCCAGTGAAGCGTCATCCAGCCCGTTGGTGGTGGCCACGCCCTGCTTCTTGCCGAAGGCCACCGCCACGACCAACTGCGTGTCTTCGACCAGGCCGGCCGTTGACACGCTGTTGCGGGCATAGCGAATGTTGCCGGTGCGGCCGCCGGTCAACTGGATGCTGCATTCGTCGGCCTTGCTCAGCGACAGCAGCTTGTCGCACAGGGCTTGAGCTTCTTCGGGGGTCAGCAGCTTCATGTGGCGATTCAAAGGTTCAGGGCTTCAGGACTTCAGGGCTCAGGCAATCTTGCGCGCGGTGTTGATCACGTTGACGCCATTGAAGCGCGACGTGGCCGAGCCGTGCGACACGGCGCTGGACTGGCTGGGCTGACCCTTGCCGTCGAAAAAGGAACCGCCCATGCGCCAGTCGCGCTGGTCGCACAAAGCGGCGCAGGCGTTCCAGAACTCGGTGGTGTTGGACTGGTAGGCCACGTCTTCCAGCGGCGCACCCAATTTGCCGTCCTTGATCTCATAGAACAACTGGCCGCCGAATTGGAAGTTGTAGCGCTGCTGGTCGATGGAGAACGACCCGGCGCCGACGATGTAGATGCCCTTCTTGACGTCCTTGATCATCTGGTCGGGCGTCAGTTCGGTCTTGCCGGCCGACAGCGACACATTGGGCATGCGCTGGAATTGCACGCTGCTCCAGCTGTCGGCGTAAGAGCAGCCTTGCGACTCGGTTTCGCCCAGGATGTGCACCTGGTCGCGCGTGGCCTGGTAGTTCACCAGAATGCCGTCCTTGACGATGTCCCAGGTCTTGCACTTCACGCCTTCGTCGTCGTAGCCCACCGCGCCCAACGAACCGGGGATGGTCTTGTCGGCGACGATGTTCACGCGCTCGGCGCCGTACTTGAACTTCTTGCTCTGCCATTTGTCCAGCGTGGCAAAGCTGGTGCCGGCGTAATTCGCCTCGTAGCCCAGCACGCGGTCCAGCTCGGTCGGGTGGCCCACCGATTCGTGGATGGTCAGCCACATGTGTTCCGGGCTCAGCACCAGGTCGTACTTGCCCGGCTCCACCGACTTGGCCGTGAGCTTTTCCTTGGCGTTGCGGCCACAGGCACGCGCGTCTTCGATGGGGTCATAGGAATTTTTGTACAGCGTGGCCACACCGCCCGCTGCCTTCAGCTTGTCTTCAGGGCGGCCGTCGAAGTATTCATAGCCC
Source organism: Burkholderiales bacterium (assembly GCA_038316205.1). Classification (GTDB taxonomy): domain Bacteria; phylum Pseudomonadota; class Gammaproteobacteria; order Burkholderiales; family Burkholderiaceae_C; genus Rubrivivax. Next base: position 8,240 of record JBBQAI010000063.1, read on the forward strand.
ATGCCCACCGGCGTTGACAAACCCTGGCGCGAGCGGAACTTGTTCGAGGCCTTGTCCACTGCCGTTGCCGTCACCGGCATCCAGAGGCGGTGGATGTCCTGGTCGATGTAGGAGCCGTCGGTGGACGCGAAATATTTCTGCTGGTTGACCTGGAACATCACCGACTGCATGAAATTCGCACCGGCATCGAAGCCGGCCTTGTTGGCCGCGATCAACAGTTCGGCCTTCTGCTTGATGGGCACACTGCGCCAGTCTTTCTTCATCGGCGTGGCCCAGCTAACTTCGCCCACGCCCTTCACCGGGGCCAGGCGCACCGGCTCGGCTTGCAGCTTGGCATTGGCCTTGGCAATGGCCACAGCCTGGCGCGCAGCGCCAGCCACGCCGTCGGGCGACATGTCGTTGGTGGCCGCGAACCCGTAGGCCCCACCGGCCAGCACGCGCACGCCGACGCCAGCCGATTCGGTGTTGACCACGTTTTCGACGTTGAGGTCGCGCGTGGTGATGAACTGGTTCAGGTAGCGACCGACGCGCACGTCGCAGTAGCTGGCGCCGGCCGTGGTGGCCGCCGTCATGGCGGTGTCGGCCAGCATCTTCTTGAACTTCACGGCCATCGGGCTGAGCAGTTCTTCAGCGGCCACAGCGCGCCCCGTAACGGGCACCAACATCGTGCCCAAGGCAAGGCTGCTGAGATTCAGAAATGAACGTCGTTCCATGGTGACTCCAAAAGACGGGACGCTGCGCGGGCTATGAGCCCGGTGCAGGCGGGTGGTGGCGGTTCAGCGCGGTTGGCGCAATGGCGGCGGCAGCGACATTAACAGCAGCACAGCAGGGCAAGCCAAGCTTAACTTTCGGCGCCGATCATGCCCGCAGTCGCAAACACCCTGAAGTAAAGGACAGGGCCGCTTGCTTCAGGCGAGCTTCAGGTGAGCTTCAAGCGAACTTCGACTGAGCTGCAGCCGAGCTGCAACCGAGCTTCAGCTGACCACCAGGCGCGGCGCGCCCACCGCAGTGGCCATGCGCCCCACCACCGCCGCTTGTTCGAAGCCGTGGCGGGCGAAGACGGCCAGCACCGCGTCCAGCGCAGCCGGCGTGCAGGACACCAGCAAACCGCCGCTGGTTTGCGGGTCGGACAGCAGCGCCTGGTCGACGTCGGCAAAGCCGGCAGGCAGCACCACGTCGGCGCCGTAGCCGGCCCAGTTGCGTCCTGAAGCGCCGGTGATGAAACCTTGTTCGGCCAGTGCGCGCACGCCGGCCAACAGCGGCACGGTGGCCCAGTCCAGCTGCAGATCACAGCGCGCACCACGTGCCATTTCCAGCGCGTGGCCGGCCAGGCCGAAACCCGTGATGTCGGTCAGCGCGTGCACGCCGGGCAACGCGGCCAGGTCGGGCCCGGGGGTGTTCAGCTTGGTGGTGCAAGCGATCATCTGCGCGTAGCCGGCGTCGCTGAGTTCGCCTTTTTTCAGCGCCGCCGACATCACGCCCACGCCCAGCGGTTTGCCCAGCACCAGCAGGTCACCGGGCTTTGCGTCGGCGTTGCGCTTGACGTGCTTGGGGTGCACCAGTCCGATGGCAACCAGGCCGTAGATGGCCTCGACGGAATCGATGGTGTGGCCGCCGGCAATGGGGATGCCGGCCGTGCGGCACACGGAGGCCCCGCCCTCCAGGATGCGGCCGATGGTTTGGGTGGACAGCACATTGATCGGCATGCCCACCAGCGCCAGCGCCAGGATAGGCCGGCCGCCCATCGCGTAAACGTCGCTGATGGCATTCGTGGCGGCGATACGGCCGAAGTCGTAGGGGTCATCGACGATGGGCATGAAGAAGTCGGTGGTGGCGATCAGCGCCTGCTCGTCGTTCAGCTGGTAAACGGCCGCGTCGTCAGCGGTTTCGATACCGACCAGCAATTCCTTGGGGATGGGCATGGTCGCCGTGCCCTTGAGGATTTCCGACAGCACGCCCGGGGCGATCTTGCAGCCGCAGCCGCCGCCGTGGGACAGCGAGGTCAGGCGCGGTTCAGACGAGCGAGGTTCGGCGACTTTTTCAGGTGCGTTCATGGTGGGTCTCTCAGGTGTTGGTCATCAGCCCGCGCGGCTGCAGCACAGCCTCGGCAATCAGGGCCTGCAGGGCGGCGCCTTCGTGCGCCGGATCGAACAAGGGCGCTCGCGCTTGACACTGTTGCAGCAGGGCCGTAAGCATAGCCGGCTCGTCGCGCAGGCGCTGCAGCAGGGCCGCCAGCGCCACCGCGTCGCCGACCGGGAAATAGCCGCCGTAAGCCGCGCCCAGCAAACCCACGTTGCCGTCGATGCGCGATGCCAGCACGGCCGTTCCACTGCGCAAGGCTTCGATGACGACATGGGCGCCACCTTCCATCTGGCTGGGGTGGACCAGCACGTGCGCGGCCTGGATGCGCCGGCGCGTTTCGGCATGCCCACGCGAACCCAGCCAGCGGTAGTGCGGGCAGTCTGCCATCACGGCAGCGGCAGCGGCGCCCAGCGCAGGGTCGAGCGCGGCACCGATGTGGTCCAGCGCGATGTCGGCGCGGTGGACCAACAAACGGGCAGCATCGAAATAAGTCGCAGGTGATTTCTCGGCACGCAAGTGGCCGACCATCAGCGCCCGCAGACGGCGCGGTGTCTTGGGCAGCGGCTGCCGCGCACTGCAAGACTGCAACAGCACGCGGGCCTTGCTGCGCAGTGCCGCCGGCAGGGCCAGCGCCCCCAGTTCGTTCAGCACGACCAGGCGGTCGGCGGCCTGCAGCGAGGCCTGCGCCTGTGCGTCGCTTTCGATGTCGCGATACAGGTCGGTGCCGGTCAGCGCCAGCACCAGCGGTGCCTGCGGGCGCAGCGCCCGCCACCGCGCCACGGCGGCGGCCGAGCGGCGGGCATGCAGCGCCACCATCACCGCTTCGTCACCGCCGTCCCAGGCGGTGGCCAGGCGCACCCGGTAAGCTGCGCCCAGCATGCCGGCCCATCGATGGGCCGTCTGCCAATTGCCGTTGTTGGCGTCGGCCAGCGCGGGCGTCACGATGACGAGTTTCGGTTTCTGCACTTCATGAGGTTACCGCGATGACGGTTTTGAACGAGGCTGCGAACGGTGGCACGACAGCAGCGCGGCATGCCGACGCCAGCGGCCTTGCCGCAGCGCTGCAAGCCAGTCGCGCCGACACCCTGGCCACCTTCGCGGTCATCGATGCCGCGCTGGCGCAGCAACCAGAGCCAAGCGTGCCGACATGGGCCACGCTGAACCCGCCGCTGTGGGAGCTGGGGCACATCGGCTGGTTTCAGGAATACTGGATCGCGCGCAACCCCTTGCGTGCGGAAGGTGCCGCTGCCGACCCCGATGCAAAGCGATCAGCCGCCCTGCGGCCACAGGCCGATGCGCTCTACGACTCCAGCCGTGTGGCGCACGCCACCCGCTGGTCGCTGCCGCTGCCCGATGTGGCCGCCACGCTGGACGACCTGGCGCGACAGCTGGGTGCCACGCTGGCCTGTCTGCGCGTAGTGGGTGGGTCCGACGATGCGCTCTACTTTTACCGCCTGGCGCTCTTCCACGAAGACATGCACCACGAGGCCGCGCTCTACATGGCGCAGAGCTTGGGCGTGGCCATCGCCGACCCACGTTGGCAGGCCCCAGCGCTGCCAGCGCCTGGTGCTGATCTGGATTTCGAGCCCGGAACGTGGAAGCTGGGCAACAACGACAGCGGCTTTGTTTTCGACAACGAGCGGACCAGCCACACGGTGGTCTTGCCCGCCACCAGCATCACCAGCCAGGTCACGCGCTGGGCCGAGTTCCTGCCTTTCGTCGAAGCCGGTGGCTACGCCCAGGCCCAGTGGTGGACAGCAGCCGGCGCCGCCTGGCTGGCGTCGGAAAAGGCCGAAGCGCCGCGCTACCTGCGCCGTGACGGCAAAGGCTGGCAGCAATGGCGCCATGGCATCTGGGCTGCGCTGGACCTGGCACAACCGGCCTGCCACCTGAGCGCCTTCGAAGCCGAGGCCTGGTGCCGCTGGGCGGGCCGTCGTCTGCCCAGCGAAGCCGAGTGGGAACGCGCCGCGCTCACGCAGGCCGGCGCGTTCGTCTGGGGCCAGGTATGGGAATGGACGGCCAGCCCGTTCGCGCCCTACCCCGGTTTTGTGGCGCACCCCTACCGCGACTACTCGGCACCCTGGTTCGACGGCCGGCCGGTGTTGCGCGGCGCGTCTTTCATGACCCAGCCGCGCCTGCGCGATCCGCGTTACCGCAACTTCTTCATGCCCCAGCGCCACGACGTGCCTGCCGGGTTTCGCAGTTGCGCGCGCTGACGCGGAACGGGCCTTGCGGCTAGAGTCCGCTGCTGCGCCGCAAGGCCCCCACCCCCAACACCAGCATGCCCCGCACCATGACCCAAACCACCCGAGCCGCCTTCTTGAAAACCTTGCTGGCCAGCGCGCTGCTGACCGTCGCTGCGGTCTGCCAGGCGCAGCAAGTCTTCCGCATCACGGCCATTCCCGATGAATCGCCCACCGAACTGGCGCGCAAGGCTGCGCCCCTGGTGAAGTACCTGGAAGGCAAGCTGGGCATGAAGGTCGAGTTCACGCCGGTCACCGACTACGCCGCCGCCGTCGAGGCACTGGCCAACCGCAAGATCGACCTGGCCTGGTTCGGCGGCTTCACCTTCGTGCAGGCGCAAATGCGCTCGGGCGGCAAGGCCATCCCCATCGTGCAGCGCGAAGAAGACGAAAAGTTCCGCTCGGTCTTCATCACCAGCGACCCGGCCATCAAGCAGCTGTCCGACCTGAAGGGCAAGGACGTCAGCTTCGGTTCGCAAAGCTCGACCTCGGGCCACCTGATGCCGCGCAGCTTCTTGCTGCAGGCCGGCGTGGACCCTGACAAGGACTTCAAGCGCGTGGCCTACAGCGGCGCGCACGACGCCACCATCGCGGCCGTCACGGCGGGCAAGGTGCAAGCCGGTGCGCTGAACATCTCGGTGTGGGAAAAGTTCGTCGCCGACAAGAAGGTCGACACCAGCAAGGTCATCGCCTTCTACACAACGCCGACCTACTACGACTACAACTGGACCGTGCACGCCGACATGCCGGTGGCCTTGCGCGACAAACTGACGCAGGCGCTGCTGTCGCTGAACCGCAATGACCCGGTCGGCAAGGAAATTCTCGACCTGCAACGCGCCACGCGCTTCGTGCCCACCAAGGTCGAGAACTACAAGGGCATCGAAACTGCCGCGCGCAGTGCCGGCCTGCTTTGATCCTGACTCACCTGACTTGGACTGGCGCTTTCCGTTGAAGCTGCAACTGACGCAGGTCGCCGCACGCCACCCGGCCGCGCGCGCCGGAGCCACCATGGCGCTGCAGGGTGTCAACCTGACGGTGGAAGCCGGAGAACAGCTGGCGGTCATCGGCCCCTCAGGTGCGGGCAAGACCACACTGATGCAACTGCTGGCCTGCGCGCTGCCGCCGTCGGCCGGCAGCTACACGCTGGGCGACGTGCAACCGTGGCAGCTGTCCACCGCCGCCCTGCACCGCCTGCGCGGCCAGCTCTTCCTGGCACCCCAGGTGCCGCCGCTACCACCCCGCCAGCGGGTGGTGACGGCGGTGCTGGCCGGCCGTCTGCCGGCGATGGGTTTGTGGGCCAGCCTGCGCTCGCTGTTCTACCCGGCAGACATCCCGGCCGCCTTTGAGGCGCTGGCGCTTTTCGATCTGGACGACAAGCTCTTCGAACGCGTGGACCGCCTGTCGGGTGGCGAGCGCCAGCGTGTGGGCCTGGCGCGCGCGCTGCTGGCGCCTGCGCGGCTGTGGTTGGTGGACGAACCGCTGTCGTCGCTGGACCCCACACGCGCACGCCACGCGCTGGCCACCTTGACCACCACGGCGCGCGAACGCGGCATCACGCTCGTCACCAGCTTGCACCAGGTGGACGCAGCGCTGGCGCAGTTTCCGCGCATCGTGGGTCTGCGCGACGGCCAGGTGGCCTTCGACCTGCCGGCCGCCAAAGTGACCACCGAGAAGCTGGAGCGCCTTTACGCGCAGCACGAAGACGAATTGCACGGCGCACCGGCGCCGTCCGCGCCCGACGAGCAACGGCAGCCACCGGTGCCCGTCGTCATGCACTGCCGATGAGCGGTGTTACGACATTGCAGGGGCGGCCAGGTCGCCTCGCGCCCCCTGCGCGCGACCCGGCCTGGTTGGGCCGCGTCTTCTGGACCAGCGCCGCCTTGCTGCTGTTGTGGCCGCTGTTCAGCGCCACCGAATTCAAACCCTGGCAGCTTTTCGACGCGCGCAGCCGCGAGGTCACTGCGCAGTTCTTGCGCAGCTTTCTGCCGCCCGCCACAGCGCCTGATTTCCTGCTGCTGGTGGCGCGCGAAACCTGGCGCACCGTGGCCATCGCCACGGCGGGCATGGCGATGGCCCTGGTCATCGCGCTGCCGTTGACGTTCGCTTCCACCCGCGTGCTGTCGGTGTCGGCCCTGCGCGGGCGCATGGCAGCTGTGCCCTTCGCGGTGCGGCAGGCCGTGCGCCTGCTGCTCATCGTGCTGCGCAGCGTGCCCGAACTGGTGTGGGCGCTGGTCTTCGTGCGCGTCGTCGGGCTGGGCGTCACGGCCGGCGTGCTGGCCATCGCGCTCACCTACGGGGGCATGCTGGGCAAGGTCTACAGCGAGATCTTGGAAAGCGGCGAAACCCACGTCACCGAAACGTTGCTGCGCAACGGCTGCAGCCGACTGCAGGCCTTCAGTTTCGGCCTGCTGCCGCAGAACGCGGGCGAGCTGATTTCCTACACCGTCTACCGCTGGGAATGCGCCATCCGCTCGTCGGTGGTGCTGGGCTTTGTCGGTGCGGGCGGTCTGGGCCAACAGTTGGACAGCTCGATGAAGATGTTCGCCGGCGGCGAGGTGACGACCATGCTGCTGGTCTTCTTCGGCCTGGTCGCAGTGGCCGACCGAACCAGCACCTGGTTGCGCAAGGCGCTGGCATGACGATGCCCAAGCGCCGCGCGGCCAACCCGCCTTACAAGCTGCCGCCGCCGCTCTTCGACGCACGCTGCAAGGCCTGCTGGTTCACGGCCGGCCTGCTCACTTTGGTGGTGGCCAGCTTCTGGTCGCTGGACCTGCAGTGGGCGCAGTTTTTCTCGATCGACGCCGCCCGCAGCATGGGCCGTTTTCTAGGCGAATTCTTCCCGCCGAATGTGCAGCCGGCCTTTCTGCGCCAAGTGGTGGCGGCCACTTGGGAAACGCTGGCGATGTCGGCGCTGGGCACCGCGCTGGCAGCCGCAGCGGGCCTGCTGCTGGCCCTGCCGGCCAGCCGCCTGCATGCGAGTGATGCCGCCTGGGCGCGCGCGCCGACGCGGCTGCTGCTGAACGCGCTGCGCTCGGTGCCTGAACTGGTCTGGGCCAGCCTGTTGCTCATCGCGGCCGGACTCGGGCCGTTTGCCGGCACGCTGGCCTTGGCGGCGCACACCGCAGGCGTGCTGGGCCGGCTGTTCGCCGAGGCCATCGAGAACGCACCCGCCGGAGCAGGCACTGCGCTGCGCACGCAGGGAGCGGGCGAAGGCGCCGTGTTCCTGTACGCCACGTTGCCGCAGGTGCTGCCGCAGCTGATGAGCTACACCCTCTACCGCTGGGAAAACAACATCCGTGCGGCCGCCGTGCTGGGCGTGGTGGGTGCCGGCGGCCTGGGCCAGGTGCTGGCCTTCCACATGGGCCTGTTCCACATGAACAAGACGGCCACCGTGCTGGTCGCGATGCTGCTGCTGGTCGGCCTGGTCGATGCGCTGAGCTATGGCTTGCGGCGGCTGATGACGCGGTAGTCAGCGCGGCGGAAGGCGCGGTAGAAGGCGCTTCAGGCCGCTGGCGCCAACTTGTCCTGCGTCTTCGTGTCGAAATCACTGGCCTCGTGGCGCTCACGCAGTTGCTGGGCCGGGTCGCCGACGGCGCGGTTGACCATGCGCCCGCGCTGCACCGCCGGGCGTGCGGCAATCTGCGCCGTCCAGCGCTGCACATGGGTATAGCTCTGGACCTGCAGGAACTCGCCGGCGCCGTATTGCAGGCCCTGCGCCAGGTTGCCGTACCAGGGCCAGACGGCGATGTCCGCGATGGTGTAGTCGTCGCCGGCCAGGTAGGCGCTTTCGGCCAGGCGGCGGTCCAGCACATCCAGCTGGCGTTTCACTTCCATCGCGAAACGGTTGATGGCGTATTCGATCTTGGTCGGCGCGTAGGCGTAGAAGTGACCGAAGCCGCCACCCAGGTAGGGCGCGCTGCCCATCTGCCAGAACAGCCACGACAGGCACTCGGCGCGCTTCGCGGGTTCGGTCGGCAGGAAGGCGCCGAACTTCTCGGCCAGGTGCAGCAAGATGGCGCCAGACTCGAAGATGCGAAGCGGCTGCGGGCCGCTGTGGTCCATCAGCGCCGGGATCTTGGAATTCGGGTTCACCTCGACAAAGCCGCTGCCGAACTGATCGCCTTCGTTGATGCGGATCAGCCAGGCGTCGTACTCGGCACCGCTGTGGCCCAGTGCCAGCAGTTCTTCCAGCATCACCGTCACCTTGACTCCGTTGGGCGTGGCCAGCGAATACAGCTGCAGCGGGTGGCGGCCCACCGGCAACGCCTTGTCGTGCGTCGGCCCGGCGATGGGCCGGTTGATGTTGGCGAAGTGGCCGCCGTTCTGCTTGTCCCAGGTCCAGACCTTGGGAGGGGTGTAGGCGGTGTCGGGGGACGTACCGGTGGACGTTTCGGCGGGCTTGTCACTCATGCGGGGCGCTCCAGGCTTCAGGTTTGGCGCTGGACTTTACGGGAGCGCCCCGATTTCTGCCGATGCCCGGCCAGGCCGCGCGGGCCGTTCCTGCTCAGGTATAGAGTTTCCTGCTTCAACATTTTGCGCATCACCCACCGCCATGGCCGACATCTTTGAAAACCCGATGGGACTGTGCGGCTTCGAGTTCGTCGAATTCGCATCGCCCACCCCCGGCCTGCTGGAGCCGCTGTTCGAACAACTGGGCTTCAGCCTGGTGGCCCGCCACCGCTCGAAAGACGTGGTGCTCTACCGCCAGGGCGAGATCAACTTCATCGTCAACCGCGAGCCGCGCAGCCATGCCGGCTACTTCGTTTCTGAACACGGCCCGGCGGCCTGCGGCCTGGCCTTTCGCGTGCGTGACGCCCACAAGGCCTACGAACGCGCGCTGGAACTGGGCGCCCAGCCCATCGAGATACCGACAGGCCCGATGGAGCTGCGGCTGCCGGCCATCAAGGGCATCGGCGGCGCGCCGCTTTACCTGATCGACCGCTTCGAAGACGGCAAGAGCATCTACGACATCGACTTCGAGTTCCTGCCCGAATTCGCCAACCCGGCCGAGCGCCACCCGCGCGGCCACGGTCTGAAACTGATCGACCACATGACGCACAACGTCTACAAAGGCCGCATGGCTTTCTGGGGTGGCTTTTACGAACGCATCTTCAATTTCCGCGAGATCCGCTACTTCGACATCCAGGGCGAATACACCGGCCTGACCAGCCGCGCGATGACCGCGCCCGACGGCCTGATCCGCATCCCGTTGAACGAAGAATCAGGCCGCACTGGTGGGCAGATCGAGGAGTTCCTGATGCAGTTCAACGGCGAAGGCATCCAGCACATCGCCTTGCTGACCGACGATCTGATGGCCAGCGTGGACGCGCTGCAACTGGCCGGCATCCCTTTGTTGCCGGCGCCCAATGCCAGCTACTACGAGATGCTGGAAGAACGCCTGCCCGGCCACGGTGAACCGGTGACCGAATTGCAGACGCGCGGCATCCTGGTCGATGGCAGCACGACCGGCGGCAGCACCGGCCACGAAAAGCGCTTGCTGCTGCAGATCTTTTCGCAGACCGTGATGGGCCCGGTGTTCTTCGAATTCATCCAGCGCAGAGGAGACGAAGGCTTCGGCGAAGGCAACTTCAAGGCCTTGTTCGAAAGCATCGAACGCGACCAGGTGCGGCGCGGCGTGATCGCCACCGAGACCAACCCAGCCTGAGCTCAGCCCTCCAGCCAGCGCAACATCACAGCGTAGAGCTTGTCGGGGTCGAAGGGTTTGCTGATGAAGTCGCTCATGCCGGCCTCGGTGCAGGCGCGGCGGTCGTCGTCGAAAGCATTGGCGGTGAGTGCCAGGATGGGCGTGTGCTGCCAGCCCGGCAGGGCGCGCAGCGCGCGGGTGGCCTGCAAGCCGTCCATCAGCGGCATCTGCATGTCCATCAACACCAGGTCGTAAGGGGCCTGACCCCGTGCCTGAGCTGCCTGCACCCGCTGCAGCACTTCCAGTCCGTTGTAGGCGGTGTCCACCTGGAGCCCCACATCTTCCAGCATGGCCAAAGCCACTTCGCGATTGACCGGGTTGTCTTCGGCCAGCAGGATCCTCGCGCTGCTGTGCCGCTGGCGCAGCCAGGTTGCGGCATCGATGCGGCTGTCCAACGCCGGCGGCGGCGGCTGTACTTCCGTGCCGCGCGTCACGCGCACGCTCAGCCAGAAACTGCTGCCCTTGCCGGGCTGGCTCTCAGCGCCCACCTGGCCACCCATCAGTTGCGCCAGACGCTGGGTGATGGCCAGGCCCAGACCAGTGCCACCGTGCCGGCGTGAAATGGACGCATCACCTTGTCGGAAGGGCTGGAACAGATCGGCCAGCACCTCCGGCGCGATGCCCGGGCCACTGTCGGTGACGGTGAAGCGCAGCAGCAACTGGTCGCCTTCTTCGTGCTCGAGCGCAGCCCGCAACACCACCGAACCGCGGGCGGTGAACTTCACCGCGTTGGCGGCGTAGTTCAACAGCGCCTGCTGCAGCCGCGTGGCGTCACCGCGCAGCCAGACCGGGACCTGGCCGGCATCCACCTGAAGGCGCAGACCCTTCTCGCGCGCTGGCTCGGCCAGGGTGGACACGACATGGGACAGCAGGTCTTGCAGGTTGAAGGATGCTGACTCCAGCACCAGTTGGCCGGCCTCGATCTTCGACAGGTCCAGCACGTCGTTGACGATGGACAACAGGTGTTCGCCCGACCGGTCAATCTGTGCCAGGCGGGCGGACTGCTCGGGCGTGACCCCGCCACGCCGCAGCAGCCGGCTCAGACCGACGATCGCGCTCAGCGGCGTGCGGATTTCGTGGCTCATATTGGCCAGGAAACTGCTCTTGGCACGGTTGGCCGATTCCGCTTCCTCCTGCGCTACGGCCAGCTCGGCCGTGCGCTGTTCCACCCGCTCTTCGAGCTGGCTGCGATAACGGGCCAGCTCCTCGGTCAGCCTCCGGCTTTCGGCCTGCACCCGTTCCCGGTCCGTGACGTCGGTGACCAGCACCAGGCGCGCTGGCCGTTCGCCAAAACGCAGGTCGCGCGGACTGACCTCGACGAGAATTTCGCTGCCGTCCTTGCGGCAGTGCGTCCGCGTTCCGGTGGGCCCCGGCCCGCCGATCTGGGCCACGTGAGCCAGGATCAGGGCTCTGTCGCGTTCGGGCCGTATATCGACCAGCGTCAAGGCCAGAAATTCGTCGCGGGTGTAGCCGTATTGGGCGACACCAGCCGCATTCACCGCCAGGAAAGCCAGGCTCTGGGTGTCGTACACCCACATGCACTGCGGGTTGTTCTCGAACAGGTCTCGGTAGCGCTCCTCGCTGGCGACCAAGGCAGCCACGCCGAGCTGCCGCTGGGCATTGGCGCGGGCCAGCCGCAGGGCCTGCCAACAGGCGGCCAGTGATCCCAAGGCCCACACCGTGCCTGCCAGCCAGGCCAGTTGCCGCCATGCGGCCGTGACATCGGACAGCCGTTCACCGACCACCAGCACCAGCTCAGGCTGTGTGGACAAGACGCGGTAGGCAAAGACACGTTGTTCGTGGTCGTAGACGCTGGCCTTGATGAAGCTGCCCGACTTGGCACCGCCGCGCATCTCTTTGTGCACCTGCAAGGCCGAGCCGACCTTGCCGAGCAGCGCCGGTTCGTAGGGGCTGCGCATCATCAAGATGCCGTCCAGGTTGAACACCGAAATGCTGCCGCCGGCGATGCTCCGGTTGACCGAGCGCCACAACTGGTCGAAATAGGGCGGCTCGACGGCCGCCGCGACCACGCCGAGGAAGCGGCCGTCGGCCCCGCGCAGCGGACGTGCGGCGCTGATCAACCAACTGCCTGTGGTGCGGCTGCGCACCGGCTTGCCGATGTAGAAAGCCGTGGCCGGCTGCTCGCTGAACACCTTGAAATAGGCCCGGTCTGCCAGCTTGACGCCGATGTTGCCGGTATCGCTGTCGAGAATGATGCTGCCCTGCGCGTCCAGCACCCACATGGCGCGCAAAAAAGGCAGCTGTTCGATCTGCTGGCGCAACAGCACCCGTCCCTGCGCCTCGTCCAGGCCGCCTGCCGCTTGTCGTGCCAGCACGGCGCCAGCGGCCAGTTCCAGCCGCTGGTCCACCGCCTGCAGGCTGCGCGAGGTTTGCTCCTCGAGGATCCGGGCCAGCGAATCGGCCTGCAACAGGCCCGTCTGGATGGTGGTGTTGCGCAGGTAATTCAGCGCCAACGAAATCAGCACGGCCGCCACCGCACTGATGCCCACTGACGTCCAGAGCAAACGGCTGTGAGAGCGAAGTTCTAAAGGCATGTTCGGGCGGACGTCCCAGCGATGATCACATCGGCTTGGCGGGGACCTTGGCCGTTTGTTCGGCGATCCACGTGTCGATGCGCACTTCCAGCGCGGCCAGCGGCACCGAACCGGTGGCCAGCACGGCGTCGTTGAAGTCGCGCAAATCGAAGCGCGCGCCCAGGGCCAGCTGAGCGCGCAAACGCAGCGCCGAGATCTTCAGCTGCCCCACCTTGTAGGCCAGGGCCTGCGCCGGCGTGTTGATGTAGCGGTCGATCTCGTTGACGATGTCCTGCTCGGTCTTGGCGGCGTTGTCCTTGAAGTAGGCGATGGCCTGCTCGCGTGTCCAGCCCTTGGCGTGCATGCCGGTGTCGACCACCAGGCGCACCGCGCGCCACATCTCGTAGGTCAATTGGCCGAAGCGGTCGTAGGGGTCGTCGTAGAGGCCCATCTCGTAGCCAAGCTGCTCGGCGTACAAACCCCAGCCTTCGCTGTAGGCCACGAAATAGGCGGTGCGACGGAACTGCGGCGCGTCCGGCAATTCCAGCGCGCGGGCGAACTGGAAGTGGTGGCCGGGCACGGCTTCGTGCAAGCTCAACGGCATCATTTCCCAGATCGGCCGCACCTCGGGCCTGTACAGGTTGACGAAGTAGTAGCCGGCCCGGCTGCCATCGGCCGCAGCCGGCTGGTAATAGGCCGTGGTGGTGTCCGGCGCGATGTTGTCGGGGATGGCCTTCACACCGTAAGGCAGCCGTGGAATGACGCGGAACACCTTGACCAATTCGGGATCGATGCGCTTGGCGATGGCGCGGTAGGCGGTCAGCAGATCGGCGGGCGTCTTGTGGAAGAAACGCGGGTCGCTGCGCAGGAAGGTGAAGAAGGCTTCCATGCTGCCGGTGTAGCCGGTCTCGGCCTTGACGCGTTCCATCGCCGCGCGGATGCGCGCCACTTCCTTCAAGCCCAGTTCGTGGATGGCTTCGGCGCCCAGGTTGGTGGTGGTGTAGTCGCGGGCCAGGAAGTCGTAGTACGCCGTGCCGTCGGGACGGTCGGTGGCCGCAATGCTGCTGCGGGTTTGCGGCAGGTAGTCGTTCAGGAAAGCACTTTGCAAGCGCCGGTAGGCCGGCACCACCTTGTCGCGCAAAGTGGCTTGCGCCTGGGCTTGCAGCGCGGCGCGCTCAGCCTCCGGAAAGTCGAGCGGGAAGCGCGTGAACGGTTTGTAGAAAGGGCTGCGCTGCGGGTCTTCCACGATTTGCGCGGCCAACTGCGCGGGCACCCGTTGCATCAACACGCGCGGCGGCACGATGCTGGCCTTCACGCCTTCACGCATCAGCACGATGGTCTGGTCCACCTGCTGCGGCAGCGCGGCCAGACGGGCCAGGTACTGGCGGTACTGGGCGAGCGTGGCGAAGGGCATCACCTCGGCGATGCCGTCGGCCGTGGTGATGCCGCCCTGGTGGTTGATGGGCTGCAGGTGTTCGCGGAAACGCTGGCGCTCCACGGTGCGCTGCTGCAGCCATTCGAAGGTGTCGTGGTCGATCTGTTCGACCGGGCTCAGCGCCGCGCGCGGGATGGCCTTCAGGCGCAACAGTGCCGCGCGATCGGCGGCCTCGCGCGCGGCGATGGCCGCCAGGCTGTTGTCGGTCCAGCGGTCGTTGTAGCGCGTGTCGCCCTGGTAGCTGGCGCGTTCGGGATGGTCGCGCAGGCCGCGCTCCCATTCGTCAGCGAAGAGCTGCTTCAGGGCTTGCGCAGGAGTGGCCGTTGCGGCGGCCGTTGACGGGGTCGCGGGCATGGCGGTCTGTGCCTGCGCCGTCACGGTCACCGCCGCCAGCAGCCCGAATAGCGCAGACCCCGCCACGGCCAGCGCCGACATCCGGAAGACCCGGCTCACGGCTGCACCTTCGGCGCGCTTTGCAGCAGGTCAGCCAGCGGCTGTTTCCACCACCGCGCCTGCGCCGTGGTGCCGTGGCCGGCGGTCTGCTCGCTGCCCGGGATCAACAGCAGGCGGCCGTTCTTCACGCGCTTGATCTCACGCTCCATCACGCCCAGTTCCGGCGGGTTGCGTTCGTCGTCGGCCGAGTTGATGGCCAGCACCGTGGCGCGTATCTTTTCCAGGCCAGCCGACGGGTCGTAGTCGCCCGACGAGGCCCACTGGAACAGCAGGTCGTTGGCGTCACCGGCGGCGGGCGCATTCAAGCGTTGGTCCAGCAGCGCGTCGGCCTTCGCGCGCGTCGGGGCGGCCTTGTACAAAGCCTGGTTGCCGCCATTGGTGGCCAGGTTGAAGAACACCGC
>JBBQAI010000176.1:0-6160 GCA_038316205.1 Burkholderiales bacterium
GTCATGGCGGGCCTGTTGGTCAGTTGAAGACGGTGTGACGGCGGCGGCAGGCGCAACCGTTCTCGGGGTCATGAGGTGGCACAGGTGCGCGCGGCTGGCATCCAGCGCGGCGCGTTCGTGCATGTCCTGCTGCAGCAGGGCGTTCATTTGCGGCTGCAGCCGGACGGCGGTGTCCAGTTCGGCGTCGTGCCCCGGCTGGTAGGCACCCAGCTGGATCAGGTCGCGGGCCTTGTTCACCTTGGCCATCAAATGGCGCATGCGGCGCGCCGCCTGCAGGTGTTCGCGGCCGGCCACGGCGGTCATCACGCGCGAGATGGATTTCTCGACGTCGATGGCCGGGTAATGGCCGCCTTCAGCCAGTTCGCGGGTCAGCACGATGTGGCCGTCCAGGATGCCGCGCGCGGCGTCAGCGATGGGGTCTTGCTGGTCGTCGCCTTCGCTGAGCACGGTATAGAAAGCCGTGATCGAGCCGACGCCGTTCAGCCCGTTGCCGCTGCGTTCGACCAGTTGAGGTAACTTGGCAAAACAACTGGGCGGATAGCCTTTGGTGGCCGGCGGTTCGCCGATGGCCAGCGCGATTTCTCGCTGCGCCATCGCGTAGCGCGTAAGGCTGTCCATCAGCAGCAGCACGTGCTGGCCACGGTCACGAAAGTGCTCGGCGATGGCCGTGGCGTAGCCCGCGCCCTGCATGCGCATCAGCGGCGGTGAGTCGGCCGGTGCGGCCACCACCACGCTGCGTGCGCGGCCTTCGTCGCCCAGGATGTCTTCGATGAATTCCTTGACCTCGCGGCCGCGTTCGCCAATCAGCCCGACGACGATGACATCGGCTTCGGTGTAGCGGGCCATCATGCCCATCAGCACGCTCTTGCCCACGCCAGTGCCGGCGAACAAACCGATGCGCTGGCCACGGCCCACGGTCAGCAACGCGTTGATGGCGCGCACGCCAGTGTCCAGCGGCCGGCGCACCGGGTCGCGGTCCATCGCGTTGATGGCGCGGCGCACCAGCGGTTCGGTGTGCACGTCCTGCAGCGGGCCCAGACGGTCCAGCGGCGTGCCGTGTGAATCGACGACGCGGCCCAGCAGGCCCGCGCCCATCGGCAGGTGCAGGCCACGGTCTTCGCTGCGCCGCCAGGGGTGGTTGTCTTGGCCCCACTGGGGTGGCGTGATCGGCGCCGGGCGGGGTATCACGCGGGCGCCACTGCTCAGGCCGTGCAGTTCGCCCATCGGCATCAGGTAGGCGCGGTCACCGCTGAAGCCCACCACCTCGGCCAGCACGGTGTTGCCCGGCGCGTTGGGTGGGCCGTCGCCGATGACTTCGCAGACCGAACCCACCGGCACGCGCACACCAGCGGCTTCCAGCACCAGGCCGGTGACGCGCAACAGTGTGCCTTCGGCCTGCAGCGGCTGCGTGATGGCGGCATAGGTCTGCAGGTCGGCCAGGTAGCGCTCCCAGCGGCCCTCGCGCAGGGCCAGGCGTTGCTTCAGTGGGACGGGTGCGGCGTAGGGTGCGGTCATGCTGCGGCCTCGGCGCTGTCACCGGCATCGAGGCCTTCTTCGTGGACCCCATCGGCGCCAGGTGCGTGGTCGCCGCCGTCCAGAGGCAATGTCGAACCCAACGCTGCAGCGGCTTGTGCCCAGCGGCCGGCGATGCGCGCGTCGATGTTGCCCACGTCGCTGTGCACCAGCACGCCGCCGCGCGCGATGCTGTTGCTGGCCACCAGCCGGGCGCCGCGCAGGGCCAGTGTTTCGGCGGCGCCTTCGTGCACCAGCGGCAGGTCTTGCGGGTGCACCTGCACGGTGATCTGCCGCGCGCTGAGCATCACCGCGCTCACCGCCTCGGCCGCCACGCGGGCCACCAGTTCGGGCTGGGTCTGCAGTTCGCTGCGCAGCACTTGGCGGGCCAGTTGCACCGCACTGGCGGCCAGTGCTTGCGCCACCTGGCCGTCGAGCGCCTGCAGTTGCGTGTCGAAGGCGTCCAGCAGCGCGCCCACCTGTGAGGTGGCCTGCTGCGCGAAGCTTTCCTTGAAGCCTTCCAGCGCCACCAGCCCGTCGCGGTAGCCCTCTTGGTAGCCCGCCTGCCGCGCCGCGTGGATGCGGGCCTGCCAGTCGGCCGCCGTGGGCGCGGGTGGTGGTGCCGGTGCGGACGGTGCCGGCGCGCCGGAGCCGTCCTGGCCATCAGGGCCCAGCGCACCCGGCGTCCAGCTGGCAAACGCGCCGAGCTCCTCACGCGGTATGAAGCGCTGGTAATGCGACGCCGCCTTCGAACCTTCAGGCGCCGGGATGTTCCGAAACAGGTTTTTAGACGAATTGCTCATCACCACCGCCCATGATCACGATCTGGCCTTCGTCCACCAGGCGGCGGACGATCTTGAGGATTTCTTTCTGCTCGGATTCCACTTCCGACAGCCGCACCGGGCCGCGCGACTCGAGATCTTCCTTGAGGGTTTCGGCGGCGCGGCTGGACATGTTGCGCAGGATCTTGTCGCGCAGTTCGGTGCTGGCGCCCTTGAGTGCCACGATGAGCGATTCGCTCTGCACTTCCTTCATCAGCGACTGGATGCCCTTGTCGTCGATCTTCTCGACGTCGTCGAAGGTGAACATGTTGTCCTGGATCTTTTGCGCCAGGTCGGCATCGGCTTCGCGCACGAAGTCGAGCACCGACGTTTCGATGGCGTTGCCCATGGTGTTGATGATTTCCGCTGCGGCCTTCACGCCGCCCAGCGACGTCTTCTTCTGCCGGTCGCCGCCGGCCAGCACCTTGCTCATCACGTCGTTCAAGTCGCGCAGTGCCGCCGGCTGTATGCCGTCCAGCGTGGCGATGCGCACCATCACCTCGTTGCGCTGACGCTCGGTCAGCAGCTTCAGCACCTCGGCGGCTTGCTCGAATTCCAGGTGCACCAACAGGGCGGCCACGATTTGTGGGTGTTCATTGCGCAGCAGCTCGGCCACGCTTTGTGCGTCCATCCACTTCAGGCCTTCGATGCCGGTGATGTCGCTGCCCTGCAAGATGCGGTCGATCAGCAAGTTGGCCTTGTCGTCACCCAGCGCGCGGCGCAGCACGGCTTTGACGTATTCGTTACTGTCGTCGACCAGCATGTGTTCGGAACTGGCCACCTTGTCGAAGTTGTCCATCACCGATTCGATGCGGTCGCGTGACACGGTTTTCAACCGGGCGATGGTCTCGCCCAGGCCTTGCACTTCCTTGGGATTCAGGTGCTTGAAGACCTCGGCAGCCTCTTCCTCGCCCAGCGTCATCAGCAGGATGGCCGCGTCTTCCAGCCCTTTTTCGTCGAGTGCGCCGGCCATGTTTGTTCTGTGTTCGCGTCAGGCAGTTCAGGCGGCTTCGCCGTTGACCCAGCCGCGCACGATGTGCGCCACGGCGGCTGGGTTGCTCTTGGCCATCGCCCGTGCGTTTTCCAGGCGCTTCAGCTGGCTTTGCTGCAGCAACAACTGCTCGGCGTTTTGCGCGGCGGCCAGGTCGTCTTCCACCACTTCGTTGAGCTGGGTGCCCACCTCGGCTTCGGGCGGCGGCGGCGGTGCCAGCATGCTGGTCAGTGCCGGGCGTATCAGCTTGAACACGACCACCAGTGCCACCAGGGCCAGTGCGGCTGGCGCGGCGGCGCTCTTCAGCAGGTCCACCAGCCAGGGCTGTTTCCACAGCGGCACGTCATCGGCGGCCGGCGGCGTTTCCACGCGGAAGGGCGCGTTGATGACTTTCACCACGTCGCCGCGTTCGGCGTTGAAGCCGATGCCTTGCTGCACCAGCGCGGTCAGTTGTTCGATCTCTTTGTCGGGCAGGGCGGCGGTGACCGGCTTGCCCTTGGCGTCGTTGCTGGTGCGGTGGTTGACCACCACGGCCGCGCTCAGGCGACGCACGCTGCCCACCGCATTGCGCGTCACGGTGGTGGTCTTGTCCACCTCGAAGCGCGTGGCGGCTTCGCGGCGGCCGTTCGCGCCACCGGTGCCACCTTGAGCGGCCTGCAGCGCCTGCGCGGTGCCGTTGATGGGCGCACTGGCCGGCGTCGGCGGCTGGTTGCTGGTGGCGCCGGGTATGCCGGCCGGCGTGGCACTACCGGTGCCGTTGGACTCTTCGGTGCGCAGTTCGCGGATGGTGGCCTTGGCGTCGGCACCCTGGTTGGGGCGGTAGGCCTCGGCGGTCTGCATGACCTGCGAGAAGTCGATGTCGGCGCTGACCGTGGCGCGCACGTTGTCGCGGCCCAGCACCGGTTCCAGCAGTTCCAGAACGCGCTTCAAATGGCCGGCTTCCACCTCGCGGCGGTATTGCAGTTGCTGTGAGTCGAGACCCTGGTCTTCGTCGCCGGTTTGCGACAGCAGGGCGCCGCTGCTGTCGACCACGCTGATGGCCTTGGCCGTCAATTCGGGCACGCTGCCCGAGACCACGCGGATGATGCCGGCGATCTGCCCGCGGTCCAGCGTGCGGCCCGGGTGCAGCGTCAGCACGACGGAAGCGCTGGGCTTTTGCTGTTCACGGAAAAAGCCGTTCTGCTGCGGCAGCGCCAGGTGCACGCGCGCCGACTTCACCGGCTCCAGTGCCTGGATGGTGGTGACCAGCTCGCCCTCGGTGGCGCGCTGCATCTTCATGCGCTCCTGGCCCTGAGTCTGGCCGAAGGTGTTCTTGTCCAGCAGTTCGTAGCCGGCATTGCCGCCGGCGGTGGAACTGGGCAAACCGGCGGCCGCCAGCTTCATGCGCAGTTCGTGCACGCGGCTCGACGGCACCATGATCACGCTGCCGCCTTCGGTGAAGCGGTAGGGCACATTCATCTGGGTCAGCCTGTCGATGATGGCGCCACCATCTTTCTCGGACAGATTCGGGAACAGCGCGCGGTAGTCGGCATCCTTGGCGCTGAATGCCATGGCCGCCAGGATGGCCACCAGCGCGGCCACGCCCAGCACGGCCATGGCTTGCATGCGGCCGGGCAGTTCGCGCCAGCGGCTGGCCAGGGTCGGCACAACCTGGCCGGCGTCCAGCGGTGCGATGGACTGGAGGGCATTCGGGGCAGTGGTAGCGAGGGCGTTGTCCATGGGTCAGGCTGGGCGCAAATCTCCGTGTTCGCAGCCATTGTTCGCTGCCGATTGGCCGGACATAAGCGGAAGTAAGCCAACAAAGACGCGGTTGATCGGTTCTTGACGGCCTGCCACGCCAGCCTAAAGTGACGGCGTGGAAAAGCGATCCTGCTGCGCCACGTTCAGCACCACGACGGCCACCTCAGCACCATGTCCGACTTGCGGATCAAACCCTTCGATTTCCAGGCCGCCGTGGCCCGTGCGGGGTTGCGCCCTGACGGTCTGCCGCGCGCCGGTGGGGTGGCCGAAGTGGCAGGCGGCGGCTTCAAGACGGCGATGGCCGATGCCCTGAAGAACGTCAGCCAGAACCAGATGCAGGCCGACAGCTTGCAGCGTGAATTGACGCTGGACAACCCCACCGTCAGCGTCGAGCAGACCGTGATGGCGATGCAGAAAGCGCAGATCGGCTTTCAGGCCGCGCTGCAGGTCAGAAATCGCTTGGCCCAGGCCTACAGCGACATCATGAACATGCAGGTGTAGAGATGCGCGCCCGGCCTAACACGCCGGCAGTTGCGGCCACACGCCGCTGAGCGCACAGATCCGCGGTCGTCCTTGTGGCGACACGTCCACCCGCAATCGGTCACCGTGGCTCGACTCGAAAGTCGTGCTGGCTGTGGCCTGCACCACACCCGTGGGTTCTAGCTGAAGCGCCATCGGGCTCAGCAGGCGGATACCGGGGTGGTTGGTGGCCGGCACGGCGTGGATGCGGCAGGCTTGTGCGGCGCTGCAGTCACAAGCGCTGCTCATGGCCACCCCCCAGCACCACTGCGGGCCGTCCTGCGCCAGCACGTGCACGGGCTGGCCCCGTTGGGCGGCCAGGAAGCGGGCTTCGGTGATGTCGCCGGCCAGCATTTGTGCGGCGTTGCGCAGGCGCTGTTTTTCCATTTGCGTGCCCAGGCTGGGCAGGGCCAGCATGCCCAGCACCCCCAGAACGGCCACGCAGATCACCAATTCCAGCAGCGTCAAGCCGGTGTCGGGCTGGGTCTGGGTTTTGCGCTTGGTGGCGTGCATGGCTACTGACCCCAGCAAGCCGGCATGGGCCCGCGTGTGGCGAAACCCAGGCGCACGTCCAGCG
>JBBQAI010000186.1:0-5289 GCA_038316205.1 Burkholderiales bacterium
GCACCTGACAGCTTGCGGCGCCCGTGCTTGTCCGCCACAGCAGCCGTACCAGCCGGCTGGACCGTTCTGTTCTGACCCAGCGCCTGACTGGCGCGGTGGGCTATGACCGCATCGCGGGCTACTTCCGGTCCAGCTTGTTCGAGGTGGCGGGCGAGGCCATCGCCCAGGTGCAAGGGCCGGTGCGCATCGTCTGCAATTCCGACCTGGACCCGCAGGACCTGGTGACGGCGGCAGCCGCCCAGGCCGCGCTGCGCCGAAGCTGGTGTGCAGGCCAGCCCGAGACAGCACCCCCGGCGGCGATCCCCCGATACCGGGCGCTGTACCAGGCGTTGACCTCCGGCAAGATGGAGGTGCGGGTGCTGCCGGACTCGGCCTTTGGCCTGATCCACGGCAAGGCCGGCGTGGTGCGCCGCGCAAACGGGTCGGCCACCGCGTTCATGGGCAGCGTCAACGAGAGCCTGTCGGCCTGGAAGCTGAACTACGAGCTGCTGTGGGAGGACGACGCGCCGGAGACGGTGGCCTGGGTGCAAGACGAGTTTGACGCGCTGTGGAACGACCCGCGCGCAATGGACCTGAGCGTGTGCCCCTTCATCGCCCAAGACGTGCAGCGCATCATCACCCGCCGGGTGATCGACCCACCGGAATGGAAGGCCACGGCCGACCCGAAGGCTGCGGCGGCAGCGGCGGCGGTGGAGACGCCGGTCTACCGCCGCGAACAGGGCTTGTGGCCCCACCAAAAATACTTTGCCCGCCTGGCGCTGGAGCGGCACCGGCTGGGTGGCGCCCGCCTGGTGCTGGCCGACCAGGTGGGGTTGGGCAAGACCATCCAGCTGGCCATGGCAGCCTTGCTGATGGCCCTGGAGGACCCGGACGGCGGCCCCATCCTGGTGCTGGCGCCCAAGCCGCTGCTGCAGCAGTGGCAGGACGAGATGATGGCGCTGCTGCTGTTGCCGTCGGCCCGCTGGACCGGCCGCGCCTGGGTGGACGAGAACGAGCTGGAATACCCGTCGGACGGCATCAAATCTCTGGGCAAGTGCCCGCGTCGCATTGGCCTGGTCTCGCAAGGCTTGGTGGTGCGGGGTTTGCCCGACGCGCTGCAACAGTTGCTGAGCCGCCGCTACACCTGCGTGATCGTCGATGAATCCCACCGGGCGCGCCGGCGCAAGGTGCCAAAGGTAGACGCCAGCCCGGACGAGGTGGACGAGCGGGCCGAGCCCAACCGGCTGATGGCCTTTTTGAAGGAGATCGGCCCACGCACCAAAAGCATGTTGCTGGCCACGGCCACACCGGTGCAACTGCACCCGGTGGAGGCCTGGGACCTGCTGGACATCCTGTCGCAAGGCAATGACGGCGTGCTGGGCGGCTGGACCCGGTCCAGCCCGTGGTTTCGGGCCAGCCACTGCCTGGCGGTTGCCAACGGTGACATGACCGTGCCGACCGAGGCCAGGGCGGGTTGGGAGTACGTGCGCGACCCGCTGCCGTCGCGCGCCGAGGGCGAAGCCTTTGACCGCATCCGCCGCAACCTGGATGCCGGCGACAAGACCTGGCAGTTTGCGCCCGAGGTTCTGGACAAGCTGTCGCCGGCGATCCGTCGGGTGCAGTTGCAAAACAGCGCGTTGCCCAACTTTGGTGAGCAGTTCAACCCACTGTTGCGCTGCATTGTTCGCCGGACCCGGGGTTATCTGGAGGCAACCATCAACCCCGCTACCGGCGGCTATTACTTGCCCCGGGTGACGGTGCGCCTGTTTGGCGAAGACGGCAGCCACGCGCTGGGCCTGGGCGGCTACTTGCGCGAGGCCTATGACGAGGCCGAAGAGTTTTGCCGCTTGCTACAGCAACGGGTCAAGGGCGCCGGGTTTTTCAAGACCTTGCTGCTCCGGCGCCTGGGCAGCTCGATGGAGGCTGGCCGGAACACCGTGCTCAAGCTCTTGGGCAACGCGCCCGACGAGCCCAGCGACGAAGACGAAGACGACATCGATGACGACGGTATCGGTGGCGGGGGCGGTGGGGGCGGTGGCGGCGGTGGTCAAAACGGGCGCGGCATCCTGGCCGTGTCGGACTTCAAGAACTTCACGGCGCCAGAGGTTGCATCGCTAAACCGCTGCCTGGATCTGCTGCGCCAGGGTGGCAACAACGACCCCAAACTGGACGCCTTGATCGGCTACCTGCTGGGCACGCGGCCTGATGTGGAGCGGCGCTGGCTGGACCTGGGTTGCATCCTGTTCTCGCAGTATTACGACACCGTGCGCTGGGTTGGCGACGAGCTGGCCAAACGACCGGAGTTTGCCGGCATGGAGATCGGCCTGTACGCCGGCAGCAACCGCTCGGGCGTCTGGAGCCAAGGCCGATTTCAGCGCTGCGAGCGCGAGGTGCTGAAGAACCGCGTACGCGCTGGCGAACTGAAACTACTGCTGGGCACCGACGCCGCCTCAGAGGGCCTGAACCTGCAGCGGCTGGGCACGCTGATCAACATCGACCTGCCTTGGAACCCGACCCGCCTGGAGCAGCGCAAAGGCCGCATCCAGCGCATCGGACAGGTTCGCAACGAGATCTGGATTGCCAACCTGCGTTACCGAGGATCGGTGGAAGACCGCGTGCACCAGGTGCTGGCCGACCGGCTGGAATCGATTCACCAGCTGTTCGGGCAGATCCCCGACACCCTGGAGGACGTGTGGGTCAAGATCGCGCTGGAGGGCGAGCAAGAGGCCCGGCAACTGATCGACCGCACGTCGGCCACTCGCAACCCGTTTGATGCCAAGTACAGCAAGGTCGAGGACGCGGACTGGGAGACTTGCCCGTTGGTGCTGGATCCGATGGCGGTGAAGGAACAGCTTTCTCGGGGGTGGTGATCGCGATGGGCTGCAACGCTTGGAATCACTCGCCGGATTGTTCCTGTGGCTGGGGTGGCGCCTTCCACGGGGTGGGCGACCGCGACAGCGCTGGTGATGGATGGCATTGGCAGAACACCGAGAACTATGCAGTGCCGAATGCGCGCTGCCCCCGGTGTGCCAGGCAGGTTTTTTTCTACCGCAGCCCGTACGGCGGCAGCGTGTACTTCGATGACCTGGGCCCGCCGTGGCCCAAGCATCCCTGCATGGACAGTGCGCTTGGGAGGGCGCCTGGCCGTGTTTTGCCACGGGCACCGGCCCGCTTGCACGGCGGCCAACCGGCAGCGGTTCCGCCCAATGCGCTGCGGTGGCGACCGTTGGTCTGCAGCATGGTGCGGCGGCATGACCTCAGCCGCGATGTGGTGGTGCTGGACGTGCAGAGCGGGCCAGGCGGAGCGCGTAGTCTTTATGCCGTCTTCGACCGACAACTGCTGGATCACCGAACGCCTTTTCTTGCACGCTTGGGGCCGACGGGATCCGTAGAGGTGTCGAGCCTAAACACCCAGCTGGCGGTTCCAAGTGAAGTGCGATTCGTGGCCTACACGTCCATTGACGGCTTGCCGCAACCGTTCAAAGACGAAGCCAAGGGCATGTTGCAAGTGCCTTTGATGAATCTGCCGGCCGCCACTGGCAGGCTACCCTATCAGCTAGCGCGGCAGGTCATCACACCGAAGCCTCCAAAACCAACCCCAAAGCCGGTGCAGGTGACCTACATACGAGGTCACTCCGTCGAGCCCAAGCCAATTACGGCTGCCAAACCCGCCAGTGTCGCGCTCAAGCAGCAGCCCGCACCGATGGCAGCGAGACCGGCGCCCCCAGTGCAGCCCGTCGCGCCTCGACTTGCCGAGCCCGTGCGGCAGCAGCAGCAGCAGCGGATGACGAATCCGCGCGAGACGAGTCAGCCGCTTACCAACATGGCGCTGGCGTTTCAGAAGCTGGCATTGTCAGATCCGGCGGCACAGGAGAAATTGATTTCAGGCTTTCGTGCGCCGCGCCGGCGCCCGTGAGATGTCCCGATAAATTGGGACTTGACCATCCCTTGAAAAGGATTACGAATGCCAGACTTCAATGATGACAATGCGGTTGCTTGCTACTTTTTGGATGAACATGACCAGAGGCTATGGGCGCTGGCTGCGCGACTGCTCGAAGGCGCGGTGCAGGAGCCCAGCACGGAGTGGGCAGTAAGAGTCAGCATTGCGAAGCTCTTGCACGTCATTTATCGCTTCCCCACCGCGTCCACTGAGTTGTCGGTGGAGGTGACCATCAGTTCACCGCGTAAGCGATATGGCGATGCGACCGTCTACTTCAGTCTGAGCGTCGGTGTGCAAGACACCACTGTTCATCTGCGCTACGGCGGCCATTACCACCATCCGCGCTCGGGCGGCGACTCCTTCACGGTTTTCAGTTGGTCCGCAAGCCCCGGCGAACCGCCGGATTGGGACGACTTTGCCGAAGGCCTGGAGGCTGTAACAGAGCTGGTGAATCCGGTTGATGTCCTGCATGCAATGCCGGGCGCTCTAGGCCTCTGCGAGATTCATGTGTCTGATGAGGAAAATACCTTGCTTGGTGATGAGCCAAAAGAGCAACCACCGTGCATTTCCGCGCCTTCTGGCAGTCGCGCTGCCCAATCGAGCTCCTCTGGTAGTCGGTCGAGCGATGACTCGAACGATGGTGCGCGGCCCAAGGAAGCGCAGCGGGCCATGCCATCGTGGCTCAATCCGATGACTGAGGCGGATCACCAATTGCTTGCCAAGGCCGGCAAGCTGAGCGAGCCGACGGGCGCCAGTGGCCAAGCCTATGGGATAGAAAACTGCGACGGATGCGGTATTGATCTTGCCACCGTAGGACTACTCGTTGATGGAGCCAGCCCGCGCAGTGGCTGGGGGAACTACTGTGCTGAATGCTGTCTGAAGCACGGCGTAGCTGTGGGCTGGGGCAAAGGACAGCTGTATGCACGGCAGCTTGATGGCAAGTGGATCGGCGTCGCTGGCTTCACGCGATAGACACCGGCCTCCTCGCGACGAACAGATGGCCTGCCAGCGCTGCAATGGCAAGCGCCGAGCGCTGTGGGGGGAAATGTGGGGGGAAAAGACTGCCGTATCGTCAAACCCAGACCCGCTAAGAAAAACAGCCTAGAAGCCGAGGCCGCTAAGCTGTTGATTCTTAAAGCAATTAATGGTCGGGACGGCGGGATTCGAACTCGCGACCCCTTGCACCCCATGCAAGTGCGCTACCAGGCTGCGCTACGCCCCGACTGAGCCCAACAGTATAGAGCGAAAAGTAGGATTCAGACGGTTAGCAAAGCTCGGATCGATAAAAGCTCGGCCCGCAACTGGGAAGGCGCCAGGTCGATCTGGTTGGCCAAAGGGAGTTCCACAAGTTCTAGGTCGCCGCTGAGCAG
>JBBQAI010000053.1:0-28575 GCA_038316205.1 Burkholderiales bacterium
TACACACAGCATCGTAACCATCGAGCGCGCCGCTGCGCAGCCACGCCAGGAAAGGTGCAACGTCCCGGCCTCGGTTCAAAACGGGCATGAAGCGCACGCTTGGCTGGTCACGCAGAATTGCTTGCCATGCGGGAGTGGCGGCAAACGAAGGGACACTGATGTACAAGTCCCAAGGCTCCGGTATCTGTTCGAGCTGTTTCAGCAATTCGGGCCAGAGCTCAGGATAAAAAAGATGCATGCAGACGGCCAACCTCGCCTTCGGTCGCGCTGTGTCGGTCACGCCCTGTAGTGGAAGGCCGCGCCACAAAGCTGCAAGTGGTGGCTGTGTAGCCAACACGCCGAGTGCTTGCGCAGCCGAAATGGTGGATGTCGTAACGGCCAATTTGGCTGCGAGAAAACCCGCATCAATAACCGGATGCTGAGGCAACTCCAACGGGCTGATCCATGAAAAACGCTCAGGCAGATGCCAAGTTGCGCACTGACCGAGATCCTCGTGCGGATAGACCAGACCAACTTGCCTGCACTGGCGCTCGGCGCGCAATTGGACTGCATAGTTACCGCTACCCATGCGTCGCAAGCGCTGCAGACGGCGCATCTGACCCATGAACCAGTGCGGCACCGCGACTCGCAGCGACGGCGCACGGCTGCGTTCGAAATCCAGACAGTGCCAAGCGTCAATCAGGACATCAGCAATCAGCCCTAACCCAGGCGTCATGGCGTCGTCAGCGCCGAGCTGAAGGCCGGCCTCTGCGAGCTGGGAAGCACATCCTGCACATACGCATCAATCATCCCAGCCTTGTTTTTATAAACGAAATGCAGACAAGAAAACTTCCAGCGCTGCCAAGCTGTCAGCCGCCCTGCGTTGCGCAATTCGTCCGGGTACATCATGAACCAGGTCATCCACACTTTCAGGCCCGAACGCTTGGCGAATGACATCGCAGCCACGTCTTCGACGACGACCCGGACATGTTCCAACAGCGCCGGCAAGCCATGCTTCGCCTGCAACGCCACCACTTTCTGGACGGCATGGACGCGCAGGAAATAGACGCCGCCCTGGCAGTATTCGAAATCGGTGAAATGGCCGTCGCCAATGAAACCGGCGTCGCTGCGTTCCACCGCGCGAAAGATACGGTTGTTGAAGAAGAACACGTCGGAATCGACGCGGGCAATGATGTCGTCTTCGTGCGCGCCTTCTGCTGCCAGCGCGTAGGCCTTCCAGATCCAGCCGATTTGCTCTGCCCCCCAGCCCATGGACTTCGGCCAGGGTATGACGCGCAGGCCGGGAATCAAGGCGCGCAGCACGTCGGCCTGTGCTTCAGATATGGGCATGTCGTGGTCGTTGAAAACCAGCACTTCGTATTTCACGTCGGTGACGGTCAACTTCAAACTGTGCAGCGCGCAATACAGATAGGCAAAGTAGGAATGGCAACTGAAATAGCACAGCCTGAAAACGGGTTGGGGTGCGGGCATGCGCTGGCGCAACAGCAGGCTGCGCTGCAGCGTCTGTCGCACAAACTGCGGCACTTGGGCCACCCGGATCGGGACGCGCATCTTCAAACCTTTCTGGACAGGTTGGGCCGGGTCGACGCCCTGGGCACGCGGCCAGCCGGCAGTGGCTTTGGCGCCTCAGCCGGCGCGGTGGGTGCAATGGGTATGCGCCGCACGGCCAGATGCAAGCCCAAGGCTGACATGGCCATCACGTTGTACGGCAGGTCGAAATAGGCCAGGCTGAGAAAAGCACCCGAAACGGCGTAACCCACCATGCTGGCGTGGATCATGGCGCCGAGTTGTGCCGCCCATTTCAGGCTGGGGTCTGCCTTGCCGCGGCTGATCATGCGGGACGCGTTGACCCAGGTGAGGAAGCCGATCAACAAAAAGATGCCCAGCCCGATGAACCCCTGCTCGCCCATCATCTGGAAGTAGATGCTGTGGGCCACCAGAATCATCTGCGGATTGGGCGCGTACTTGGCAAATATCCACGGTACGGTCAACGTGCAGCCACCGCCGGTGATGCGGTCGGTGGCCAGATTCCAGGCCAACCACCAGGAATTGATACGGCCTTGCGCCGAAGTGTCTTCCTGGTAGGTCGCAATGGTGTCCATGCGGTTCCAGTATTCCGCCGGCATGGCAAAGGCGCCGATGACGGCGCCGATCAGGATCAACACGCCCCAGCGGAACTTGTTGTCGTTCTTGAGCCAGAAAAAGGACATCATCGCGACCAATCCAACCAGCGCCCCGCGCGAGTGCGACACGACAATGGACACTGCCATCAATGCCATGCTGACGCCCAGGGCGCGGCGCAGCCATTTGTTGGCCGATTGCTGTTGCAAATAGCGCATAAAGGGCAGCACCACGATTTCGGCCAATGCCAATTCGTTGTTGCCGCCGATGAAGCCGCCGGGCCCGACCACGATGAACTGCCCGCCAGTCAGGATGCCGAACAAGCCACCCTTGACGCCGTAATAGCCAATGGCGATGACGTTGGCCCAGATAAAGGCATCGAGCTTTTTGCGACTGTCGATCAGTGCCAGCGCCAAATACAGCAGCAGGAAAATCTTCATCGACCGTTCCCACAGCCAGTAGCTCAGGTCGGGCTCCAGCGCGAAGACTTCGGCGATGGTCATCCACACCGCCAGCGCGATGGTCATGCCAACCGCCGCATTGCCAAATGGATTGCGGCGCTCTTTGGTGACCAGCAGGCCGACGACCGTGCACGCTGAAATGGCCAGGCCGACAGGCCAGCCTGCTGCGGCATAACCAAACTGCAAGTGCGGGCTGCCAAGGCTGACGCCAGTGCCGATCACCGCGCCCAACCACGGCCGGCGCAAGGCCAGCAGGCAAGACACCACCAGCAGCACCAGGACGATCAGGTCACGCACGGCGGCCCTCGGCGCTTGCCTGCGCGCTGCGGGCCGTTGCAGCGTTGGCCGCGAGTTGACGGAACAGCAGCACCTGTGCACGGCTGGTGGCGTCCCAGCTGAAGCCTTCGGCGTAAGCCCGCACGGCAGCCGGCGCAGGCCTGGCGGCCAGCAGCCGCTGCACGCCTTGAGCCAAGGCGGCACCGGTGCGTTCTTCGACCAGCACGCCAGCATCAGGGCTGGCCACCACCTCGGGTGTGCCCCAGATATTGGTGGCCACCACCGGCGTGCCGCAGGCCATGGCTTCCAGCAACACGTTGGCCCAGCCTTCGCGGCTGCTGGCCAGCAACAGGGCGTCGGCGGCGCTGTACCAGCGCGGCAATTCGGTTTGCGGCAGCGCGCCGGTCAGCGTGACACAGTTGGCCACTCCAAGTTGCTGCGCCAGCGCTTGCAGGCGCGCGCGCTCTGGGCCTTCACCCACGATCACGGCCCGCGCTTGAGGATGCGGGTTGGTGGGGTCGCGCAACAAGGCTGCCAGCGCTTCGATCACCAAATGATGGCCTTTGCGCTCGATCAAATGGCCCACCGACAGCAGCAGCGGGCCCGCATCACCAGCGGCCAAGCCGATGCTGGCGCGCAGGCCTTGTTGGTCTTGCGCCGACTGCCGCACGAAGCGTTGCAGATCGACGCCGTTGCGCAAGACGTGCAATTTGCGGCCGTCGATGTGCCAGCCGCGCAGCACATCGACCAAGGCCTTGCACACGCCGATAGAGGCCTGGGCGCGCCCGGCGGCCCACTGCATCATGCGGCGCGGCAGCGCGTGTTGGGTGATCAGGTTCAGGTCGGTACCACGCGCGGTGATAGCCAGCGGCTTGTTGAAATGGCGGGCCAACCAGGCGGCGGCCACGCCGTCGGGGTAGTAGTAATGGGCGTCGATGACGTCGAAATCAAAACCCTCGCGCTGCAACCGCCGAATGGGTTCAATGCAGGCCAGGGCCAGCAACAGCGGCGCGATGCTCATGCCGATCTTGGGCAGCAAGGGGTAGCGCGGGTGCGTCACCTCGATGCCGTTGCGCGTGGCGCTGGCCGGCGTGGCGGCCATGCGGGCGGGTTCGCCCCAGCGCGGGTGGGTGGACGGGAACCAGGGCACGGGCGCGATGACGCGGACATCGACCTCGCCGGTCTTGAGTAATTCACGCAGCCGCGTTTCGACAAAGATGCCGTGGCTGGGCCGCGACGCGCTGGGGTACAGCGTCGAAAACAACAGCACACGGACGGGCGGCTTCATCGCGGCAGTCTAGACAGACACGTCTGTAACCGCCACCGCCGGCGGCACCGCGCTGCCGGCGCGCAGGCAAATCTGCTCGAAAGCGCGCGCCGCCACGCGGTGGCCATACCGGTCTTCGACCAGTCGGCGGGCAGCCGTGGCCAGTGACACGCGCTGCGCAGCGTCATCAAACAAACGCAGCACGGCAGCGGCTTGCTCGGCCGCCGTGTCGCACAGCAGAAAGTGCTCGCCGGCCGTAACGCCCAGCCCTTCGATGCCGATGGCAGTGGACACCACCGGGCAGCCCATGGCCATGGCCTCGAAGGCCTTGATGCGGGTGCCGCCACCGACGCGCAGCGGGATCACGAAAGCCTGGGCGGCGCGCACATAAGGCCGCACGTCGTCGACAAAGCCCGTGAAGCTGACACCGGCCACGCCCTCGGCTTCGCGCAGCAGGGCGGCGCTGGGGTGACGGCCGACGACGGTGAAGCGTGCATCGGGGCGCCGGGCCAGCACCAGCGGCCAGACCTCGGCCAGAAAGAAGCGCACGCCATCGATGTTGGCGGCCCAGTCCATCGAACCGGTGAACACCACGTTGGGCGGCTGTGCGGCTACGGCCGCCGGCGCGGACTCGCCATCTGGCGCTTGCCAGGAGAAGAAATCCAGATCGACGCCGGTCGGGATGACCTGCGGGTTGACCACGCGGTAATCGTTCTTGAACTGCTGGCCGTCGCGGTCAGACACCGCAATCACGGCGTCGAAACTGCGCAGCGCCTGACCTTCGTAGCGGCGCATCTTGGCGGCTTGCCCGGCCCACACGCGGCGCATCAGCGGGCCCGCTGCGGTCTTGGCATGGCGCTCGAAAATCTCGGCCTCCACGTTGTGTGTGAAGCAAACGGTGCGGGCGGCGTTGCGCTGCGGGCCACCGATGCCTGGCAGGGGCCGCAGCACGGCGGCATGCACGAAGTCGTAGACCACCACATCGTAGGCCGTCTCGTCCAGCACCTGCGCCACGGTGCTGCGCGCAGCGTGGCTGGCGTCATGGGCCACATTGGCCGGCAGCCGGTTCAGCAGTTCAAGCGCGCGTGTCCAGCGCGGCCGAGGCTGCGGTGCCGGCCAGGCCATGAAGTGGTCGCACAACGCGGTCAGATCGCGGCTCCACTGCCATTGCTGTTCGACGGTGGCGGGCATCACCAGCGTGATCTCGAAGGCACCGCCCTTCATGCCGCGCAGGATGTTGCCCGTGCGGATCTTGCCGCCCGCGTCCGCGGGCAGCAGGAACACCGTGGAGACGAAGGCCAGGCGGCGGCGCTGTGAGGGCAGCGTACCGACGGCTGCACTGAAGGACGCGCTGATCGGGGGGCTTTGCGTCACCAGCAAATGCCTTCGTAGCGGCCGCGCTGCGCGGTGCTGGCAGCTTCCAGATCGGCATAGCCAGCCAGATCGACGATGCGCCGCTGGCCGGCTGCCGCCGTGATCGCTGCGCGCGCTGCCGCGTCGGCGTGGCCGATGACGATGACCTCGGCACCGTCGAGCGCCGCTTCCGCCTGGTCGCGCAGAAAGCGGTCGAGGTGCGGAATTTCGCGCTCGATGAATTCGCGGTTCTTGCCCAGCAGGCGGCTGAGCTTGACGCTGCTGTCGTAGATGGCGATGTCGAAGCCTTTGCCCATCAGTTTCTCGGCCAGCGCCACCAGCGGTGAGTCGCGCATGTCGTCGGTGCCGGGCTTGAAGGCCAGGCCGAACAGCGCGACTTTCTTGCGTCCGTCGCGGGCGATCAGTTCGTAGGCGCGGTCGATGTGGGCGCCGTTGCTGCTGAGCAGCCCGGCCATCGAAGGAATGGCCACGTTGTGCATCTGCGCCAGCGTGATGAAGCCCTTCACTTCCTTGGGCAGGCAACTGCCGCCGAAGGCAAACCCAGGGCGCATGTAGGCGGCCGAAATGTTCAGCTGTGTGTCCTGGCAGAAGATCTTCAGCACCTCACGCGAATCCAATCCGCAAGCCTTCAGCACCGAACCGCTTTCGTTCGCGAACACGATCTTCAGCGCGTGGAAAACATTGCACAGGTACTTCACCGATTCGGCCACGCGGCAGGTCGTGCGCACGAACAAGCCCGGCAGGCCGGCGTACATCTGCTCCATCACGACGTAGCCGGCTTCGTCCAGGCTGCCGATGACGGTTTGCGGCGGTTGGTAGAAGTCCTTCACCGACGAGCCTTCGCGCAGGAATTCGGGGTTGAAGACCAGCGACAAACGGTCGCCCACCTTGCGGCCGGCGGCGGCTTCCAGCAGCGGCTGGATGCGCTCTTCCGTGGTGCCCGGCGGCACCGTGCTGCGCAGCACGATGGTGTGATGGCCGGCCTTCTTGGCGATGGCCTTGCCAATGGCCGTGATGACTTTGTCCACCGCCGTCAGGTCGGGCGTGTAGTCGGCGTTCGACGGTGTGGCCACCGAAATCAAAGAAACCTCTGATTCGGCGATGGCCAGTTCCAGATCGAGCGTCGCACGCAACCGTCCGGCGGCCACGCCAGCGGCCATCAACTCTTCGATGCCTTCTTCCACCACCGGCGATTCGCCACGCATCACCATGTCCACCTTGGACGGGTGGATGTCCACGCCGATCACGTCATGGCCTCGGTCGGCCAAACAGGCGCAAGACACCGCGCCGACGTAACCCAGTCCAAAAACGGAAACCTTCAAAGCAATCCTCCGGGGGTGTGTCGTGTTCTATCGGCCGCTGCGGGCCAGGCCTGAATGGAAAATCAGGCCGCAGGGACCGATTCGGATGCCACAGCTGCCAGGCCCATGGCCGTGCCGGATGTGGCACCGCAGACCTGGCGCAAGAAGGCGTCGAACATCGTCAGGCTCCACAGCGGGATCGAATGGTCGTGGCTGCCGGCTTCGTGTTGGTCGACCAGTTGGCGCACCACGGCCGCGTCCAGGTAGCCGCTTTGAGCCAGCGCGCCGTCGAGCAAGGCGCTGCGGATGCGGCCGCGCAGCGGCCCGCGAAACCAGCGCGCCAGCGGCACCGAAAAGCCCATCTTCGGGCGGTACAACACGTCGTGCGGCAGCAGCGGCTCCAGCGCCTTCTTGAAGATGGCCTTGCCGTTGCTGCCACGCAGCTTGTAGGCCGACGGCAGCGTGGCCGCCCATTCGACCAGTTCGTGGTCCATCAACGGTTCACGCACTTCCAGTGAATGCGCCATGCTGGCGCGGTCGACCTTGGTGTTGATGTCGCCGACCAGGTAGGTGTGCAGGTCGAGGTATTGCACCAGCGCCAGCGGGTCGTCGGTGCCGGCCCGCGCGGCGTGACGCTGAAAGACATCCAGTGCGCTGTAGCCGCCCAGTTGGGCCTTGAAGCTGGCGCTGTACAGGCGGCTGCGCATCGGTTCACGGATCACCGACACGGTGTGGCAATAGGCCTCGACCGAATCGCGCGCCATGCCCTGCAAGGTGGTCTTGGCGCGCAGCATCTGCGGCGCCCAATCGGCCTTGGGGTACAGCCGCCCCATCAGGCCGAACAGCGGCCGGCGCACGCCTGCCGGCAAACGCGCGCGCATGCGCTCTTCCATCAGGTGCAGACGGTATCGGCGATAGCCGCCGAAGGCCTCGTCGCCACCGTCACCCGACAGCGCCACCGTGACGTGCTTGCGCGCCATCTGGCTGACCCGGTAAGTCGGGATGGCCGAGGCGTCGGCAAAGGGTTCGTCGTACAGGCCCGCCAGCGTGTCGATCAGGTCGAAGTCCTCGCTGTGCACGGTCTCGACGCGGTGTTGCGTGTGGTAGCGGTCGGCCACCATTTGCGCGAACGCGCTTTCGTTGAACTGGGGGTCGTCGAAAGCGATCGAGCAGGTGTTGACCGGGCCGCTGGACAAGCCAGCCATGGCCTGCACCACGGCACTGGAATCGACACCACCTGAGAGAAAGGCGCCCAGCGGCACTTCAGCCACCATGCGCAGGTCCACCGACTCACGCAGGCGGCGAACGATCTCGTCGCAGGCATCGGCTTCGCTGATCGGGTTGTCCAGCGTGTAACGCACATCCCAGTAGCGCTGCGGCGGCGGTATGGGCTGACCGCGGCGGATCAGCAGGGTATGGGCGGGCGGCAGCTTCAGCGCGCCCTTGAAGATGGTGCGCGGCTCGGCCACATAGCCCAGCGCGAAGTACTCTTCCAGCGCCAGCGGGTCGATGTCGTGCTTCAGGTTGTGGCCCGCGCTGCCGCGATACGCCAGCAGCGATTTCAGTTCGCTGCCAAAGAGCAGCGTGCCGTCGCCCAGCACCGCGTAGTGCATGGGTTTGACGCCCATGCGGTCGCGGGCCATGAAGAAAGTCTGCTGGCGGCGGTCCCACAGCGCGAAGGCAAACATGCCGCGAAAGCGGTGCACGCAAGCCTCGCCCCATTGCAGCCAGGCGTTGACGACGACCTCGGTGTCGCTCTTGGTCTTGAACACGCGGCCGGCGGCTTGCAGCTCGCTCATCAACGCGCGGTAGTTGTAGATCTCGCCGTTGTAGACGATCACGACCGAGCCGTCGGCGCTGGCCAGCGGCTGCTGCCCCGTGGCGATGTCGATCACCGACAACCGGCGGTGTCCCATGCCCAGGCCGGGCTCGATGTGCAAGCTGCCTTCATCGGGGCCGCGGTGCTGCTGGGAATCGTTCATGCGCTGCAGCACCGCTGGAGCGATGGCCTGCAAGCCGCGGGTGTCAAAGATGCCGGTGATGCCACACATGGATGAATCGCGCCTTGCGTTTGCAGCGGCTAGAAACCTAACGCCGAATTGTGGCCGAACTGATGGCGGGCCCTGCTCTCCCCCGGCCGCCCGGCCGCCTGTGCCATGACTTAGTGCACGGCCCCGGAGAACGGGGACTCGAAAGTCGCGCGGTGGTCACGCGCTGGGAGGCAAAATGCACGGCACAGCAGACCAAGAAAGAGGCGCGGGCATGTTCTACAAGTTCAGAAAATCGATGGCGACCAACCGGTTTTACCGGCAGACCCGCGCCATCCTTGACAGCAAGCCCATGCCCGTCGTGCCGGCTGCGCTGTCCATCGTCAGCATGGTCTCGAACAACGACGTGCCGATGTATGTGCTGAGCATGAAGTCTTTTTATGCCCGCCTGGGTCATGGTCAGTTGGTGGCGGTCATCGACCGTGATATGCCGGCCGAGGCCCGTGGCACTTTGAGCCACCACTTCCCGGGCATCCAGTTTCAGATTCTGGAAGACATCGACGTCGGCCCCTGCCAGCGCGGTGGCACCTGGGAGCGGCTGGTCTACCTGCTGGACCGCACCCAGAACGAGTACGTGATCCAGATCGATTGCGACACGCTGTGCTTTGGCGCCGATGTGCAAGAGGTCAAAGACTGCGTGGCGCAGAACCGCTCTTTCACGCTCAGCGGCGGAGAACTCGAAATCGTCAGCTTGCCCGAAGCCGCGCGCCGCGCGCGCAACTTCGACCACCCTTACGTCGGCATTGCCGCCGAGCGCCTGTTCGACAAATACCCCGGCGCCGAAAATCTGCGCTATGTGCGCGGCTCGTCCGGCTTTGCCGGTTTTGCGCGGGGCGCCTTCGGCCGCGCGCAGATCGAAGACTTCCATGTGCAGATGGAAAAGCTCTTGCCCGCGCGCTGGACCGAGTGGGGCACCGAGCAATGCGCGTCCAATTTCGCGGTGGCCAATTCACCGGGCGCGGTGGTGCTGCCGCACCCCAAGTACGGCAACTTCGATCACCACCACGACCCCAAGCTCAGCAGTTTCCTGCACTTCATCGGCGCCAACCGCTTCGACGACGACCTGTTCGCCACGCTGGGCAAGCAGATCATCGAAGAGCTGAAACGGGCCTAGCCTGAGCGTGGCGGAAGGGCTGGCCCCCCGCATCGCCGCACGGCTGCGGCGAGACTGGCATCGCCACCGTTTCCAACGCGCGGTGCAGCCCGTGTTGCTGTGCCCGCCCTTGCCGCGCGGCAGCCTCGCCGTGACCGTGCTGTCGATGGTGCAAGCGCGCGACACGCTGGCCTATTTGCTGGCGTTGCGCAGCTTTGTGCGCCATGTGCCGGCCGCGCGCGTGGTGGTGGTCTGCGACGCGTCGATGGGCGCCGCAGAGCGCCAGACTTTGACCTCCGCCGTGCCCCACATCGAGCTGCGCACAGCGCAGGATTTCCGCCACCCGGCCCTGCCCGTGGGCGGTTGCTGGGAGCGCCTGTCGGCCATCACCGAATACGCCACTGCCGGCCCTGTGATCCAGCTTGACGCCGACACCGTGAGTTGCGGCCCGCTGCCCGAGGTGCGTGCCGCGTTGGCACAGGGACACGGCTTTGTGATGGGCGAGCGCCCGGCGCAAAGCGTCACCACGTTGCACGAGGCCCAGGTCTACGCGGCGCGCTTCGCAGGACTGGGCCCGCACATCCAGGGCGATGCCGAATGCCTGCTGGCGCAGGCCCAGGTGTCGGGCACGCGCTATGTGCGCGGCTGTGCCGGTTTCACAGGCTTTCACCGCACGCCCGACCTGCAGCGGCAGCTAATCGAATTCAGCCTGGCCATGCGCCGCCTGACTGCCGCGCGCTGGGACGAATGGGGCACCGAACAGGTGGCGTCCAACTACCTGGTGGCCAATATGCACGGCACCAGGGTGCTGCCCTTTCCGGACTACGGCACGCCGGACCAGATCGGCGTGACGGTGGTGCCGCGCTTCCTGCATTTCATCGGCAGCCAGCGCTTCGAGCATGCGCACTATGCCAATACGGCGCGCCGTGTGCTTGCCGAGTTGCAGGCCGAGTCGCACGCCGACCGGCGCGCCGCCGCGTGACAGCGCGCCAGTCGTGGCGGCTGGGCCTGGGCGTGGCCGTGGCGGCCCTGTTCATCTGGCTGACGCTGCGCCACATCGACGGTGCCCGCATCGCCCAGGTGATGCGCGCGGTTCGGCCTGAGCCGCTGCTGGCCAGTACGGCGCTGCTGTGTGTGGGTTACGCCTGCCGCATTGCGCGCTGGCGCACGATGCTGGCGCGCGGCAACCCGGCGCTGCGCTTCATGGACTGCGCAGGGCCCCTGCTGG
Source organism: Burkholderiales bacterium (assembly GCA_038316205.1). Taxonomy (GTDB): domain Bacteria; phylum Pseudomonadota; class Gammaproteobacteria; order Burkholderiales; family Burkholderiaceae_C; genus Rubrivivax. Next base: position 11,170 of record JBBQAI010000053.1, read on the forward strand.
CCAGCTACGCGGCCAACAACGTGCTGCCCTTTCGGGCCGGCGACCTCATGCGGTCGTTTGCATTCAACCAGCGCATGGGCACCACGGCGGGGGCCGTGTTGGCCACGGTGTTTGTCGAGCGCCTGCTCGACATGCTGATGATGATCGTGCTGCTGGCGCTGGCCTTGTGGGTTTTCCACTTCGACGTGGCTCGCCTGCTGGGCATCGGCACGCCCTTGCTGCTGCTGGCCGCCGGCGCGATCCTTTCGGTGTTGCTCTACCCGCGCCTGTTGCAGCCGCCCATCGCGCTGCTCGGGCTGCTGGCGAGGCGGCTGCCGGCTGCCGGCCGCCTGCAGGCCGAACTCAGCCGCGCCACGCTCACGCTGGGCCAGCTGGCCGGCGGCTCGACCTTGCCGCAACTGCTGGCCTGGTCGGCCGCTGCCTGGTTGATAGAAGGCAGCGTGTACTGGATCGTCGCGCAGTCCCTGCCTGCCATCACCGTGCCGCTGGCGGCCTGGCTGGCGGCACCCGTGGGTACGCTGGCCACGCTGATCCCGAGCACGCCAGGCTACGTCGGCACCTTCGATTTCTTCGCCGCCCAGGCCATGGTGCAGGCCGGCAACGACACCACTGCAGCGGCTGCTTTTGCCTTTCTGGTGCACATCTTGCTATGGCTGCCGGGCACGGTGGCCGGCGGTTTGTACATGCTGTTCCGCCCTGCCCAAGTCAGCGTTGCCGGCCCGTAACATGGGCTTGCCATGGTTGCACGCTGGCCGCCCAAGTGCCCTTGCTGGCGTTTTGAATCATTTCTAGGTTTGTCAGGGAGCACATGTTCATCGATGTCGGCAGCTCGGGCGCTGGGGAGTTTTCTGCAGACCTGGTGATCATTGGCGCGGGCGCAGCGGGCATCACCCTGGCACGCGCCTTCGCCAACACCCGCACGTCTGTGTTGCTGCTCGAAAGTGGTGGGCTGGAGCGTGATGAGAACCAGCAAGACCTGTACAAAGGTTCTCAGCCGGGCTTGCAAGCGCTGCCGCTGCATGTGTCACGCCTGCGGTATTTCGGTGGCAGCACCAACCACTGGGCGGGCTGGACACGACCGTTGGAGGCGGAAGACTTCGCCAGCCGCAAAGACTGGCCAGAAAGTGGCTGGCCGATCACCCGCAGCACCTTGGATGCCCACTACCCTGCTGCAGCCAAGCTGGCTGAACTGGGCCCCACCGCCTTTGACGATCTCGGTTTCTGGCAACGGCAAAAGGGCGGGGCGCAGCTGAAAGCCCTGCCGTTGCAAAACGACAGGCTGCGCACCGCTTTGTTTCAAGTCAGTCCGCCCGTCCGTTTCGGTGAGCGCTACCGACAGGAGTTGGCGGCGGCTCACAACATCAGCGTCTTGCTGGGGGCCAATGTGCTGGAGCTGCAGCCCGACAAGCAAGCAGCAGGCTCGGGACTGCGGGTCGGCAAGCTCGTCGCCACCACCGATGCAGGGCGGCACATCAACATCACGGGCAAGCAGTTTGTATTGGCCGTGGGCGGCATCGAAACCCCGCGGATCTTGCTGTCGTCCACGAAAATGCATCCCAACGGTGCCGGCAACGAGCATGACCTGGTGGGTCGGTATTTTCAGGACCACCCGTGGCTGACGACCTGCGCCGTGGTTCGCTACGGGTCAGCGTCCACACAGCCCGCAAACTGGCCGCTCTACTTTGACACCACCGCGTTGGCCGGTGCCAAGGTGTTCGGCGCGCTCACGCCCAACCCGGCCCGGGCGATAGAGGCAGGCATCGGTGGATTCAGGATGTGGCTGAAGCCCAATCTGGTGTCCACACAGGGTCTGGACGCCTTGCGCCGTACCTACGCCGAACTGGCCGCAGGCAAGTTGCCTGAACGCTTGGGCGAACAAGTGGGCAGCATGTTGGCCGACTGGGATGTGATCGCCAACAGTGCTTACAAGACGGCGTTCAAAACCAACAAGGACCTGCTGGACGTGGGCGCCGGCAAAATTTCAGGCTTGTCCCTCGATCTGAATTTTGAGCAACGCCCGCGCTTGGACAGCCGCGTGACACTGACCAAGGACGTCGACCGCTTCGGGGTTCGGCGCGTGGCGGTGGATTGGCGGCTGGGCGAGGACGACCGGCTTACCGCAACCACGGCCTTGCAATGGGCCGCTGAGGCCTTCGGCCAGATCGGACTGGGTCGAACCCGCATCACGCACGACCTGCTGAAGGGGAAGCCCTGGCCGGCAGAGATGACCGGCAGCAGCCACCACATGGGTACCGCACGCATGGCGGCGTTGCCAGAAAAGGGCGTGGTCAATGCGGACGGTCGGGTGCACTCGGTCGCCAATCTGTACATCGCGGGCAGTGCGGTTTTCCCAACCAGCGGCTATGCCAACCCGACGCTGACCATCGTGGCCCTGGCACTGCGTTTGGCCGAACACCTGAAAGGCAAATTGGCATGAGGCCGCGTTTCCTGACGCTGGGCCTTGCCACGCTGTTGGTGGCCGTCTTGGCCTTGACTCCCATTTTTGGGGTGACTTACATCCCGGCCAATGACTATCCCTTTCACCTGTCCCGAATTGCCATCCTGTCGATGGGTGACCGGTCGGGTTTGATGGGCACCTATTACCAGTTCGGCAGCTGGCTGCTGCCCAATATGGCGCTGGATGCCGTTGCCTTGCCACTGACCCGCTGGCTGCCGCCCGAAGTGGCGGTGAAGTTGTTTCTGGCAGTGATGCAGGTGGCTTTTCTGGCAGGCTGTGTCGCCCTGCACCGGGCGGCTTTTGGGCGCTATTCAGCCTGGCCACTGTTGGGTGGGCTGCTGCTGTACAACGGCATTTTCCAGCTGGGATTCTTCAACTACCTGTTTGCCGCTGCGTTTGCATTGCTGGGCGCTGCCCTGTGGCTGCGCTCTGACCCTGGCTTGTTGCGCCGCTTGACGGCATTTGGCGTTGCCTTGCTGCTGATGTGGGGCCACATGGGCGGTTTTGCGGTGTATGCGGTTCTGCTGGTCGCGTTTCAGTTGTCGACCTATCTGAAACAAAGACACCACCGAAATCGGTCAACGATCCTGATATCGATAGCGCTGGATGCGCTGCCTTTTATCGCAGCGCTGGCACTTTTCCTGACGGTGTCGCCGGGCTCTGAGCGGGCCGGTGATGGCCTGGTTTACGACCCCTGGTGGGCAGCCAAGCCGGTAGGCGCCTTGTTCGCGCTGCAAAGCGGTGTGTTGTGGGCCGACGTGTTGGTGCTGCTGGCGCTTGCCCTGCTGGTGCTGGTGTTGCTGCTGACCCGGCAACTCGTTGTGGATGGCACCTTGCTCGCTGCAGCAGCTTTGCTCTGGCTGGCCTTTGTGGTTTTGCCCCCCGAGATGTTGGGCTCGCTGTTTGCCGACGTGCGCCTGGTGCCCCTGGCGGCCTTGGTCACGCTGATGGCAGTTGCGCCGACGGTGGGACAACGCCGTTGGGTGGAGCCGCTGGTGTTGTTGGTGGCACTGGGAGTCGGCGGGTTGAAGACGGGGGCCCTGCTGAGCGATTGGCGGGCGAACCAGCCCAAGATCAACACCATCGTTCAGGCGATGAAAAAGATACCGGATGGCTCGACCCTTTTTGCGGCCACCGCCGCGCCCTATCCCAATATGGTGTTGACCCAACCCGGCTCGCGTGAGGCCTGGCACCCGCCGCTCAAACACGTGGCTTCGTATGCGTCTGTGATGGGCTCGGTGTTTGTGCCCATGACGTTTGCAGACCCGCACAAACAACCCATGGTGATGTTGCCTGCCTTTATCGCGGTGAAGGCGCTGCAGGGCGACAACCCGTTCAAGGTGCCCCAGCCGGCTGACCTTGTGGCACTCGCACCGCGTTTGACCGCGCAAATTCAAGCGCCCGGTGGGCCGGCGCTGGGTGAGGTCTTCTTGCTGGTGGTGGGAACCGACCGATACCCCGCCCTACCGGCGCTGGCGGGCTTTTCCTTGTTCTTGGCCGATGCTGATTTTGTGATTTTCAAATCGGTCTCACCGGTCTTGCCGATCTTGCCGGGCGCGATGAAAACGGTGGCGCGGGACCCGCATGACTGACCAATGCGCGGTCGTGATCGGCGGCGGATTTTTCGGCTGCGCCACAGCCATCCATCTGGCCCAAAAGGGCTGGCGCGTGGACCTGCTGGAACAGGGCATGCAGTTGATGCAACGCGCGTCCTACGTGAACCAGGCACGTTTGCACAATGGTTACCACTACCCGCGCAGCTTCCAGACGGCCATCCGCAGCCGCGCCAACATGCCGCAGTTTTGTGAGGTCTACCCTGAGGCCCTGTTCACCGAATTCCGACCTTTGTATGCCATAGCAAGGTACGACTCCAAAGTATCTGCACGTGGTTTTGCGCACTTTTGCAAGGCCTCAGGCATCCCGCTGAAGCGGGCAACACCTGAGGACCGTGGGCTGTTTGATCACCGCCTGATTGAAGAGGTATTTGAAGCGGTGGAGCCGGCCTTTGACGCGCAGGCACTCTTGGCACAGGCGCTCAAGATCATGCCGACCTTGGGGATACGGCTGCACCTTCAAACCCGGGTCACGGCTGTGACGAACGCCCCGACGACGACACCGGGTTTGGCCGTGAAAACGCAGGCAGGCGACAGTTTCCGTGCACCATGGGTCTTCAATTGCACCTATGCCGCACTGAACCATGTAACGGGTCAGCAGGGGCCGCCGAAAATGTCGCTGCAGCACAAGATTTCAGAGGTGTTGCTGGTCAAACCACCGCCCGAGTTGAAGGGCCGGGGTATCACGCTGATGGATGGCGAATTCTTTTCCATCATGCCTTTCCCGGCCCAGGGCTTGCATTCACTGACCCATGTGCGCCACACCCACCATGTGAGCTGGGTTGAAAACAGCCAGAGCACGCGCCCCGTCAATCCGCAGGCGATACTGGAAGATTATTTACGCGGACACCCTCGGGGCAAGGCGGGGCGGTCACGCGGGCCTTGGATGATTCGAGACGCACAGCGCTTTGTGCCCTGCATCCAGAACGTCGAGGTGGTCGAACCGCTGATCGATGTCAAAACCCTGATGACCAAGACCGCTGTGGACGATGCCCGCCCGATTTTGTTTCACCGCGATGCCACCCTTCCTGGGCTCGTGTCGATAATGGGTGGCAAGATCGATAATATTTTTGACGTGTTGACCTACATCGACAAACTGCTGCCACCCGATATCCGTGTGAGCACCGGTCAGGAGTGACATATGGCCCCCAGTAAAACAACCAGCACGCGCCTGCCCAGGGAGGTATTCCCCTCGGTCGTATTGCCGTTGTTCGATGCCGAAGCGTTTATCGATGCCTATGTGGCGAGGTTGATCAATATCCTGCAGGCCGATTTCGAGTTTTACGAGGTGATTCTGGTCAACAACGGTTGCACCGACGACACCAAGGCCAAAGTTGCTGCGCTGCAAAAGCGCCTTCCGAATCTGACCTTGTACAACCTGGCCAACAAATACAGCATGGCCATTGCCACCATCGCGGGGCTGGACCATGCGATCGGCGACTACGTGATCGTTCTGGACCCTCGGCAAGACCCGCCGGACCTGGTGACGGCGTTGATTCGGGTTGCTCTGGATGAAAATGACATCGTGTATGCGGTGAGCCGTGAGCGGGCCGCTGCCAAGACACTGTACTACCGCGTGGAAAATTGGTTTTTGAGGGCGCTCGGGCGGTTAAACCACATTCGTCTGCCACCGGCGCTGTCCAGCGCCCGGCTGTTCAGTCGCCGGGCGTTGAATTTCATTCTGAAAGCAGTAGACCGACACCGCATACTGTCGTTGGCACCGGCCCTGTCAGGCTACAACATCGAAAGAATTGTCTACGATCCCGAACCCGTGGCCCAGGCGGGGGGCGGCGGCTTGAACTGGGCTTACTCCATCTATCGCGCGGTGGAACTGACGCTGTCACTGTCGCCCAAACCGCTGCGCCTGGTGTCCATCGTCTCGGTGGGCGTCAGCATGCTGACGGTGATTTACAGCATCTACGTGGTGATTTATTGGCTCACCCACGAATCCGTGGCGGCCGGGTGGGCCAGTTTATCCCTGCAGATTTCAGTGCTGTTCTTTTTTCTGAGCCTGGTGCTGGCGGTGATGTCGGAATACATGCAGCAGATTCTTGAAAATATCGGCCGCCGCCCTTTGTACTTCTATACCACCCAGACCAGCAGCAGCGTCATGTCGTATGCGCCAGAGTTGAACGTCGCGGAAGAATTGGGACAAGCCCCATGACGCAGAACGCCATCGTCGGGCACACCGGGTTTGTGGGTTCCAACCTGTGCAACCAGACCGAATTCCAGCATTTCTACAATTCGCGGAATATTCAAGATATCGAAGGAAAGGTCTTCGATACCCTGGTCTTCTCGGGGGCTCCAGCGAACAAGTGGCTGGCCAACCAAGCGCCTGAACTGGACTGGCAAAACCTGCAGCAGTCCATGGCGCTGCTGAAGACCGTGCAGGCCAAGCAACTGGTTTTGATATCGACCGTGGATGTCATTCCGCCGTCGGTCGCACCGCAGGACGAAACGGCAGATGCGGCGGATGGCAAGAACCACGCTTACGGCACGCATCGGCTGGCGCTCGAGCACTTCATGCGTGCGCAGTTTCCCGAGACACTGGTGGTCAGGCTGCCCGGACTGTTCGGCCCCGGGCTCAAAAAGAACGTGATCTACGACCTGATCCACGACAACATGCTGGGCAGCATCAACCCCGCCAGCAGCTTCCAGTACTACGACATCACCCGGCTTTGGGCAGACATCGCGGTGGCGCTTGAGCAGCGGCTGAATCTGATTCACCTGTTCACGGAACCCATCGCCACGCGGGTGATCGTTGAGCGCTACTTTGCCGACAAGCAGGTCGGCCAGACACCCGCACCCGAGGCGCACTATGACCACCGCACGCGCCACGCCGCGCTGTATGGCGGCAGCGGCGGCTGGATCGCGTCGGCTGACGCGGTGCTGGACCGGCTGGGGGTCTATCTGGCGAGCCAGGGAGTGCGCTTGTGAAGCTGGCGTTCAGCAACGTTGCGTGGGCCGCCGACGAAGACCACGAGGTGCTGGGTTTGTTGCGCGCCCACCAGGTTCAGGGCATCGAAGTGGCACCCACGCGGCTTTGGCCTGGTTGGGACGGTGCCACCCCAGAGGCTGCCACAGCGTTTGCAAGCGCCATGCAGACGGCTGGTTTTCAAACACCGTCGGTGCAATCGCTGCTGTTCGGGCGACCGGACTTGCAGGTGTTCGGCGCGGCCCAGCAGCAAAGCGACCTGATCGCTCACCTGGCACGTGTCGCCCGCCTGGCGGCTGCGATGCAGGCCAAGGTGCTGGTGTTTGGATCCCCCAAAAACCGCGACCGGGGTGACTTGACGCCTGCTCAGGCGATGCAACACGCCATCCACTTTTTTCGGCAAGTCGGGCAGGTTTGTGCTGACGCTGGGGTTACCTTGGCGATCGAGGCCAACCCCAGCTATTACAACTGCAACTTCGTGACCTGCTGGCAGGAAGCCGAGGAACTGGTGCGCGCTTGCAACCATCCAGGCATCGGCTTGCATCTGGACACGGCCTGCACCTTGTTGGCCGGGGATGACCCGGTGGCAGCGGTGCCGCAGGTGGCCGACATCCTCGTGCATGTGCATGTCTCCGAGCCCGACCTGGGGCCCTTCGACAGCCCACGCACCGACCACGCGGCGGTGGGCGACGCCTTGCGCGCTGTCAACTACGTCGGCTGGTGCTCGGTGGAAATGCGGCGCACCGGTACGGCATGGGCCAGCATTCAAGAAGCGGCACAACTGGCGCACCGTTGCTATGGTTGATTCAAAGTTCAAAGTCTCGGTGGTGATCCCGGCTTACAACGAAGAGGCGGTGATCGAGCCGACCATCCGGGCGCTTTCATCCGCGCTGGAAGCGGCCGGTCTGGCCTATGAAATTCGCGTGGTGGATGACCAGTCCAGCGACAGCACCTGGATGATCCTGAGCCGTTTGGCTGCGGAGATTCCTGCCGTAAAGCCAGTCAGGAATCAAGGCAAGGGCGGTTATGGATTGGCTGTGCGGGCCGGCCTGAGCAGCTTCGAGGGTGATGCGGTGATCGTGTCCATGGCCGACGGCTCAGACAGCCCCGGCGACGTGGTGGCCTACGCGCAGGCCCTGTCCGCCGGCTGCGACTGCGCCTTCGGCAACCGCTTCGCCGCGCAAGGCCAGGTTCAGGACTACCCGCTGATCAAGAAGCTGCTGAACCGCGTCGGCAACCTGTTGATCGCCTATCTGACCGGCTACCGCCAGTACCGCGACTTCACCAATGGCTTCAAAGGCTATCGCCGCCACGTGGTGGAAGCCATGGCGCCGCTGATCAGTGCCGACTTCAACCTCACGGTCGAGATGTCGGTCAAGGCGGTGTTATCTGGCGCTTCGCCCAAGATCATTCCCAATAGCTGGCGCGACCGCGAGGGCGGTGTGTCCAAATTCAATGTCGGCCGTCTGGGGCCCCGCTATCTGGCGACCATTGCCTACTGCGTGCTGGGCAATTACATCCGGCACGCTGGCGCACGCGAGCGCAAACCAGCCCGTTGATGCGCCCTGCGTCTCAGGCGGCGCCGACAGACCGGGCGGCCAGTGCGGCCAGTGCGCAGAGTTCCAGTTCGGTGCGCGTCAGCACCCAGCCGCCGACCGTTGCACAACGGCCTTGTGCAAAGTCGGCCCGTACGGACGCCTGAAGCGCGATCTGGAGCTGGCTGGCGTCGCAGGCCAGGTGCAGGTTGCTGCCGATAAAACCCGAAAGCCGAGAGACCAGCGCGTGTACCAGTGCCTCGGACGTTGCGTGGGCCCACTGCGGCAACAACGCCGCACCCACTTGCGCCGCCAAGGGCTGGGGTGCCGAGCGCAGCAGCTGGGCCAGAGCGCAGCTTTCAGCCGCAGTGGCTGCGGCTTGGGCTGGGGAATCGGCTGCGGCTGCGGCTTGGGACGTTGAGGACCACCCGCCCAAGCTGACCAGCGCGCCAACCGACACGGCCGATGTCAAGCAACGCCTGCGGGTTTGCCGGCCCTGATTCATGAAGGAACCACCCGGTTCTGTTTCGACAGCACGGGCATCGCTCTCCATCACGCTGTGGGCGGACGCGAGACCAGGCGCCGCCCGAAGCACCACAAGGTGTAGGCAGCCCACTTCAGCGTGGGCAGCAGGGCCAGCGCTTCGGCCGCATAAAAGCTGGCCGCGCGCCAATCGCCCTGTGCTGCCAGTTCATGCGCGAGGCGTTTGAGCACATAGCCCTTGTGCAGACGGCCGTGCGCCCGCAGCAACGGCGACTTCAGCTGCAACACGGCCTTGTCGAGCACGCGCAGTTGCCACATCCGGCGCTCGAGTTGTCCCATGCCGGTGGTGATGCTGGCGGCGGTTTTCGGGTCGGGTACGTGGTGGTGCGCCACCACCGCCGGGTGGTGGACCATGTGGTGGGCGGCATCCAGCAGGCGCAGCCAGAGTTCGCGGTCGTTCTCCCAGCGGATGGCTTCATCCAGGCCCCCGACGGCCAGATAGAACTCGCGCCGAACGGTCAGTGCATTGAGGTGGCAAAAACCGCCGGCACCCAGCAGCTCGGCAATGTCGACCACATAGGCGCCATCGGCATCCGGGCGCCGCCCGCAGGCACGCAGTTGGCCGTCCAGCGCCTCGATCCAGGTGGCGGTGGACAGCGGCACGCCAGCGCGCACGGCAATCTGGTTGGCCATGTAGACGTCAACCACCTGGCCGACGGCCTGGCGCTGGCGCAGCACGCCCGCCGCGCGGCTGAGATGGCCAGGGTCGGTCCACAGATCGTCGTCGTCGAGAAAGCAGACATAGGCGCCGCGCGCGTTTTCGACGCCCACGTTCAAGGCGTAGCTGGAGCCATGGCCCTTGGGCCGGCGCAGAAGTTGAAAGCTGCGCAAACGTGGGCCCAGCGTGGCCTGGGCACGGGCCAGGATGGCCGCGTAGTCGGGCAAAGACTCGGGCTTGGAGCCGTCATTCACGACGATGATTTCGGTGTCGATGCAGTCTTGTCCGGCGACCGAATCCAGCGCCGCTGCGAACAGCGCCGCACGGTCGCGGGTGGCGATGACGATGCTGAACAGCGGCGCCGCGTCCATCACCAGCACGGGCTCAGGCGGCGCGGGCCAGCAGGCGGCTGCGGGCGTGCTGCTCAACGCCGGCCAGCGTCGTGAACTGCCCGTTCAGCTCGTTCTGGAAACGAGCCAGCACGGCTTCGATGCGGCTCAGGAAGACCGCCAGGGCAGCGGCATCGGGCACATACGGCGTGTGGCCCGGCGCCAGCGAAGGCGAGTGGTAGCTGAGCGTGAACACGCGCTGGCCCTGCGCCACCAGGGCGCGCAGCAGCCGGCACAGCGTGGCAGCGTCATAACCCTCGGGGCTGAGCACGGCGCGCTCCATCAAGCCCAGCCGGCTCAAGATGCCCGGCAGCCGCAAGCGCTGGGCCCAAGGGTCATCAACAAAACCGTTGGCCGAGCGACCCAGGCGGTGCAGCGGCCCTGAGTAGCCGACGGTCAGCGGTATCTCCAGCAGGCGGCGCGTGGCGTCGGTGTAGAACGGCTGCTCGGGCGTGCCGTGGAAATCGGGGCCCTCCTGGGCCGTGAATCGGGTGTGCGGCACAAAGCTGCAATCTACCGAGTAGCCCAGAGCGATCACGGTGTTGAAGGTCTGCGGCCCGACGCCATAGCGCCCGGCCTTGAAGATGCGCGGCGCGCGGCCGAAGGCCTGGGCCACAGCGTCGGTGCTGGTGCGCAACTTGGCGGCCTCCAACTCGGGCGGCAGGTTGCCATGGAAAGAGTGAAAGTTCGATACGGCTTCGACGTGGGGCGGCGTCACCCAAGGGTGGCAGTGGGTGCCGAAATCGGCCCGTCCCGCATCGACCAGGCCGCGCAGGTAGCGCACGGCCACTGCCGAGGTGGCCACCGGGTGGTCCATCACATAGGTCGGCACAACGCCGTAGCGGTCGTAGAGGGCATGCGCGTGGTCTTGTGCCGTGATCGACACCGTGCCGGTGCTGGCGCGGTTGAAAGGCCGGTTCCAGTCGAACTCTTCCTCGGTATCAACGACCACCAGCAGTTGCGGGCGCTGGTAGTCCAGCGCGGCGGGCTGCGGTTGCAGGGGTGGCAGGTTCATGCGGCACTCTCGCGCACAGGCAACAGGGTGCGCAACACCGCAATCGCGCGGTCTATCAGTTGGTAGCAGCGGTCGAAGCTGGCGTCGTCGTGGCCGTAGGGGTCATCGATATCGCACGAGCCGGCTTCTTCGCCCAGCAATTCGCGCAGGCGCAGGGCTGGGCGCTGCAACGGCAGGCCTCGGGCTTCGATCAACGCCAGATTCTTGCTGTCGAAAACCAGCACCAGATCGGCCGCTTGCAGCAGCGCGTCGTCGGCAAAACGCGAGCGGTGGTTCGCCAGATCCACGCCCGCACGGGCCGCCGCCGCAACCGCCGCAACGGGTGAGGCCCGGCCAGCCCGCGCAGCAAGCGCAACGCCCGTCACCACCACCCCATGCGGGCAGCTTTGCAAGGCCCGCGCCAGTTGCACGGCGGCATAGGGACTGCGGCAGATGTTGCCGTAGCAGGCCACAACGATTTGTACCGGCCGCCGGGCCTGCGCTGCCGCCCGGAAAGCAGCTTGTACGGCGAGTGCGGGCTGCTGGGTGCCGCGCCCCCGAAGACCCGGCAACAAGCGCGTCAAGCGCTCGGCGACCTTGAGGGTGATGGCCTTGATCTCCAGCCAGCCCGGCCGAGGATCGTCACGCGCCAGGGTATCCAGCGACTCCCTGCCGATGGCCAGGCGCCCGAAAGAGGCCAGCCAGCGCAGCACCACCGCGGTGTGCGCCAGAGCGCCGGCGCCCCGCGTGGCGTCGATATGCCCCAGCACCGCATACAAATCCGCCAGCAGATTGCGTGCATAGCAAGGCACGCGATAGATAACACGCGGTGCGGGTGCAGCACCCAGCGCCTGCTGAAACAACAGCGCCGGAAAGTCGACGCCTGCGGCCATCGCCAGCGGCAGCGATCCCCAGAAACGCGCGTTCACTTCGAGCAGCGCCTTGTGGCCTGTAGCGTCATCGACCTTGAACTCGAACATCGCCACACCCTGCAGCCGGCTGGACTTGCACAGGGCCTCTGTCATGGCCAGCAAATCAGGGTCTGGTGTTTCACTCAGGCGGTAACTGCTGCCGCCGCCGCCCACCGGTTCGCGCACCCGGCGGTGCTGGAAGGTCTGGCTGATGACGCCGTCCTGGGCCAACACCGACACGCCCACACCGATACCCGTGCAGCAGCCTTCGACCAGAAATTCACTGGGCAACTGCAGGCCTGCCAGCGCCGCCTGCACCGCCGCCACGCTGTGGCAAGTGATGACGTTGCGGCGGCTTTCCAAGGCCCGCAGCAAGTAGGAATTACGGGGCTTGATGAACAGCGGCAGGCCGTAGTCGGCCACCAGCTTTTCGGCCGTTTCACCCCCCGCCAACAAGCGGCCGGGTGGCACCGGCACTGCGCAATGCGCGGCCAATTTTCGGGTGTTGCCTTTGTCGAAGAAGGCTGCATAGGCCAGCGCGCCCGGCATCGCCAAGGGCAGGTGCGCAACACGGTCTCGAAACTCATGCAGCGGGAGAATGCTGCGGTCGTCGCAGGGCACGATGAAGTCGGGCCGGATCTGCTCACAAAGCGCCAACACCGCGGTGATCCAGTCAGCGGGGTCGAACTGGTGAGGCAGGCGGTGCACAGCTTGCACATGGCGCGACTGCAGCGCTACCGAAGAGAAATCAAACGGCGCCACGTGCACCGCCACGCCCAACCGACCGAGCGAGCGAACGACACCCAGGAAGGCGCGGGTGTCGCTGCCGATAACCAGCGCCGTGCGCGCAGTGGGCGCGGTTGTGTTGCCGTTCACGGCGCCGCCGCCCGTCCAGTGCCCTGCACCGGCAGCAAGGCCGATCCGTCATCCGGCTGGCCATCGAAGACCCGTCGCCAGCGCGCCAGCATCGCGTCGAAGCTGTAGTGCGCGCGGACCTGCGCCAGGCCGGCTTCAGCCCAGGCGGGCCAATCGGCGCGCTGGGCCAAGACCTGCAGCAAGGTCTGCGTGTAGGCCGCATCGTCGGGTTCGCAGAGGACGCTGGCGCTCGCAACGGCAGGCACGATGAAAGGCACGTCGCCAACGCGGGTGGCCAGCACGGGTATCCCCAGGGCCATCGCCTCCAGCATCGAAATCGGTTGCTGCTCGGTGTCGGATGACAAGGCAAACAAGTCCATCTTCAGCAGCTGATCCTGCGGCTGGCGCAGGTAGCCGGTGAAGACCACGTCGGCCGCCACGCCCAGCGCCTGCGCGTGGGCCTGCAAGGCGGCCCTTTCGGTGCCGTCGCCCACGATCAGCAGCCGCACATCATGAACACGGCGGGCCGCCGCGAAGGCGCTGATCAGCCGTTTCACGTTCTTCTCGGGCCGCAGTCCGGCCACGGTGCCGATGACCAGCGGCCGCCCGGCGGGCACCACCGGCCGCGCCACCGCATCAGCCGCCACGGGCACGCCGTTGGGGATGTAACGCAGGCGTTGCGACGGTATCCACCAGGTTTGCGCGTGCTGCACCAGGCGGCGCGACGGCACCACCACCGTCGCGTGCCCACAGGCCAGAAGAGCCCGTCGGGCCCAGACGCGGCGCGTGTGAGGGCGTTGCGCCTCACCAGGCCCGAAACCGTCTTCGACATGCACCTGCGGCACGCGGCGCGGCAGGTTGCCGGCGGCCCATTCGATAGCACCCCAGTTGTAGGTCAGCAGCAGGTCGGGTTGCCAGTCTTTCAACGCGGCGCGGAAGGCCGGGCGGTTGGCCAGTGCACCCCCGCGCTGGTTCTGGATCGCCATCGGTTGCCAGTTGACCTGGGGTGCCAGGCGCTCGCCGGCCTGCATGCGGCCGTCCATGGCCACGATCAGGTGCCGATAGGCCGGGCCCAAAGCGTTCGCCAGCAGCACGAATCGCGCTTGCGAGCCGCCCAGTTCGAAGGTTGAAAACGCATGTAGCAAAGTCCGCATGGCGTCAGGAATGATAGGGGCGCGGGGCGGAAATCAGGCTGCGAAATCAGGAGTCAAAACGGGACTGCTGACTGCTCAGCGTGGGTGACTCACTGCTTGAAGCAAGGGCTCGATGGCCGGCAAGGCCAACGGCACGAAGCGGCCCAGCAACTCGTCCGGTGCGGCCGTGCCGTTGATCGCGCTCATCGGGGTGTAGAAAAACAGCACCGCTGCATCGTCGCCGCGGCCCAACAGGCGGTTGATGGCCAGTTGAAGCCGCGCGCGCGCATCGCTGGTGGTGTAGTGGCCGCCTATCCAGTACAGATGCCAGACGCGCAAGCGCTGGGCGTTGGGGTTGCCAGGCTCGGACGAGCCCCGCAGCTCGGCCGTGCGCAGCGCAAGCGGGCCGGCCGGCAAGTTCAGCACGGTGCCGCCACTGGCGGTCTGCGCCCAGTCACCGTGCGCTTCGACATCGGTGAGGTTGTTGGTGGACGTGACCAGCTTGCGTTCGTAACCTTGATCGCGGTAGTAGGCCACGCGCAAACCGACGACGGGCTCGGGCGAGCCCGCCTGTGAACCTGCCTCCGCCACTGAACTCAGTCGGTAGCTGCGGTCAGCGGTCGCGGCTGCATTGGCGTAGGCCGGGGTCCAGGTCGAGACCGCCGCACCCGCCGCCAGCCAGCCACTGTCCAGGCGGTCGGGCAGGGCCAAGCGGGGCTCGGCACCTCCGTGAGGGCGGTTCAGTTGCCACAACGCGCCTTGTACCGCCAGCAGCAGGGCCGCCATGGCCAAGCCGGTCACCCAAGGTGCCGCGCTGGCGCCACGCCGGGCCGCCGCAGCACCCGTCAGCGCCGCGGGCACCGGTGGGTCGGCTTCGGCGTAGCGCGCACCGACCATGAACATGCCGCCGATGACCAAGCCGAAGAAGACCCAGCCGTAAATGATGTGGTCCACGCCCACGGCCAAGGTGTTGCCGGACAGGTGGCCGATCATCACGATCAGATAGGCCCGCACCCAGTTGGCCAGGATCGGCACCAGCAGCGAGGCGACCATGAAAAATGCGCGCCGGCCTGCAGACTGGAAATTCAGGTACGCGAACAACGTGCCGACCATGAAGGATGCGATCAAGTAGCGCACGCCGCTGCAGGCTTCAACCACCGACCAGCTGCCCGACGGGATGACGAACTGCAGCCCTTCGCGGTAGATGGGGATGCCCGACAGGCGCACCGCCGTGGCCGCGAAATCGGCCGTCCAGTCCATCATCGTGGGGACCATGAATTCGCCGATGGGCACGGCGAAGAACAGGAAGAGCAGCGGGAAGGTCAGCGCGCGCGCCAGCGGCAGGCCGTAGACCAAAGGCACGATCAACACCAGCAGTGCCACCAGCGCCAACTGGGTGGCCGCGTTGACGCCGGCCAACTCGCCCAACAGCCACAGCGCGCACATCGCGGCCATCGGCAACAACACCCAGGGCGCCGGGCGCGTGGGGATGGTGGCCAGCGTGTCGCGGCGGCGCCAGATCAACCAGGCCACGATGGGCGGCACCAGGAAAGCGTGGGCGAAGGTGTCCGAACGGTTCCAGATGGTGACCATGGCCACCGCGGTGTCGCGAAACAACGCCAGCACGGCGGCGACCAGCAACAGGGCCGGGGCAAGCCGGCGCCAGGCGGCCGGGCTGGGCAGGTAGTCGGCAAGTTTCATGCGGCTTTCATGCTGCGTTCAGGCGGCGGACTGTGGCCGCCTCCAGGTGTCGATCAAGTACTCGAAGGCGGGCGTCCCAGGCGTGGGCGCCCAGCACCTGTTCGCGGCCGGCGCGGCCGATGGTGTCGGCCCGTGCCGGGTCGGCCAGCAGGCTTTCGATCGCCAGAACGAACGCATCAGCGTCTGCGGCAGCCAGCAGGTGTTGCCCAGGCTCGGCGGTGATGGCTTCGACACAGGAAGATGCAGCCACCACGGGGCGAGACATGGCCATCGCTTCCAGCACCTTGTTCTGGATGCCGCGCGCCAGGCGCAAGGGTGCAACCACCACGGTAGCGTGCTGCAGGTAAGGCCGCACATCGGGCACGGTGCCGCTCACATGCACGAACTCGTTCGCCAGCGCGCGCACGGCGGGCGTCGGGCTGCGGCCGACGATGTGGAAATGCAGTTTCGGGTGGCGCACGCGCAAGCGCGGCAGTATCTCGGTGGCGAACCAGCACACGGCATCGACGTTGGGCCAGTAGTCCATTGCACCGGTGAACACGATGGGCACTTCGTCGGCCACAAACGGCGAGGCGCGTGCGGCCTGTGGCTGGAAGTAGTGGGCATCGACTCCGTTGCTCAGTTCGCTGACCCGGGCGGCGGATTCCGGAGCCAACTTTCGGAACAGCGCGGCTTCATTTTCCGTCGCCAGGAAAGTGTGGTCGGCACGTGCCGCCGCCTCACGCTCGTAGGCCAGCAGCGTGCGTCCTTCGCGGCGGTACAGCCACGACATCGGCCAGCGGTGATCGGGCGCGTAGGCGGTCCACTTCGCCGAATCGACGTCCACCAGGTCCAGCAGCAAGGGACCTGTGCCGGGCTGTGCGTATTGCGCCATCGACGACGAGAACACCAGCGTGCAGTCGATCGCTTGGTGGGCCACCACGTCTTGCACCCAGCGCGCCATTGAGGCCTGGGCGTAGTAGCGCAGCGTCAGCGCCTGGGGCCCCAGCAGCCCCGTCAGGCTGGCCAGCCGGGCGGCCAGCGGATTCAGTCGCGGGGCGTGGACACCGGCGCACAAGGCTTGCGCGGCGGGCAGGTGCCGCGCGTCGTCCGGGTCGTCGATGAAGGTGCCGAGAAAGACACGGTGGCGCGCTGCCAGGTGCTTCAAATGGTGAAAAGACCGCACCTTGTCACCCTTGTTGGGCGGGTAGGGCATGCGGTGGACGAGGTAGAGGACGTTGGCCATGGCGCCCGGCTCAGCCCAGGTTCCGAACGACGTGGGGCCCGATGAAATTGGCCAGCGCGATGGGCATGCGCCGCCACGTTTCGATCATCAGCTTGTACTTCGGGTTGTTCGGGTTGTTCTGGGGCACGGCATCGCTTTTGTACAGGCAGTACTCGTAATGCAGCGGCGTTGGCTCGAAGCCCCAGTTTTTCTTGAACGCATATGGCCCGGTGCCCAGCTTGCTGCGGCCGTAATCGAAAACTTTCAGACCGCTTGCGCAGGCCCGGCGCATCAGTTCCCAGTACTTGAAATCGTTGGCCGCCAGGTCGCGCGCGGCCCAGTCGTCACCGGCGTAATACGGCAACACCTCGTCGCGAAAATAGAAGCTCAGCACGCTGGACAGCGGCTGGCCATCGGGTCCGGTAACGGTCAACACTTCGCAGTCGGCGCCGAAGTGTTTTTGCAGCGCCTGGAAAT